>JANPJH010000141.1:0-66648 GCA_031425415.1 Chamaesiphon sp. VAR_61_metabat_425 | reverse complement strand
CTGTATGAAGGTTTGGGAGCTAAAGTACCAGAATTCGCCCACACGCCCTTAAATATGAGTCCTATAGGCAAGAAACTCTCGAAACGGGATGGAGTAACTTCGATCGATGACTTCAAGCAGATGGGCTACACGGCACCAGCTCTGGTCAATTACATTGTTGGGTTGGTCGGCACCAGATGGGGAAGAACTATTTACCCTCGATGTCGCTGCCAAACAGTTTGATTTCGATCGAGTGAACAAAGCTGGGGCAAAATTTGATTGGGATAAACTTAACTGGATTAACAGTCAATATATCCACGCGATGCCCGCCGAACAACTAGTCGAGGAATTGATTCCCTATTGGCAAGCAGCGGGTTTTCAATTAGATCGAGTAGCAGATAGAGCGTGGTTGATTCAGCTTACCAGTTTGATTGGGGCAAGTTTGGCGCGGCTGGATGAATGTGTCGAGATCAGTCGGACTTTTTTCACTCCCACCGCTACCTTTAACGAAGACGCTCAAGCCCAGCTCAGTCAAACAGGGGTTAAGGAAGTTTTAACCAGCCTGCTCGCCCAGCTCAACTCTCAGCCAAATCTCACAGAGACAGATGCCCAGGAGCTGATTAAACAGGTGACTAAAGCCCAAAATGTTAAAAAAGGGGTAGTAATGCGAAGTCTGCGCGCTGCGCTAACCGGAGAGGTTCACGGCCCCGATTTGATCCAATCCTTGCTGCTATTACACCAGCATCAGTTAGCAATCCCCAGGATCGAGCAAGGATTGGCATAAAGCTGCTCTAGACATTTTTATCCGCCAAAATGCGTATAATAAAACCTAATGATTTTTTGTAGCAGATGAGACAATTGCTCTTCGGAGATAGCGACGGTAGCAATGTCCCGTCATCAAACCGATGAATGACCGATCGATCTGCTGCGATCTAAATCTAGTTTGAGCCAATCGCCTTCCCTGCCCTGATGAAAAAAAGATTACGGTCGCCGATGCCAACTAAGTGGGTAAAAACTTTGCTGCTGGTGGCGATCTCGATCTGGATTGGGGCAGGTTTGACTTGGTGCCAACAAAGGCAACAGGCGAGACAATCGATCGCCGATCCGGTGTTAACCTTAATCGCAAAACCCGATCGCACTGCTGCGCTGCAAGCGATCGTCAAGCAACAGGATAAATCACTCTCTGCTGCCCGGGCAAGATACATTTTAGCTAATGATGCGATTGCCGCCGGGCAAAGCGATCGAGCACTTGGCTATTTACAAAACTTGGAACAAGATTACCCACTCCTTACACCGCAGATTATTTGGAAACGAGCACAAGCTTATCAATTAGCTGGCAAACAGTCTCAACTCAATAGTCAACTTCAGCTCTTAATCCAATCCCATCCTAAATCCCCCGTAGTGGTGGAAGCCTGGAATTTACTAGGTCAAACCGATTGGAAATATTGGGACTTAGCAATTAAACAGTTTCCCAATCATCCGCGCACCTTAGAAATTATTCAACAACAGCTAGCACACACACCCAATCGACCAGATCTGTTATTAATTTTACTCAAATATTTTGATGACAACGATCCGCGACGGTTGAAAGTGGCCGATCGATTGGTAACAGAATATCCAAACGATCTCAAACCAGTAGATTGGGATTTTATCGGTCTAGTTTATTGGCAAAATAAAGTTTATCACAAAGTGATTACTCCGCTCAGAAAGGGGAGTAAAACAGCCAGCAACGCTTGTAAAATCGCCAATAGTCACCTACTAAGTAAACAACCCAATGAAGCTAAGGCAATTTATCAAGATATTGTCGCTCAATATCCTCAAACTAATGAAGCTGCCGAATCACTATTAAATCTGGCGGACTTATCGCCTAGTGTGGAAGCACTGACTTATCTCGATCGAGTAATTGACAAATTTCCCAGTCAAAGTGTTAATGCCTTTGTCAAAAAAGCCCAAATCCTCGAACGCAATCAAAACATCGCTGGAGCCACAGCCGCACGCGAACAGATGGTCAAACTCCATTCCCATACCGAAGAAGTAGCTGCTTATCGCTGGAAATTAGCTAGAGCTGAAGCAAAGTTAGCAAATTTCGACAGGGCTTGGGCGTTAGCAAAACAAATTGTCACGGATAGTCCTAATTCTAAATATAGCCCTAGAGCTGCTTTCTGGATTGGTAAGTGGGCGCAAAAATTGGGCAAACTAGATACGGCAAAACAAGCATTTTCCTATACGGTTACCAACTATCCTCGCTCTTACTATAGTTGGAGATCGGCCAAGTATCTCGGCTGGGATGTAGGTGATTTTAATACAATTAAATCTCTCAATCCCACCATTTCTAAACCGAAGACTAGATTACCCCTGCCAACTGGCTCAGAAGCTCTCAAAGAACTATATTCGATCGGTCAAGATCGAGAAGCTTGGGAATTATGGCAAGCTGAATTTGTCAATCGACATCAATCAACCACGATTCGCCAAGAAAGCAGCTATGCTAACGAGCAGCTCAACCAGGGGATGCTCTACAACAGTTTAGAAAAATATATTATTGGTATCGTCGAGGTTTCGCAGATTGAAGATGCAGTTGAAACGCCCGAACAACAAGCCAAATTGAGCGAAATTCGCCAACAGCAAAGTTATTGGCAGACTCTCTATCCACTAGCATTTATCGATCTGATTCAGTCTAATCGCTCCCAGCCGCAAGTCAATCCACTCCTAACGATTAGTCTGATCCGCCAAGAATCAAAATTTAGCCCGACGATTAAATCGCCAGTCGGGGCAATCGGTCTGATGCAGGTGATTCCAGCTACAGCCAAATTTGTGGCAGATAAAATTGGCTTGAAAAAATATGAGCTAACCAATCCAGCCGATAATATCAAGCTGGGGACTTGGTATCTTAACTTCACCCACGCACAAGTCAAAGATAATTCAGCTCTAGCGATCGCCGGTTACAATGCTGGCCCTAGTAATGTCGCAACATGGGTCAAGCAATTTGGCACAACAGATCTCGACGAGTTTATCGAGCAAATTCCGTTTGAAGAAACCCAGAATTATGTCAAAAACGTGCTCGGTAACTATTGGAACTATCTCCGATTATATAATCCGACAGTTGCCGATCGCCTGAAAAAGACCCAAATCCGCGCGACCCCTCAAGCATGGAGCATGAATAAACGATTTTAGGCGATCTCTGTGAATTAAAGTACCCGTGCCGTTGATTGTGCCTACGGCAGGCTAAGCCAACAACTTTGCTCAACTCGCGATTCATTGGTTGATGGAGTTGTTTCTCCTGCTGGAGCGGCGAAGCTTAGCGAAAAGCACTTGAGCATAGAGTGGGCGAGTTAGAAGTTTTCTAGCCTGAAGTGGGTGGAATAACGTCAAATGGCTCACGACAGCACCCTTGTGGCTAAGTTATCAATGAGAGAGATGAAAATTAAAACTATTGCTGAGGATATTAGCAGAGTTTGGGCAGAGACTCTCGCGGGAGGGAATCGATCCATAGCTCATTGAAATACGATCGACTACGGAAGAATGCTCATAGGATGAGCTTTCCAAGTGAGCGGATGGGAATACTGATCCTAAGTTAAAAATTTCCGGTTCGATTGTAATACTCAATATTTGGCTATTTAATTATTTGAGGAAATGTGAATTATGTTTCTAGATTTAAGCTAGATAAAAGCTACTTTAAAAATATTCTAACAACATGATGGCGAGTAATAGGCAAAAGAAAGCTAGAAAAACAACAGAAAAGGTTGATAAGGTCGAGAAGCTCGAACAAGCAAACAATTCAAATTATCTGAATTTTTTATTAGTCGCTTGGTTCTTAGAATCATGTGCTTTGGGTCCAAATTTAATTTCTCAGTTTATCTTACCGCCAATCATCAGAGTTCTATTTTCAATCACTTCTATACTTGTACTAGTCTCTTTGCCAGGTAGAATCAAACTCAAGAAGCAAAGTAGTGTTTATAATTTAGTCATTATAGCCGGACTTCTAACTTATAATTTAGGCTTAATCATTTCCTTTAATGACATCACAACTCTTGATGTTTTAATCAATAGATTACTAATATCTGTCACGCTGATTGTGGCATATATATCTATGGAAGAGGAGATATTTGTGAAGTGTATGGACGCATACTGCAAATTTATGACGTTCTTTGCAATTTCAGCAATTATTGTATCTGCCATGGCTCTGATCTTTCATGTGCCACCAATTAATGAATTTACTGCTCCAGAAGGACGTGTATATCAAAATTATGCGATTGCTTTTGTAGAAGCAGAAGTTGATACGCTAAGTGGTTTTAAAAGAGCCGGATCTTTTTATGATGAGCCAGGTACATTCGCAATATTTCTAGTTCCTGCGCTGTTCTGGACGATGTTAGTTAGACCATCAACTGTCATCTTCTTGTCCTTGTTTGCCGCTCTAATTTTAACTTTCTCAATTGGTGGATGGATGTCGTTTGGGATATCTTTAATTTATGTTATTGCACTGTATCCTGATGTAATTAAAAAGTACAGAGCCATCATTGTTTCAGTTTTTTTTGTACTTGGAGTGCTGACATGCTTGAATATATTGATGAAATTTGTTGACGTTGGATGGCTATCGGCATATTTTGATTATAAGTTTACAGGTCAAGGCTCGGTGGATAGCGTTTCCTCTGTTGATATTCGTCAAAATGAAATTGAACTTTTCTTCTCCACTCTATCTGAAAATCCCGCAGGTTATGGGATTAAGTCAAAGAAAATACCATTTTTGACAATTGGACTGTTTGCAAGTTCGATCGAAGCAGGATTGCTTGGCGTAGTTGGATATTCAATTACGGTATTAGGCATGATGGCAATTTTGCTGGAAAATTTAATCTTAACCAAGCGGAGACAATCAAGGGCAGTTGTATCTATATTAGGTGCAAATTTGTCGATGTTAATCATGAGTACGCAACGAATAGATTCCCTAGCATTCTATACAGGAATTTTCATGCTGTCTTTTCTGATGAACTGTGCTGTGGTGACACAACCAAGAGCACTAAATGCTGCGATAGAAGCAGAATCATCAAATGTTATCCCTGAAGATGAGAAATTTACAGAATCGGCACTTGTTACCGCACTCAAAGGATCTAGAGCAGTACAAACCATCTCTAAGCTGTTGATCGCCTCGAAAGAATCTAAAGCAGTCAAAACCATCTCTAAACTATTTAACGCTTCAAAAGAATCTAAAGCAGTTAGTGCGATCTCTAAAATTTTCATACCATCTAAAAATGTGCAAGCTCCTAAGTCAAATCGATTTAAACCCCTAAAATCAACTTCCGATCCCAACGATCCGCAAGGGATAGAAAAATTAAGAGAATCACTAAAAGATTTATTTGAATCTGACAAAAAGTAAGCTGGCTAATTAGCCAGTTTGTAAAATTATATTCCCCGTAAATTAAATCATGAGTAAGCCACTGGTCAGTATTATTACTGTCGTCTGCAATGGAGCAGATACGATCGAGACGACAATTGAAAGTGTCATAAATCAATCCTATGAAAATATTGAATATGTTGTGATTGATGGGTTATCAACAGACAATACTAATCAGATGATCGATCGATACAAACATAAAATTGACTACTATGTTAGCGAAGCTGATAAAGGTATCGCTGATGCTTGGAATAAAGGTCTTGCTGCATGTACTGGCGATCTAATTTGCATATTAAATTCTGGAGATACTTTACCAGTAGATTATGTATCTAATGTTGTAAAAAATATACCAGTCGATCGAGCTATTTTTGCCTATCCACATCGGGTTCAAAAAATTGATGATGCGGGGAAAGTAATTACAACTGTCAGTCAACATTTGAATCAACCAAACTTTACTACTGGGATGGGTATTTTACATCCTGGTTGTTTTGTTACTCGTAAAACTGTTGAATTAGTCGGAAAATTTAGTTTACAATATCGAATTGCCATTGACTCTGACTGGATTTTTAGATGCTATCGAGCTGGAGTAATTTTTCAGAAACTTGATAGTGATTGCGAGATGTTAGAGGGGGGTATAAGTAGCGTCTCTAATCTTGCCGCTTATGGAGAGTATTTACAGGCAATGAGAAATAGTGGCTTCAGTCCTTTTCAAGTATATATATCTATGTTAGTGATGTCGATTCGCGGTTTAGCGAAATCGACAATAAGGCCAGGATAGATACTTTAGAGCCGACTAGCCATAAATATTAACTCGCCAATTGATTGTGAATTCGCTTATCAACCTATTTAGATAATTAAGATGAAAAGAAAAAAGATTTTAATCTTCTCAACTGTATCACCTGTTCCAGTAAATCGTGGCGATAGAATTAGGATTTTTCAAACTGTTGTTAGTCTGAGTAATTTTGCTGATGTTCGGATTGTATTTTTAGATCGAGAATGGGAGAGTCAAGAGTATGATTTTAGCTTACTTCCCGGCGTGGAAGTATTTTCATTAAAAGTATTCAAGTATGAAATGTACGCAGAGATTATCAAGTCAATAATTCGGTTTCGATCTTATGCTATTTATAAATTAGTTAGCAAAAGAGTGAGAGAATTTGTACTCGAACAGATTCGTGATTTTCAGCCAGATATTTTCTGGGGTATTCAAGTTGACACTTATCCAATAATTCAAGATCTTCAATCCTTAAATATCATCAAGGTAATTGATATGATGGATAGTATGTCTTTACATTACGCGGCTGCTAGAGAAGAACAAAATCCATCTTTAAAGATGTTAGTAACTAGTAATAGCCAAATAAACCTGGACAAAGCAGAGCGAGATTGTATCTGTCAAAGCGATCGCTTAATTATTTCTTCTTATGATAATGTCAGACATTTGAAAAATAAGTATAGCAATTTACCTGATAATATAGATATTGTTCATGTTCATGTAGATCCAATCTTACTAGATCGAGCATGGAAATTTGATCGAGACCGAGCTAATAACCTATTATTTGTTGGACACCTTGCTTATCCACCTAATGAATTAGCTGTTAGCTATGTGATCGAAAAAGTCTTGCCAAAACTTCAGGGAAAGTTATCTGTCAATTTCACTATTTGTGGTGGTGGATACCAGAAACTAGCTCAAAAATATCACAACCATCCTAATGTAACCTTCAAAGGTTTTGTCAAAGATTTAGTTGCAGAATACCTCAATGCTAGCATAATGATTTCTCCTGTACCTTTTGCTTCGGGGATTCAAAATAAGGTAGTAGAAGCAATGGCAATTGGTTTACCATCAATCATTTCTAGTAAGAGTGCTATTGCAAATGGTGTAATCGATCAAAAACATGTGATTAGTTGTGATTCACCTGAGAGCTTTGCTGACGCAGTTATTGAATTGATTACGAACCAAGATCTAGCCAATAGTTTATCTACTGAGTCACGAATGCTAGTAATCGAGAGACACACACAAAATGTTCAAATTGAAAGGCTACGAGACATAGTTTCAAAATTATCTGTAAGTTCAGATAATTTTATGAATTAATTAATTAATTAGATAACTCTAAAAAATATCGATTGTTCAGTCTTGATCAAAAAACCTTGTCCACAAATAAATAATGCATTTATAATGAAAATTATTCAAGCAAGTAAGGCATACTTCCCACATCTGGGGGGTATTGAAACCATCGTCAAACAACTCGCTGAAGGCTTTGCGAAAAGACCCGATATCGAAAGTAAAATAGTTGTGTGCAATGATTATAACTATAAAATTAGTAAGGTATGTAATGATGTACATATTGAAAAAACTGCAACTTTTGCCAGAATTGCCTCGCTACCAATCAGTCCAGCTTACCCTTATCGACTTTTATCTCAATCTGCGGATATTCTACAGATTCATGAACCATTTTTAATAGCACCTGCTTCTTACCTCGCCTTTCGGTCATTGGCAAGAAAAAGATTTAAGCGACTAGTG
Source organism: Chamaesiphon sp. VAR_61_metabat_425 (assembly GCA_031425415.1). Classification (GTDB taxonomy): domain Bacteria; phylum Cyanobacteriota; class Cyanobacteriia; order Cyanobacteriales; family Chamaesiphonaceae; genus Chamaesiphon. The sequence continues at coordinate 58,768 of JANPJH010000141.1, read as the reverse complement.
GTTTGGTGGCACAGCGATATAGTAAAGCAAGAAATTGTATCTAACTTGTATTTACCGTTACAAAAGGCGATCTTGACAGAAGCAGATGCAATTATTGTTGCTAGTCCTAATCATATTACCTCTTCAAGGATACTATTGGAATTTAAAGAAAAATGCCATGTTATACCTTTTGGAGTCGATCTTTCCAGATTTACTATGACTTCTGCCTGTAAACAAAAAGTCGATATAATTAGAGGCAAATACAAAAAGCCAATTATTTTATTTTTTGGTAGACTCGTTTACTATAAAGGTGCTGAGTACTTAATTAAAGCGATGGAATTTATTCCTGATGCCCATCTAGTTGTGGTTGGACAAGGAGTATTGCAGGAATCTTTAGAACTAATGGCTGCCAAAGGACCTGGAAACATTTCCTTCATTCCCTATTTATCTGAAGAAGACTTAGTCGCGATGTATCATGCCTGCAATGTTTTTGTATTGCCTTCAGTGGAAAATAGTGAAGCATTGGGCATTGTACAGTTGGAAGCAATGGCATGTGGCAAACCAGTTATTAGTAGTGACCTACCGACTGGAGTAACTTATATTAATCAAGATGGGATAACTGGAGTGGTTGTCCAAAAACGAAGCTCTCAGGAATTAGTAAAAGCGATTAAGTACCTACTAGAAAATGAGAAAATAAGCCAAGAACTCGGTAGTAATGCTCAGCGCAGAGTAGAATCTAAATTTACTGTTTCAGGAATGGTAGAACAAACATTGAACTTATACAGTGAAATATTAAATAAATCAAGCTACTCGTAGTATATTGAGGGTAGAGAACCTATCGAGATTAGCGATGAATTGGTGGCAGCAATTAAAACGGAATGGATTAGCGCGAACCGGAGCAATCGTGTTGGTAATTATGTACTTTACCGCGATCGCGGCGGAATTTATGGCTCCCTACGATCCTTATGTCTCACAGGATGATGGTTCGCTGCTACCACCGACCGCAATTCACTGGATCGATCCCCAGGGTAAATGGATTGGTCCCCATGTTTACCCCACTACTCAGGGTCAAACAGATATTAACACAGGCGATCGATTGCTCAAAGTAGACCAGACTAAACCATCACCGATTAATCTATTTGTGCGTGGTGATAGTTATCAACTATTGCCGATTAGCATTCCATTGCTGCCGAAATTTGACCAGGCGATGAGCAAAAAAAGTAAAGGTAAAGAACCAGTAGCTAAGTCCAAAGCCGATCCTCAAGAATTTACAATTTTTTCAGGCATTCCTTGCGATTGGCACCTATTTGGCACTAAGGGTGCAGGGAAAATTAATCTCCTCGGCACGGATGAACAAGGTCGAGATCAGTTCAGTCGGCTCGTCTATGGGGCTAGAATCAGCCTATTCATCGGGTTGATTGGGGTATTAATTTCTTTTCCGATTGGGATGATTTTAGGTGGCGTTTCGGGCTACTTTGGTGGTTGGATCGATGCCGCCATTATGCGGGTTGCCGAAGTATTGATGACTTTACCCAGCTTATATCTACTAGTCGCTCTAGCTTCAGTATTACCCGACAGGGTTAGCAGTGCCCAGCGGTTTTTACTGATTGTGGTGATTACATCATTTATCAGTTGGGCCGGATTAGCGCGAGTGATTCGCGGTCAAGTATTATCGATTAAGGAACGGGAATTTGTTCAAGCCGCACGGGCGATGGGTGCCAAGCCGTTTTATATTATTACCCATCACGTGCTCCCTCAAACTGCCACTTATTTAATTATTTCGGCAACTTTGGCTATTCCCAGTTTTATTGTGTCTGAGTCAGTTTTAAGTCTCATTGGACTGGGTATTCAAGCTCCCGATCCATCCTGGGGTAATTTACTCTCCCTCGCGACGAATACGTCAATTCTGATCTTTCAACCCTGGTTGATTTGGCCGCCAGCACTATTAATTATTCTCACTGTTTTATCTTTCAATCTTCTGGGTGATGGTTTGCGCGATGCACTCGATCCACGGAATCTACAAAGATCTTCAACAAATTTATAGGTTATCAATATCACATAATGTTTGACATAACCAGAATCACCTTCGATCCCAAAATTATGGGTGGGCAAGCATGTATTAGAGGAATGCGTATCCCAGTATCCTTGATTATCAACTTGGTCGCTCACAGCAAGCCACGCTCAGAAATTTTATTAGAGTATCCAGATTTAGAAGATGAAGATATTTCTGCTGCTCTTTTGTATGCGGCATGGCTATCACAAGATCGTTTTGTAGCTTTTGAGCAGGCAAGTTAATGCAGTTTTTAGCCGATATGGGCATTTCTCTGCGAACAGTGGAGTGGCTCAGAGAAAAAGGACATAACGTCACCCACCTCAGAGATGAAGGTTTACAGAAATTACCCGATCCTGAAATTCTTGAAAAAGCCAAATTGGAAAGCAGAATTTTGCTGACCATCGATTTAGATTTCGCACAAATTTTGGCAATATCAAGATCTTCTATGCCAAGCGTGGTTTTATTTAGATTGGGTAATGAAAACTACAGCCAGATTAATGAATGTCTAAATATGTTATTAGAAAATCACGTGGAAGACTTGCAATCAGGTAGTATGATATCGGTAAATAGTAAAAGTTTTAGAGTTAGAAGATTACCGATTGAATAGCCTGAATACGACTTAAATAGAGTATATTTACATTCGATCGACTGAAACTCACGTTCATGATTAATTTTACCAACAACCCGACTAGTTCTTTCTCGCGATCGTTAATCCATCGCCAATGGGGATTAAGCTAATCTGCACTCGATCGTCTTGATAAATTTGCTGATTGATCTGTTTAATTGCTTGAGTACGTTTATCCTCAGCCATTGCAGGATCGGCAACTCTTCCATACCAAAGCACATTATCAACTAAAATCAATCCACCCGATCGAACTAACTGAAAACAACGATCGTAGTAAGCAGCATAATTATTTTTATCCGCATCAATAAAAGCAAAGTCAAAGGTTTCAGCCTCACCATTCGCTAAGAGTCGATCGAGCGTCTCTAACGCCGGAGCTATCTTCAGATCGATTTTCTGACTGACCCCTGCTTCCTGCCAATATTTGCTGGCGATCGAGGTAAATTCGGCACTAACATCACAAGCAATTAATTTACCATCATCTGGTAGATTTAGGGCTACAACTAGGGCACTATATCCAGTAAATACGCCCACTTCCAAACATTTCTTGGCACCGATGATTTGAACTAACAATCCCATTAATTGTCCCTGTTCTGGGGAAATTTGCATATTCACCAGCGGATGTGTGGCTGTTTCTTGACGCAGCTTTGTCAATATGGCTGGTTCGCGAACAGAATTAGCTAACAAATATTGATATAGATTGTCGCTCAATCCGATCGATTGATTAGACATAGGGTCATAGATTATCTAATTGGTTCAGCTTCTGTCAATCTATGAATAGATTGGTAGGGACGATTACAATTGATCGCCCCTTTTGACAAGATTCATAGGTGTCTCTATTATTGTCAATCTGCGATTGAAAATGAATTTCCACAGCCGCATACACTAGTCGCTAGAGGATTCTGAAACCGAAATCCACCACCCATTAAATCTTCTGAATAGTCTAGTTTAAGACTATCGAGATATTGTAACTGTTGGCAGTCGATTAAGACCGAAATACCACTCACATCATACAGTCGATCGTCTTGTTCAACTGAATCTTCTAGATCGATCGTGTAGTAGAAGTCTTTGCAACCACCACTAGATAGTCCGAGGCGAAATTTGCTATCAGTCTGCTGACGAACTGTTTGCATTCTTTTAATTTCAGCGATTGCCGCTTTACTAATTTCAATCATTACAGAAAATTGGGTATAAAGATCGGGTATTCACTCAGATTTCACAACTCGCTAGAGACTATTTCGAGCATAGTCATCTTCAAACCGCACGATATCATCTTCACCCAAATATTCACCATTTTGGACTTCAATGATGACCAACGGAATAATGCCAGGATTTTCTAACCGATGTTTGGTGCAAGCAGGTACATAGGTAGACTGATTGCTATGGAGAATTTCTTCTTTATCATCGCAAGTTACCATTGCAGTTCCAGATACCACGATCCAATGTTCGCTACGGTGATAGTGCATCTGGAGACTGAGACGATGACCTGGTTTGACTTCAATTCGCTTAATTTTGTGTCCTCGTCCTTCTTCTAAGATAGTGAAGGAACCCCAAGGCCGTAATTCTGTTGCTGCAATCGTATTTGAAGCCATTTGGGATGTCAATGTTAAATCGCTGAGTTGATTTTGAGTCATGGGAAATTCGGGTAAAGAGAATTTGGGTTAAGGGGGTGATGGGGCAATTTTACGCCATCTGATCGCCTAAAATTAGTTATTTGCTAGCGGGGCTGTTACCTTTGTGGCAAAAAAATCAAAATGGTTATCCAGATAATATTACCCATTTGGGTACTCAAGATCGTACTTCGCAGGATAATTTTTGCGACAATCTCTCTGTAAAGTTTTTGCTTTGGGCATCGAGATTGCCTGCTGGTCTCATCCTTGAGGGGAAATAGCGAGGGTTAGCATATATTTCGATATTTCGATAAAGTCGAAATATATGCAAGCCTTGACCAGACCGACTATCCATTACTCGTTGTAGATAACACAATCTTTTAACAATCCGATAAATGGCTGATGTGGATGCTAGCATTGCCCAGTTATATTGATGACATGAGGTTGGTTCTGCTAGTTAATCAAGCAACCGGCCTCCAAAAGTCTTTTTTTAGTAGTGCTGGTCTCACAACTCTATTACTAAGGGAAATCGGGGTTTTAAATTTCCATGTCGATCGGTAATTACCGATCGACATTTTTTTCGATCGTTAGTTAGCCAACTGTGTCAAGGATTAGGTTCTTCAACTGGAAACTCCGAAAAAGATATGCCGATCGCATTGTGTACGCGGGCAGCAGTGGCTGATGCACGGTTGATTAATTGTCCGCCCAAGTAGAGACTCGTCGAACTTCCACCGTCGAGATTGAGTGCATCTACCGCGCCCATTTGTTGGATAATTTGAGCCATCTCGGACAGGGTGGGGCCTCTGCCGCCGGCGCGATCGTGGACGGCGACCATGATAATATTCCCTGTGGTGGTACTAGCGATCGCACTTCTGGCGGCAGTTTCTTTGCTAAATGCTGCGCTAAAGTTTTCACCTTTAGCATCGAGGACGATTTTCCCTTGTTGGACTAACCACGGCCCAGCAGCGATGATTTGGGGATAGGTGTCTAACTCGGATGGGGTAATTTGTCGTCCAAGTGTGAGGATTGTGCCGACAGGTAAGCTCCCTGATAGCTCTGGCTGCCCTCGCAAGGCGAGTAAATATCCATTGGCAGGAATGGGAACGTTAATACTCCCGGCGGCATTACCCGGAACGATTTGGGTCACTCTATCTTGTTGAACGGTAATGATTAATTCATTGGCTTGAATCGGGCTATAGGTTGTGCCCCACTCGGTAGTGTAGCGACCCAACCCAGCTTGAACGTAACCACTATTAAGGGTGAGAATGGGTAATTGCTCACCTTTGGATGTATTGAGGTTTTCGGCCATTTGCAACCGCCCAATCCGGATTTGACCGCGTTCGTTCCAGGCGATCGCGCCCCGATTTAAAATGGGACTGGACAACCATTTCCCATCTCGTTTGAGTGCGCCCAAGGGCATTCGGGTATTGCGGTTGAAGTAACCGCCATTGATGGCAGCGACGAATTGAGTCAATGGTGCCGATTTAATCAGGTGATTTGTACCGACAAGCGTTGGCTCGTTCGCTAGCATTGGCCTAAATTTAATCCCCTTTTGGCGCGGATCGATTTCAAGATAAGTAACGGGGAAATTGCTAACTCCCAATTTGAGCCATTTTTGCTTCCATTTTAAGCCAGGTGCCCAATTGATCTCACGATCGGGGATGCGATCGAGATTAGCATCAATCGTCACTTCAAGATTCCTGGAAGATAATAATTTTGCTCTAGCCCGTTGTCCTTTGACGATCGGAAATTGGACGATTGTCTGATTTTTATTACTGGTGACTTTATACTCTAGTTTTTTGGCAGTAGGGTCATCATCAGGATCTAAATTGTTATCGATAACTGGTGGTGGAGCATTAAACTGGGCGAGTAAAGCTGGATCGGCAGTAGCTTCGATCGTCAGATAACCTTCGGTGGGTGTTTGGCTAAGTTTCCATGGTGTATGTCGATCTAGCGTGACGTTGATTTTGCCATTTTTGGCAACGGTTTGGCGTTGGACATTAGTTATTCTAGTTGCGGGAGTATTGAGCTGAAGTTTACCCCCAACTACTTGCCACTGCCAGCCACTATTTTTAGCAAGATTAGTAATATCTAAATAGCGATATTGCTGAGTAAGTTTAGCCTTGAGATTAATACCCAAAGAACGTTGATTAGCATACCAATCGACTGGCTGCACGGTGTATTCTTTATTATTCAATAATTCGACCCCCAGCTGCTGAGTCAGAGCAGTATCGCTAATGCCTAACCGTAGACTATTTTCTACTTGCCATTGTCTCCAGGGAATTGTAATTGTCTTACCATTTAGGAATATTTCTGTGCCGCGATTGTCTACAGCAGCGGCTGCGCTAACGGTTAACTGTGAACTATTCTTCAGTTGTGGCGATATGCGATCGGTGCCAGCTATTGACAGATTCGACTGCGGTTTGCCTAGCTGCTGATGTTGTTCGGCTCTAGGCTTGACCTGGGCGATAGCTGGAGAATATCCGAACCGATCGATATTAGCTGCAAGAATCGTAATAGTAGTTAGATAAAATCTGAAATAATTCATGGGGATATATTTCGACAACTGCGATGCACTCAGACAGTGTAGCTACCCTTTCCGACTAGATCGGTGATCTTTTTACTGTGAGAGAGACACACAATCCACCGTAATTAATGGTTGGAGGACGGGGAAAAAGTAGCTGGCGATTGGGTAAGTGACAGGTAGACTCGACAGATCTAGCCGATCGTGAGTTCCCGATCGAATTTAGCTTGAGCAGTAAACTTTCTCCTCGACTGAACGATCGTTACTCAAACTTGCAAGATCTAGAGTCGAGGATTGGCAGATTGTTTACATCTGACGTTTGAACTGCTATTTTAGGTATTCCCTGGCAAATTATTAGCTGCTGTAGATACAATTATAAATAGCCGAGCGGCTTAAAATAAGTCTAAATTCTGGTACTAAGGAGAAGCCTTGCCTATTTTTACGGCTAGTTTCTAGCAGACCTAAAAGTAGTGTCAATCGAAAATACAAAAATACTACTTATAGACATTTAACGATACAAACTACGCGCTCGCTCCCCGCACTGAAATTATGAATAACTCCGATAATTACCTCGATATGGATCGTTCAACTACCCCCGCTTCGATTAATCAAGAACCTTACCTGGGACCTCGCTGGCTGGTAGAGGAACGGGATGCCTGTGGGGTAGGGTTTATTGCATGTCCAGCGGGGACGACTAGCCATAAACTAATCGAGCAGACGCTGACTGCGCTGACTTGTATGGAGCATCGCGGCGGTTGTAGTGCCGATCGAGATTCTGGCGATGGAGCGGGGATTTTGACCCAGATTCCTTGGGAATTATTCGATGTATTGAAACAAATCGAGATCGATCGATCTCGGTTGGGTGTGGGGATGGTGTTCCTGCCGCAAAATGCCAGTCACCGCGAGATTGCCAAAGGGATTGTGGCCGATGTAGTGAGCAAAGAGAATTGTCAGTTAATTGGCTGGCGCGAAGTTCCCGTTAATCCAGCTAGTTTGGGGAGTCAAGCACGGGAAAATCAACCCTGGATCGAACAGGTAATTATCGCGGGAACGGCGACTGGAGATGAGCTAGAACGCCAGTTGTATCTGGTGCGCCGCAAAATTGTCAAAGCACTCCAATCTGAGGGGACAGTAAAGCCAGGGGATGATTTCTATATCTGTTCCCTGTCCAATCGCACGATCATCTATAAAGGGATGGTGCGCTCGGCTGTGTTGGGTGAATTTTATCTCGATTTGACTAATCCCCTATTTACTGCCGCTTTTGCTGTCTATCACCGTCGCTTTAGCACCAACACCTTACCCAAATGGCCGCTGGCTCAACCGATGCGGATGTTGGGACATAATGGGGAAATTAATACTCTTTTGGGTAATATTAATGGGATGACAGCACGGGAAACCGACCTTAATCATCCAATTTGGAATGGCAGGTTGCGGGAATTACAACCGATTTTAAATCTGGACAATAGTGATTCGGGGACACTAGATAATGTACTGGAATTACTGGTTCAATCTGGTCGGAGTCCGATCGAAGGACTGATGATGATGGTACCAGAAGCGTACAAAAATCAGCCAGAACTCGATAACTATCCAGAAATTACAGACTTTTATGAATACTATAGTGGCTTGCAAGAAGCCTGGGATGGCCCAGCGTTAATATCTTTTAGTGATGGTAAAGTAGTCGGAGCCACGCTCGATCGCAATGGTCTGCGTCCCGCGCGGTATTGTATTACTAAAGATGGTTATATCTATGTTGGTTCCGAAGCTGGGGTCGTGGATTTACCTGCCAATGAAATTGTCGAAAAAGGACGATTAGGGCCAGGACAAACGATCGTTGTCGATTTAGAAACCCAAGAAATTTTACACAACTGGGAAGTTAAAGAAAGAATCGCCAACGCCCATCCCTACGGTGCATGGCTTCAACAGCATCGTCATACCCTCAGCAATCAACCATTTGCCACTAGTTGTCGGATTGAGTCAGGGTTGCTCAGTCAGCAGACAGCATTTGGTTATACGGAAGAAGATATCACGGCGATCGTTAATGACATGGCCGAAAATGGGAAGGAACCAACCTTCTGTATGGGTGATGATATTCCCTTAGCGGTATTGTCAGAGAAAGCACACCCACTCTACGACTATTTTAAACAGCGGTTTGCCCAAGTCACTAATCCCGCGATCGATCCGCTGCGGGAAAAACTGGTCATGTCCTTAGATGTCAGTCTGGGTAAAAAGGGCAACTTACTCGAAGCCAAACCAGAAGATGCTGGTTTCCTCAAATTAGATAGTCCCGTGCTCAATGAAGCTGAGCTAGAAGTAATTAAAACTTCCGCCCTCGGTTGTGGGTTCCTCTCTACCCTCTATCCCGTTGCTGATGGCGCGAACGGATTACAGATCGCGATCGACAAATTATGCGCGATGGCACTCGATCGAGTCAATGCCAGCAATCAAATTTTAATCCTCAGCGATTGGTCAGAGGGCGGCTTAACCGATGAGACTACTTATATTCCACCCCTGCTGGCTGTCGGTGCAGTGCATCATTACTTGATTAGTCACGGCTTACGCAGTCGAGTATCGCTGATTGTCGATACAGCACAGTGCTGGAGTACCCACCATTTCGGTTGTCTGATTGGGTTTGGTGCGTCGGCTGTCTGTCCTTATATGGCACTTGAATCTGTCCGGAGTTGGTGGTGCTCGACGAAAGTACAAGCGGCGATCACGCGGGGCGAAACACAGATTACGATCGACAAAGCTCAGGCTAACTATCGCAAGGCCGTCGAAGATGGTTTACTTAAAATCCTCTCGAAGATGGGAATCTCCCTCTTGTCATCCTACCAAGGCGCGCAAATCTTTGAAGCGATCGGCATCGGCCGACAATTACTCGATCTCGCCTTCAAAGGGACAACTTCCCGCATTGGCGGTTTAACCGTCGCCGACGTAGCCGAAGAAACCATGACCTTCCATCACAAAGCGTTCCCCAAAGAGCTTCGCAAGTTGGAAAACCTCGGCTTCTTTAACTACCGTCCCAGTGGTGAGTACCACATGAATAGCCCTCAAATGGCTAAAGCTTTACATAAGGCGGTAGATGCTTACCAAACCCAAGCAGGTTACGATCATTACGAAACCTATAAAAAATATCTCAACGAACGCCCCTTAACGGCTCTGCGAGACCTGTTAGACTTCCAAACCGATCGAACTGCCATTAGTCTGGAAGAAGTCGAGCCTGTGGTCGAGATCGTCAAACGGTTCTGCACGGGCGGCATGTCCCTCGGCGCACTCTCCCGCGAAGCGCATGAAGTCCTGGCAATTGCCATGAATCGCCTCGGTGCAAAATCTAATAGCGGCGAAGGTGGCGAAGATCCCGTCCGCTATAAAACAATCGATGATGCCGTCGATGGTAAATCAGCCATCCTCCCTCACCTAAATGGGTTACGGAATGGTGACACCGCCATGAGTGCGATCGTTCAAATTGCTTCGGGACGATTTGGCGTGACCCCTCAATATCTGATCAACGGGAAACAAATCGAGATCAAACTCGCCCAAGGTGCAAAACCAGGTGAAGGCGGACAACTCCCAGGCCCAAAAGTCAGCCAATATATCGCCATGTTGCGTCGATCGAAACCAGGCGTGATGCTAATTTCGCCACCACCGCACCATGATATTTACTCGATCGAAGATCTAGAGCAACTGATCCACGATCTCCACCAAATTAACCCCCAAGCGCGAGTCTCCGTCAAGTTAGTTGCCGAAATCGGCATCGGTACCATCGCCGCCGGAGTCGCCAAAGCCAACGCCGACATCATCCAGATCTCTGGACACGATGGCGGTACGGGTGCCTCCCCACTATCCTCGATTAAACATGCTGGCACCCCGTGGGAATTGGGACTCACCGAAGTTCACCGCGTCCTGATGGATAATAACTTACGCGATCGAGTCTTATTGCGTGTTGATGGTGGATTAAAATCAGGCTGGGATGTGATTATCGCTGCCCTGATGGGCGCAGAAGAATACGGCTTCGGCTCGATCGCCATGATTGCCGAAGGCTGTATCATGGCAAGAATCTGTCACACCAATAAATGTCCCGTCGGTGTTGCTTCCCAGCGCGAAGATCTTCGCGCTCGGTTCCCTGGTATTCCCGAACAGGTAGTGAATTTCTTCCTGTTCATCGCCGAAGAAGTCCGCAGCATTTTAGCCCGTCTGGGGTACAAGTCACTCAATGATTTGATCGGACGTGCCGACCTATTTACCCTCCGCCCAGAGGCGAAATTAACTAAGGTCAAAGCTCTAAATCTCGACTGTCTCACCCAGCTACCAGACACTAAACTCGATCGATCCTTCCTCATTCACGGCGATGTCCATCACAATGGGGATGTCTTAGATGATGAGATCTTGGCAGATCCCGACGTTCAAGCCGCGATTAGTCATCAAGGGGTAGCGAGCAAAGCTTATAAAATCGTCAATACCGATCGATCTGTGGGTGCCCGCATCTCCGGTGCAATTGCCGCTAAATATGGCGATAGTGCCTTTGAAGGACAACTCACCCTCAACTTCGAGGGCGCAGGTGGACAAAGTTTTGGCGCATTCAACCATGAAGGAGTCAGCTTGATCCTCACCGGTGAAAGCAATGACTATGTGGGCAAAGGCATCAACGGCGGCGAAATCGTCATTAAACCGCCTACAGGCAGCACCTTCGACACCAGCCGCAACGTAATTATCGGCAACACCTGCCTCTACGGAGCCACCGGCGGCTACCTCTTCGCCAACGGACGCGCCGGCGAACGCTTTGCAGTCCGCAACTCCCGTGCCACTGCCATAGTCGAAGGCACCGGCGACCACTGTTGTGAATACATGACAGGCGGTGTCGTCGTCGTCCTCGGACAAGTCGGGCGAAACGTCGGCGCAGGCATGACCGGCGGTTTGGGTTATTTCCTGGATGAAGACGATAGTCTGATTGCCAAAATCAACCCCGAAATCGTCAAATGGCAACGGATACAAACAGCCGCAGGTGAGAAACAATTGAAGGATCTAATTGCGGCGCATGGTATGAAAACGGGGAGTCAGAAGGCGCAGGAAATCTTGAGTCGATGGGCGGAATATTTACCTAAGTTCTGGCAGTTGGTTCCTCCTTCGGAGGCGGAAACATCAGAAGCTAGTGCGAAGCAGGCTGTTAGTGCTTAGAGAGTCTAAGATGTTAATTGGAGGCTCCTTCTAGGGGTCTCTTGCTTGGAGGGTGACAGTAACGCTGTCACCCTCCAAGGTTTGCCGATTTACCAGCACAGATTCAAAATCGGACTCGCAGAGCATATCGCCAATTCCAGCAAGATCCCAGTTATCCCAGCTTGCGGTTTAAAAAAGTTCATCCCAAATTACCGATTTATTCTGTCCGCATCAACAAAGACTATCGAGCAGTCGGTCAATTAGATGAAGACACAATCGTTTGATTTTGGGTTGGGTCTCATGCAGAATACGATCTGTTACTCGATAACTTTTAGAACTTGCGATCCTAGACGATGTTCGCATTCAAGCTGATCAAGCAGAGATCGACAGATTGAAAGTAGATACAAGAAAGATGATTGCCAACTTGACATCTTTAACCTCTAAAATTGCGCGAGTCTTGCTTGGAGAATTTCTTTTTGTTTTTCAGTTTCAACTAAACTATCTTTAGTCTGTTGAACGACTTCAGGAGTAGCGCGATCGATGAATTTAGTGTTATTTAATCGGCTGTGAATTGATTCTATTTCCTTGTCAATTTTATCGATTTTCTTCTGGATTTTGGCTTTGAAGGCTTCTAGATCGACTACACCCGTGAGTGGTAAGATAATTTGAACGGTGGCGAAGACACTAGCAATAGATCGAGTCGGTTCTTCCGCTAACTTATCAACAATCGTCAGTTGTTCGATTTGAGCTAAATCACCAAGGTAGGTTTTTCCACGCTCTAAAATTTGACGTTCTTGTTCGCTATCACTTTGGATAATAATTGCGACTTTAATTGCGCGTTTTAACTCTGCTTCAGCGCGAAGGTTGCGGATAGTGCGAGTTACACCGATCAGGAGTTCAAATTCTCGATCGAGTTCCACATCAATTAAGCTAGGATCGGCGATCGGATATGCTTGAATAGAGATATCATCTAGGTCCCCCTTTTGAAGGGGGGTTTGGGGGGATTCCGATTGAGTAAAAGTTTGCCAGATTTCTGATGTGACATGTGGCATAAATGGATGGATGAGTTTTAAGATGCCATCTAAAACGAATGCTAGAGTTTGTTGGGCAACTAATTTGCTAGTTGGTTCTGCATCTTCCAATAACCGAGATTTAACTAGCTCGATGTACCAATCACATAAATCGCCCCAGAAGAATTCATATAATCCCTTAGCCGCTTCACCGAGCGCGTATCGATCGATATAATCCCCAGTCTGTTGTGCTGTCTGATGAAAGCGTGATAGAATCCAGCGATCGGCAACTTCTAAATCTGCAAGATTAGGATTCCCCCATTGTTGAGGTGTTTTTCCTTCTAAATTTAGCATCACAAATCGTGCGGCATTCCAGATTTTATTTGTGAAATTACGGCTAGCTTCAACTGATTCTGATTCATCAGTTTTGCGGTTATATTGAATCCGAATATCTTGTCCCGCACCGACTACTTCTCTGATTAGAGTGTACCGTAGAGCGTCGGTGCCGTATTTATCGATCAGTAATAATGGATCAATTCCATTATTCGCCGACTTCGACATTTTCTTGCCATTTTCATCCAGAACTAAACCGTGGATGTAGACATCTTTAAATGGCATTTTACCAGTCAAATATCCAGCCATCATCGTCATTCTAGCTACCCAGAAGAAGATAATATCAAAGCCGGTAACTAGAGTAGCTGTGGGGTAATAAGTCTCCAAATCTGCGGTATTTTCCGGCCAACCGAGGGTAGAAAACGGCCACAATCCAGACGAGAACCAAGTATCTAGAACATCAGGATCGCGAACTAATTGCACACCTGTGCCGAATTGTTCGATCGCTTGTATCCGCGCCTCGTCCTCACTTTTAGCCACAAAGAAAGGAGTATTATCGGTAATTTCGCCACCAGATTCACTCACCGCGTACCAAGCCGGGATTTGATGTCCCCACCATAATTGGCGCGAGATACACCAATCTTGCAATTTAACCAACCAATCCCGATATACCTTTGTCCACCGTTGGGGGACAAATTCGGGGGAATTGTGGTTATCTAAACTATCCAGACAGTTATCCGCCATCGGACGAATTTTCACAAACCATTGCGTCGATAATAACGGCTCTACTGGAACTTTACCGCGATCGCTATAAGGTACAGTATGCTTATAGGCTTCGATCTTAACTAAATTACCTAACTCTTCTAATTTTGCGACCACATTTCGCCGTGCCGCAAATCGTTCTTGCCCATTAAATTCGCCAGCATTCTCATTCAGAGTGCCATCCTTATTCATGATATTGATGAGCGGTAAATTATGCCGTTTTCCCATCGCAAAATCATTAGGATCGTGGGCTGGAGTAACTTTAACACAACCAGTCCCAAACTCAGCCTCGACAAATTCATCACCGACAATTGGAATTTGCCGCCCGACGATCGGCAGTGTTAGAGTTTTACCAATTAAATGTTTATATCGCTCATCCTGGGGATTTACCGCTACCGCCGTATCCCCCAACATCGTCTCTGGGCGAGTAGTAGCCACTTCGATATAGCCCGAACCGTCACTGAGCAGATACCGGAAATACCACAAACTTCCATTGGTTTCCTTATTCTCCACTTCCAAATCTGACACCGCAGACTGCGAAGCCGGACACCAATTGACTAAATACTGTCCCCGATAGATTAATCCATCCTGATGCAGCCGGACAAATGCTTCTAATACCGCCGCCGATAATCCCTCATCCAGGGTAAACCGTTCCCTCGTCCAATCCGCTGAGACACCCATCCGCTTGAGTTGATTGATAATCGTGTCGCCAGACTCCGCCTTCCACTCCCAAGCCCGTTCGAGAAATTTTTCGCGCCCGACATCGTACCGCGTCTTCCCCTCTGCTTTTAGCTGCTTCTCCAAGATCGTCTGTACCGCAATACTCGCATGATCTGTTCCTGGCAAAAATAGGGCATTTTCCCCCCGCATCCGATGGTACCGAATCAATGTATCGATTAACGCATTCTCAAAGGCATGTCCTAGATGTAGACTCCCCGTGACGTTTGGCGGTGGAATGACGATGCAGAAAGGTTTCCCGCCCTGAGCCGGATCGACTTTATAGGTTTGGTTGGTGTCCCAAATCTGCTGCCATTTGGCTTCGGTTGTCTTTGCGTCGTATTGGGGGGGAAGATTAGCTGCCATGGGAGGAGAAGTATCGATTTGCCGGTATCTACGATTGTGCCACAGTCGGGATGTTGATGCGGATTTTAGTTGACACTATTATGTCTAATATGACATAATTACTCCATATTAAAAATTTATCTTTTCAGGACAACACAGCCATGCACAAATCTAAATCACCCAAAATTCCCATAATCATCAATGAATTATCTCAACAACAGCAAGGAAATTGTTTGGTTATCTGGCGAAGTTAAAACTCCCCCGTTTTCTCAATCAGCACGAATTGAGTCAGGCTCCCTGTTGAGACAATTACCAAAAAAGACTCAAACTATATGATGAAATCTATGGAGCAGGATAATTCCTGTGACGATATAAATTATGGAACCTGCAAAACGTCAGAAGTTGGAAGCCGCTGGATGGAAAGTTGGTACTGTAGCTGAATTTTTAGATCTCTCACCAGAAGAAGAGGCAATAATTGAAATTCGATTGTCTCTGAGTAAATCACTGAAAAAATTCAGACAACAACAGCAACTATCTCAGCAAAAATTAGCTGATAATATCAGTTCTAGTCAATCACGGGTTGCTAAAATGGAAGCTAGCGATCCATCAGTCTCGATCGATCTATTAATTAAATCGCTATTAGCACTTGGGGCTACTCGTGAAGATATCGCTCTGGCAATATCTGGTAATTAACTATTAAATCTAGCTGAATCTCAGTAGAGTTTCAATTTTTGATAGTACTTCTTCAACCAATTCTTCAGGCACTCGTTCGATAAACTTCACCTGTCTTGCCCGCCAATCAAAACTTTTTACTTGGTCGCTCAGAACTACTCCTGTTGTCTGCATCTCTTCTATTAGTGCAACTTCAAATCGAAAGCCTTTAGATTGATTCGTAATCGGACACATCAGAGCCAACGATGAGAGTTTGTTGTACCGAGATGGTGAAAGAATTAGTGCCGGACGGTATCCTGCTTGCTCGTGTCCTTCTTGTGGGCTAAAGTTGAGTTTGACAATATCTCCTCGATCGGGAATATAAACCGATGAATTACCAGATTTCATTGCCAACTGGCTCTCCCATTTCAACTTCAGGATGACAGTTATCTGAGGTCATTCCCTCAAGCAGTTCATCAAGAGTATATTTTCTGCGGTGTTCCGGCTGAATCACCAGTCTGCCATCTACAACACTAATCCCAACTTGCATTCCTTCGGTTAGTTCAATTTGCTTAGCTAGTGAGCTGGGGATACGAACCCCCAAACTATTCCCCCACTTCGTCACAATTTGCATTTGTGCCACTGGATTAAGCCTTGATGTTTATACAACAATTATACATTACTCCACCCTCCACATCTGATAAGCTGTGAGAGCTAACCCGTGATAACTATCGATCGAGCATTAATTTATGTGGCAGTGGCAAACCTGGTCGGGATTACCTTATTTAACCTGCGATTTACTCTCTGACTGGCAGCACGGCTTTTTTACTCGTCAGTTTGCCCCACGAGATCCTCAAGAAATTACCCCCGTATTGGCGGAGACGGCTACTACTCACCGGCTCAAGCAGGTGCATGGCAATGTTGTCTTAACTCCCACCGAAATCGCTACTACCACGGAAGTTGAAGTTGAGACTGGCTATGCGTTAGCTGATGGAGTCTTGACGGAACAGTCAAATCAAGCTGTGTGGGTGGCTAGTGCTGATTGTAGCCCTGTTTCGATCGCTAATCGACATACGGGGAATGTGGCAGCGGTACATGCTGGCTGGCGCGGTACGTCGTTAGAAATTGTGCCTCGTGCGATCGAACGGTTATTAGAGCAGGGCGGAAGTCTAGACGATCTGGCGATCGCGATCGGTCCAGCGATCGATGGTCAAGTTTATCAAGTGACTACTCAAGTGGGACTGGAAGTATGTCGCTCAGTCGCCCCTAAAACCTTTTCTGGCGATAATGCCGCCGATATTGGCATTTTACAATCCATGTCAAATTCACCCCTATTGCCAGACGCGCAAGCGGGCAGAGTGCGGCTAGATGTCCGACGGGTAAACCAACTCCAACTCGAACAATTAGGGATAAGTCCCGAACAGATTTCGATCGCGCCTCATTGCACCTATCAACAGCCTGAATATTTTTTCTCCTATCGTCGGGAGAAACTAAAAAAAATCCAATGGTCAGGAATTGTGTCTAACTAGTCCCGTTCCCTAGCCATGATTCCCTACTCCGGAACTTGCCAGATTTGGATCTCCCCATAGCTACCAGTAGCGACAGTTAGACCATCAGCACTGATGACAATCGATAAAATTGGCCGCTCGGGACCGGAAAGAGTGTGGATCAGTTTACCATCGCTGAGATTCCAGATATTGACAATTCGATCGTCACCACCACTAAAAACCGTTTGTCCATCGGGAGAAATGGCGACACAGTCGATTGGTTTAGTATGCCCGACGAGGGTATTGAGTAAAGTACCTGTAGCTACTTCCCAAATCTTAATCTTGCAATCGTGACTAGCACTAATCACCTTCGTCCCATCTGGGGTAATTGCCACCCCACTCACCCGACTACTGTGTCCTAACAGTGTCCGGAGCAGTCTCCCTTCATGAAGATGCCACAATCTTACTGTATAGTCACTACTGCCAGTAGCAACTAAATTAGCTTGCCTATTGGTAGCCAAACAAGCGATATTTTGAAGATGACCCTGACATTGATGAATCAACAAACTATTTTCGGGTTGCCAGATCCTCAGGAGCGCGTCATTGCCACCTGTCACCAATCTCTGACCGTCACTAGTTAGGGCGATCGCATTAACAGCCGACTTATTATCGACGAGTTGGGGCAATTTTGTCCCCGTTGTCAATTGCCACCACTGGAGTGTCCCGTCTAAGCTGCCACTGATAATCGTCTCCGCATCAGCCGTGAGTGCAACGCTATAAATCCAGTGGCTGTGCCCCAGTAAACTGTGAATTAATTTGCCATCGGAGAGTCGCCAGACCTTTACAGCATCATCAAGATGAGTGATGTCGCCATGTCCGCTCACCAACCACCGGCCATCCTTACTGATCGCGAGGCTATATACTTCACTAAAGTATCCCGTCAATTGATGGACTAGGGTGAGTCGTTCATAGGAAACTTTGGTCAGTGCAGCTAGTTCTGGCGATCCGACTCCTCGCTCTGTCCAGCCTACCACTCCGGTAGCTTCGGTATCACTCCAATTTTTAATAAGTTCTGGCGAATCTGCTGGTGCGACGACGATGTGTGCCAGTCGATTCCAACTCAAAGGTGGATCGGCGATTTGCTGACAGATCACTGGGAGCCAACTAGCCGCAGGCACAACTTTTTCGATCGCTTGCAGCTTTTCCCGTGCTTCTCGAGCTGATAGCTGGAGGGATTTACCGCTAGAAAAAGCTTTGAGCAACAGTTTGACAAATTCTTGGGCAACTTGATCTTGGACGGCTTCCCGCATGACGATCAGATAGGGAATCTGGAGATCGACTAGTTCGCTAGCAAGTTCCAAGCCATCACCACAATTGAGAATCAGTAATTTCATCCCGCGTTCGACGGCAGATCGAATCCGATATTTGAATTCGGTCAGACTAATCGTATCGTGATGATTGATATAGATCCGATTGTTGGGGAGATAGCCAGAAATATAGCTACTGATAAATATCACACTCCAAGATCCTTGGGTAACTTGGAGGGCAAAATCAGCATGGCTAGGAGCGACCACAAATTCTGACTTAGTATGGGGGAGCGCGTCTAAATATTCTTTGCTGCGATCGATCTTAATGCCTTGAGCACTGGCGAGGAGCGATAACACCGACACATTTAATTCTGGCTCGGCTGTACTGCTGGTAACAGTCGGCACCAGTGATAAACTAACTTCGGCTTGGGGATAGCGATCGAGTAATGGTTGCAAAATAGTGTTCCAAGGCAATCTAATCGCGGCTTTGGAGCGACTGCGGACGATGAGATCGATTTCTAGATCGGGATCGAGGCTGGTTGCTAGTCGATCTCGTAGCGTCTGGAATCCTGGCGAACTGTACCACTGATGTAGGTGAGCTTGCAGCATTGCCCCAGCATCCAAACAATCATTAATCCTTTCGGGGACTAAGCTAACGGCTTTGTTACTCATCAGGCGATGGTTTTGGGGGTCGAGCCGACGGTAGCGAGCTTGCCATTCTTGATACTGAGCAAATACTTGGTCTAAACCAGGTAAATTCACGACCATCTGGGTTAGGAGTTGACCGTTAGCTGCTAAAACGCTCATCTCGATCTGAAGAACGGTTCCAGCTTGAGCCTCTTCAACCGCAAAAATCACTTCTCTACCCCACATCGCTGGCGGCTGAAGCTTGTCGATCGATGGTGTGGCAGTTGGTTCTGCCTGTTGAGCATAAAGTGCCTCCATTTCCTGGCAAAGGAAATTGGCGACAGTGTAGTAGTTAGTGCTGTGATTGAGTCGAATGACAATTCGATACAACAAATATTTTAATTCAACAATTGAAGCATGACTGTCTCGCAATTGTTGAATATAACTGGCGAATTTTGCCGTACTTAACTGTTGGGCTTCGTTACTCCAATTGTTGGTGCAAGCACAAAATACCAGCTTTTTAATTCTAGCAATGTGACTGCTCTGTTCTAAATTATGTACGATTGCATCCAGCATCCCCGACTCCAGATAAAACTCCATTCCTTAGTACTAGCCTGTCGATCGAATTTCTTGAGCTTTTTAGACAATTTGTGAGGAAGATGATCTCAACATTGTTGAATTATATGGAATTGTTGATAATTGTAGCGTGCGCCGAAAACCAAAACCGTTCAATCGATTGAGATTTGACTGAGGATAAGAGTTGACTGCTAGATCTTTATTATTCCCACATCCGGACATTCTGTACCATTAAGATCTGAGGAATATTTGTATCTAGTTGCTACCCTCTAAAATGCTGACCCTGTTTACTATGGCTTGACAAGGGCTGCGCCGTTTTCACCCACGCCGAGTGCCCTGTGACTGAAGATTCGCTTAATCCGCAGAGTTTAGAAAATCACTACGGACTGATTGATTTTGGGCTAATAAATCCTGAATCTCCATCCATTGCTGTGTCTCAATCGAGTTAATTAAGGCATCCAATTGTTGACGATATCCAGTCAGGGATCGCAATAGAGCATCCCGATTATATTCTGCCATCATCATCCCCATCGCCGGATTCCCCGCTCCCACCCGACTGGTATCTCGAAACCCACTACTGGCAAATTTCTTGGCAAAATCGAGGATTGTCGGATCGGTTTCGTGAAGACACGCACTAATTAAACTAGCACTTACCACCATTGGTAAATGAGAAATCCAGGCTACCGCTAGATCGTGTTGCGCCGGAGTCGCCTGATGGATCACACAGTCTAGCGATCTCACTAACTCCGAGACCTTTGCCAGAGCCGTCGCGCTCGTTTTGGCGATGGGAGTTAAAACATAAGGTCGATGGGCAAATAGCCCCTTCTCAAAGGCAGCAATCCCACTCTCCGAGTTACCCGCCATCGGGTGTCCACCCACAAAGTTCGGCCACAAATCGGTAGCCCGATCGACGATCGCACCCTTGACCGAACCTGCATCAGTAATAATTGTATCGGGATGCAGATAGGGCATGAGTTGCTCGATCGTGGGCACAATTGCCGCAATTGGCGTACAAATAAAGATCGTCTCAGTATCATGCAAACTGGCTAAATCGCAACTAGCTCGATCGCAAATTCCCTCCCGTTCGGCAATGTCACAAGTTTCCTGCTTGCGACTGACACCAGTTACCTGATGTCCGATCTGGCGAAAATCCCATCCTAATGATGCGCCGATTAATCCAAGTCCAACGATGCCGATCTTCACGTAAATTAAGTAATGAGTAATAAGTAATAAATAAGTAATCAACCTATTCCCTAATTTGGCAGCATTGCCACCTTAATCACTTGGCGATTTTTCATATCCTCAAAGGTTTGAGCTAGATCGCGAAGCGGGCGACGATCGCTAATGAGTAATTCAAAGGAAATTGTTTTGCTAGCTAGTAGAGCTAAGGCTGAGCGAACATAGTCAGGGGTATTATGAAAGACACCTTTAAGCGTTAATTCACTATAGTGAAGTCTGTCAGTATTAACACTAATCGTCGTGTCTTTGGGACAACCACCGAATAGATTAATTGTCGCCCCCGGACGACCACAATTGATCGCGGTTTCCCAGACACTGGGCACTCCAGTCGCTTCAATAATAATATCGGCACCCCATCCCTGGGTTAAATCTCGCACGGTATTGGGGATATCGAGATCGTGATAATTCCAAATCCGATCGGCACCTAACTGTTCGCCCACTGCCAAACGGCGATCGTTCCCACCAAATAGCCATACCGACTGGCATTGAGTTGCCATAACCGCCACAAACATCAAGCCGATCGCCCCATCACCAATTACCACCACCCGCGAATCGGCTGTAAAGTTACTCCGTGCTACCCCCTGCAAAACACAGGCTAGTGGCTCTGTCATCGCGGCGAGAGCGGCATCCAGATCGGCAGGAATTGGCAGGAGATTCTGGTTGACGATCGGGGCGGGAATTTTGAGATACTGGGCAAAGGTGCCGTTATTCCAGGTTAAATTGGGACAGAGAGAATATTCGCGGCGTTGACAAAAAAAGCAATTCATGCACGGTGCTGAGTTATTCGCCACCACTCGATCGCCAATTTGCCAACCACTAACACCTTCCCCCAGCGCGCTAATCCTTCCCGCCACCTCATGTCCAAAGGGGGTGGGTAGCTTGAGCATTTTGGCATGTCCGCCGCGCCGCCAGACCTTCAGATCTGTGCCACAAGTAGTCGCGGCATCTACCTCGATCGTAATTTCACCCACAGCGGGGGTGGGCACATCGACAGTTTCGAGACGGAGATCTTCTCGACCGTAAAGGAGGGCTGATAACACGAGTTTACTAGTTACAATCCTTGATTCAGAGCTGCTTCAGTTCAAGTATAGGAAACATTGCGATCGAAAAACCAGCGATCGCTCAAGCTCAGACTCTAATGAACGAAGATCGAGTTTTAAAAATTACCAGCTAAGGCATCTACACAGCGATCGCATAGCAATGAATGTTCGCTATTGTGTCCGACTGTGGGTGAATAGTTCCAACACCGATCGCATTTTACGCCTTCCGCAGTGGTTACACCGATCTTGCCCGCTTCATTAGTTGTTTGATGTTGCAAACCTTGCAGCTTACTCCCATCATCGATTAGCTCGACTTGAGAAGCGAGGAATAGATAGCGCAGTTCATCGACACCATTAGATTTGGGCTGGGGTTCGGGAGCCGGTGCCGGTAAGTTCGCGGGTAGATTTGGTTGTGGAATACTTGATAAATCCGCACTATCTTCCACGGGAGATACAACTCGCTCTGTTTCTGGCTTCTGCCCAGAAATCGCCTGAATATAGGTGATAATGCGATCAAATGTAACTTGACGTTGGCTACTCGTCCATAAGTTGCGGAAGAAGAATACCCCCGACATCACAATCCCGATCGATTCTAGTCCAGTGCCGAGTAATGGCAACCGATTAATTACTACCATTAGGGCAATGCCGATATAGACGATCGTGATTGCTGCTAATAACACTAGTACGGCAATTAGCGATACTCGCAAGTAATTATAAATTCTGCCGATCAGGTAAACTGTGCCATTAATCGCGCTTGCCACAGTTTGCAACGCCGATGTGATGGTGGCAAGTTGAGAGCTATTCACAATTTTATCGATCGTCGGAGTCCGCGAATTACTCCCCTTCTCACTGCTCCCCTCCTTGGAGAGGCTGGGGGTGGGTTCCTGGCTGGGGGTGGGTTCTGGCTGGATATCTCCTGAATAAAACGACAACTCCGTCAACTTCGCCCGCAAGCTGGCATCTTCTACCTGCAAGAACACCTTTGCTTCTAGCGAAGAGCCGATCGATTTATCCGTTCGCGCCTGCTCCATCACCTTATTTACATCTGTTCGCAAGTCGCGAATTTTATCCCAGGTGATGGCTAGATCGGGCTGCAACCACTGTGGATCGAGTTTTATCCAACCGGATTCAAACACCGATTTATAGGGGGTTGGATAGGGCAAATACTGCCAGATATCTTCAGCCATGTGACAGAGGACGGGGGAAATTGCCCGTGCCAGATTTTCGAGGATAATTGCTAGGACTGTCTGACAACTGCGCCGCCGGAAAGATGTGGGGGAACTAATATATAGACGATCCTTAGCGATGTCTAAATAAAAGTTCGACAAATCGATAATGCAGAAATTCTGAATTGTCTGGAAGAACTTAAAGAATTGATATCGATCGAATGATTCGGTGATGCCGCTAAATACTTCATTCATCCGATGCAACATATATCGATCGAGTTCTGGCAATTCGCTATAGGGAACAGCATCCTGCGCCGGATTGAAATCATGAATATTGCCCAATAGGAACCGCGCAGTATTCCGAATCTTCCGGTAGGCATCGGATAATTGCTTGAGAACAGTTGGACCGATCGAGACATCACTAGAATAGTCTACCGATGAAACCCACAACCGGACAACATCTGCCCCATAAGCTGGATCTTTTTGCTGATTCTTTCCACCATCCATTACCACCAGTGGATCGATAATATTACCCAATGATTTACTCATTTTTCGGCCTTTTTCATCCAACACAAATCCATGTGTCAGGACGGTTTTAAACGGAGCGATACCATTATTTGCCACGCTAGTTAGCAAGCTCGATTGGAACCAGCCCCGATGTTGATCCGAACCTTCGAGATACATATCGACTGGATAAGCGAGATTATCCCGCTGTCTGGCAACAGCCGCCCAAGAGGAACCGGAATCAAACCAGACATCCATCGTATCCATACCCTTGCGATAGGTACGCCCATTATGACGATAAGATTCGGGTAACAACTCCTCGACAGACATCGAATACCACGCATCCGAACCATGCTGAGCAATGATCCCCTGGACGTAAGCAATGGTTTCACCAGTAAGTAATGTTTCGTTGGTTTCCACGTCATAGAAAACTGGAATTGGTACACCCCAATTCCGCTGACGGGAGATACACCAATCCGAGCGTTCGGCAACCATCGGCGTGATGCGATTCTCACCTTGGGCGGGAATCCATTCTACTTCAGCAATTGCTTTTAATGCTGCTTCTTTAAACCCTTTGACCGAGGCAAACCACTGTTCCGTAGCACGGAAAATGGTTGGTTTCTTCGTCCGCCAATCGTAGGGATATTTATGTAGATATGCTTCTTCTTTAAGCAGAGAATGCTCGCGCATCAAAGCTTGAATGACTAATTCATTCCCATCGCCCAGGACATTAGCACCTTTAAATTCTGCCCCTGCTTCCTCTGTAAAATTCCCATCACCATCTACCGGCGCGAGGATCGGCAACCCATATTTCTGTCCGGAGATATAATCTTCTTGCCCGTGCCCTGGGGCTGTATGTACCAACCCAGTCCCCGATTCAGTCGTAATATAATCACCACCGATGATAATCGGACTCTGGCGATCGTAAAGTGGATGTTTATACGTGCAATGTTCTAACTCTGCACCTCTAATAATCGATCGCGGCGTGAGATTGAGATTTAGTTTGGCAGCTAAACCCTCGACCATATCCGCTGCAACGATCGCGTATTTGCAGCCAGTATAATTGTTATCTTCCTTTCCAGAGACTTCGACGATGGCATAGCTAAGATCGGGATTTACCGCCACAGCCAAATTAGCCGGAATCGTCCAAGGGGTGGTCGTCCAGATCGCCACGGCTAAATCAGCTTGAAATGGTGCTAAAATCGCCTTGGCACGGTCGGTAACATGCGCAACCTTAAAAGCAGCAAAAATACTCCGCGAGACATGTCCTTCGGGATATTCTAGCTCCGCTTCTGCTAAGGCTGTCTTAGAACTAGGACTCCAGTGAACGGGTTTCAACCCGCGATAGATATACCCCTTCAAGACCATTTGCCCAAATACGCCGATTTGAGCAGCTTCATACTCTGGTTGCAATGTGAGATAGGGTTTATCCCATTCCGCCCATACGCCCATCCGTTGAAAGCCAAGCTTCTGTTCCGCCACCGTCTTTTGCGCAAACGCCGCCGCCTTCTGCCGCAGTTCCAACGGACTGAGATTGAGACGTTCTTCTGGTTTGAGATCTTGGATTACTTTAAGCTCGATCGGCAGTCCGTGACAATCCCAACCAGGCACATAGCGTACCTTTCGCCCCTTGAGTAGTTGATAACGATTGATGATATCTTTGAGCGTTTTATTGAGCGCGTGTCCCATGTGCAGCGTCCCATTTGCGTAGGGTGGGCCATCATGGAGTACGAAAATCTCGCCCGGATTGGACTGTGACAGCCGTTCAAAAATCTGCTCGTCTGCCCAGAATTTTTGCAGTTCGGGTTCTCGAATGACTGCATTCGCCCGCATGTCAAACTTTGTCTGGGGTAAGTTTACGGTGTTTTTGTAACTTCCTGATGCTGCCACAGTAGTAAATGCTGAATGGTTTACGGTATCCGTATATTATAGGTTGTGGGGATTACCGTTGTGGCGTTTTGGTGGCAAAGTCAACTAGTTCGCACTCAGATTGAAAAATTGCACGGATTGATGACATATCGCCTCATACGACACAACTCCATGAAATACTCAATCGAGTTTTAGCAGAAACTAAAGGCGCAGAAATCTATGGATTAATCGATTTACTCAATGCTCTCGGTTTTCGGCTGGCGATTATCCCGCAAGAGAAACCGCCAGAGGATTAATATAGAGTAGCGAACTAATCGAGATAGAGTAAAAACGGTGCTGGACATTAGACAGATTCGAGAAAATCCAGAAATAGTACAGGCAAAACTAGATCGCCGAGGCGAGGGTGTATATGCTATCCAGCCCATTCTCTTGCTAGATAAACAGCAGCGGGAACTAGAATTTAATCGCAGTCAACTTCAGGCGCGGAGTAACGAAATTGGCAAGCTCGTCGGCGAGAAAATGCGATCAAAAACAGCCGCAAATAGTCCCGAAATTCAAACCCTCAAGGATGAAGGGAATGCTGTTAAAGCTCAGTTAAGCGAGTTGGAACCAGCCGAGCGCGAACTCAAGGCACAGATTAACACGCTCATTTTACAACTTCCCAACCTGCCCAGTGATACTACCCCGATCGGCAAAGGTGAAGCAGAAAATATCGAAATCCGGAAATGGGGCGATGAATATATCCCCACCAATCCAAATATTCTGCCCCACTGGGAAATTGGCGAAAATTCAGGTATTTTAAATTTCGAGAGCAGTGCCAAACTCGCTCAAAGTAGATTTGTGACACTCCTCGGTGCGGGTGCGGCTCTAGAACGTGCTTTGATTAGCTTTATGCTCGATCGACAAATTAGCGCGGGTTATACGGAGGTGAGTCCGCCGATTCTAGTTAATACTGCCTCAATGACAGCAACCGGACAATTGCCGAAATTTGCGGAAGATGGCTTCAAATGTACCGACGATGACTTATGGTTGATTCCCACTGCGGAAGTTCCTGTTACCAACCTCTATCGCGAACAGATCCTGAGTAGCGAACAACTGCCCATCCATCATTGTGCATATACCCCCTGTTTCCGCCGCGAAGCTGGGAGTGCTGGTAGAGATACACGCGGGTTAATTCGGCTCCATCAGTTTAATAAAATCGAGCTGGTGAAATTCGTCCATCCCGATACTTCTGAGCAAGAACATCAGGCTCTCGTAGCTGATGCGGAAGCCATTCTCCAGGCTCTGAAATTACCTTATCGAGTATTAGAACTTTGTAGTGGCGATCTTGGCTTCAGTGCGGCAAAATGCTATGACTTAGAAGTGTGGCTGCCTTCGGCTGGCAAGTATCGGGAAATTTCGAGCTGCTCTAATTTTAAAGATTTCCAAGCCCGTCGGGGCGATATCCGCTTTAAGGAAACGGGGAAAAAGGGGACGCAATTTGTACACACCCTGAATGGTTCTGGTTTGGCTGTGGGGCGGACAATGGCGGCAATTTTGGAAAATTATCAGCAACCAGACGGCGCGATCAAAGTACCGGAAGTATTGCAAACTTATTTAGGCAGAGCGATATTGTAGCAATGGAAAATGGGAGTTGGGCGAGATTTCTCACATATCACCACTCCCACCAGATTCTCATCCGTCGCAGAGCTACTTAGCTTGAGCTTCTGGGCTAGCTGCACCAGCCGTATCGCCAACTCTGCGGCTAACTTCTACGCCAACTTCCTCTAATATCACTACTGGAGATAGAGTTTGTTCGCCTTCTACTCGTTTGACTTTAATTTTACCGTCATAAATTCGATCGCCAACTTCGACATAGCGGCTGAAGGATTCATTGGGAAGTCTCACAATTACTTGAGTTTTGCCATCTACTTGAATCACTCCAGACACGCCGACTGAAGCAGCTAATTTTGGTTCTGGTTGGGCTGTTACAGTCGCTGGATTAGAACCAGATGAACTCTTGAGGGGTTGAGGGACTGGTTTGAGTGCAACTGGTTGCGGTAATGGTTTTATGACTAAAGTCGGTTGGGTTACGGGCTTAATCCTTACAGCGACCTTTGGTGAATCTTTTTTAGTGCTGGGTTTGGTAGTAGGGGAGATTTTGGGTTTAGGATTCACCGTAGCGACCTTACCTAGATCTGGTTTAATTGGCTCAATTTTATTATCTACAGAACTTGGCGCAGTGGCAATTTTATCAGGAATTTTAATTGCAGGTAATGGTTTATTAACCCCAGATTTGATCGCAGGCGAATTGTTAGCTGTTGTACTAGTTTTACTAGGGCTAGACTTAGACTTTGGTGCAGCAGCAGTAGCTGTCTTTTGCGGTTGAATTGTCTGTCCCATCAGATCTTTGGGAAGTGCAGCTTCAACTGGTTGTAATGATAATACGGCAAAGGGGTCGGGACGACCTTTAGCTACGCTTCTGGCCCAACTATCCCCATCAGTTGGTGGAATTAATCCAGCGATAACATCAACTGAAACAGGCTTCACGGCTAATGATTTGGCGGGAACCATGGGTGGAGTTACCGCCGGGACTGTCGGACTGGGACTAATTGCTGGGGTGGGAGCAGCCGCCGTAGGTACAGTTGGCGCAGGACTTGCAGCACTCGGACTTGCGGCTGGAGTAGGCGGTTTTTTCTCGCCATCGCCACCACAACTGGTCATGAAAATAGCTAGACTACTCACTGCACCCAAATAAAACCAAGACTTATTCATTAATTTCTATACCTCGTCTTTCTTGATATCTATACACATCTAATGCTGCTAACGATCGAAATAATTAAGCTGTTACTCTGTCCCACTGTGTAAGATTGAGACTAAATCGATAGTGGTCAAAAGTCAGAGTTACGCTCGCGACAGTCCGTACTGCTTAATAGATTGTTTATTTTTATACTACCCAAATAGTTCGGCAGAATATCGCGATCTAAGCATCATTATTCACTAACAGTACTTTGAGACTGTTCAATCCTTTTTTGACATGGCGAGAGACGGTAATTACGCTGATATCCATCCGCTCGGCAACCTGTTTTTGAGTAAGATCGTGCAGAAAAACAAATTCCAGGATTTGGCGGGTGTGCTGTTCGAGTGCGACTAAACTCTGTTGGACGCGCAACCGATCTTCCTGAACCAGTTGAAAACTCTGGTAGTGTCGATCGGGTAAGATATCTACTAAGCTGTGCGCTTCTTCCTCACTCCCAACTGGACAATCTAAACTTACTGGCTGGCGGTTTTGGTATGCCAGTCTGATTTCTTGCCACTCAGAGAGGGAAATATCTAAAATCAGGGCGACTTCCGCTTCGGTGGGCTGACGTTGATGTTTGGCTTGAAAGTCTTTTGTAATACTAGTTGCTTGTTGAACGAGGGCAAACCAGCGGCGGGGCATTCGCAACACGGAACTCTTATCTCGGAGGTAATGCTGGATTTCACCTCTAATATAGGGAATAGCAAACGTACTAAATGCACATCCTTTACTAATCTCAAATTTATCGATCGCATTAATCAGTCCGATGCTACCTACTTGAAGTAAATCATCATAAGTTTCTTGGCATTGATTCACCCAAAAATGTGCTTCCTTCCGCACTAATCCCAAGTTTAGTTCTACAATCTGGTTTCGCAGTTTCGCTGTTCCAGTCTGTTGATATTCCCGCAGTAGTTGTAAACTGTGATGCTTCAGATCGCATTCTAAACCGATAGTCATGACGATTTATTGATTAATAGTTGATGTCGATACACTTTAAAATGTCAGATAGTGAGTAAAATATAGGATGAAAGAACTAAAGGCTAACTTCAAATAACTAAAAATTGGTCGCAACAGTCTGACACATCTGGCCAAATATTGCCAAATGACAGTAAACTTGGATGCTAAATTCCTGATTCTCCACCGGAGAGGCATTTGGCACAGCCAACACCAACGAGATTGAATCGTTGTCAGAAAGCCCTAATTACTTACTTAGATTGCCCACGCAGACTAGTCTAAATACCAATCTTAAATTGCTCAGGGTAAAAGTAGAATTTGTCTAGCTCAACGAGGTAGTTGACATCCTACCGATCTAGTTGGGTGGGAGCGATTGGGTAACTACTGATTCAATTTAGACTGATTGTTTACCCCTTCGCGTCGAGTTTAATCTCGGATCTCGGTAAATTCCATCAGTAGCATTACTAGTTCTCCGTATCTACCAAAAATTTGATCGATCAATCTCCGTGATTCTACGGATTTTTTCGCCTCCAATGATTAACTTCGACTAGTTACATTCTCGGTGATTACTTCTAAAATGTTTGTGATAACTCTACGGGCACTACTACGATCCTTATCACAAGGAAATTAGATCGGATTTAGCGACTCACGATCCAGGATCTAATCTTGCAGGGTGGAAGTTTCCGCATCGAGGTTGCGCTGCTCGTTAGCACTCGATCGATCGTCATGACAAGCTGAGGATCTAGACTACTGAAAATATTGCGATGATGGCGTGGAGATGTTATTGAGGCTAATTTGTAACGAGACTAGGGATAATCCAAGATTACTCCAGACCGGAGGATGAAATCAAAGGATATCTACACAATCAAGATCCAAACGGTTAACCTTTGGTATAAGTTCAGTACCAAAGTTTAGTTGACTCGATCGTGTAGATTCGATTTAGCTTACCAAACTAGAAAAGTTTTTCCTCCATGCGGGAAGGAAGCATGGCTTCCACACAGATCGTGTTTTTGTTGCAACTAGAGACTCTACTACTCAGCTTTATTTCGATCGATCTGAATTAGGTGGATGTGCTTGTAGCCAAGCTTAATTTCAAATTCGTCGCCTTCGGCTAATCCCATCTCTTTAGTATAGGTTGAACCAATCACGATTTGAAGATTCTTATGGACAGTTACCTTGTAAGTAGGTGCGCGTCCGCGACCATCAAGACTACCTTCTGGATCGAGCGGTACACCTTTTGCTGCGAGGACAGCATCATAAAAATCAGTCAAATTAACGCGAACTTGGCCAGTTTTAGCCGTGCTGTAATAACCGCAGTGTCTAGCTGTTTCCCGTCTGGGAAGGTTTGAGAGTTCTTTAACTTTTTGAAGTAGTGCTTTCCCTGTTAGGGGAGTGGGTGAAGTTTCAGTCATTTGCTTACCAAATATCTCGACATCTGTAGAACAGTTAAAAAGTTGGGAGCAGAAATTAGCTCTTTATAAATATATCCCCAAATTGCTCAAAAATAACAAGGATTTTATAAAGTCTAGTAAGTTTCAATAAAATTTCTCTGGGTACAATCTAGCTACCAAATGATGAATTACGCCGATCGAGTGCCAAGCAATGGTTTATGATGAAAGCATTGAGCTATGCTGCTGTTTGAGGTAAATACCAATAGTGACTACTAAAATACAATTAGACCAAAAAACAGACATTTCGCCAGTAGAACCGAGCTTTGGCTGGAATGTTTATGCTGAACAAATTAACGGTCGATTTGCCATGGTGGGATTTGTATTGTTATTGGGTTTGGAATTGTTCACAGGTCAAGATTTATTCACCTGGTTAGGACTACGATAAAGATCCACTGTTGCCGAGATTTTCCTTTCAGGACGCTTGATAACAAAATAAACACTCAGTTCCCTACCAAAGCAAAACGCGCAACTTCCAGGGGCAAATTGAGCCGTTTAGGTTGCGCGTTGAGATCTGCAGCTAGAATTACTTTAATATCGATCGGGAAACACAATCGGTTCAGAGCCGGATGCAGGTAAGCCCGATTGAGCATCTCCAAGATTGTCATCAGCAATTGGTTCGTAATCTACATAATTAGCTGTTGTGCCCTCATTCCCGCTCATTTCTGCACGACTTGCCATCATTGGTGGCGAACCATCACCATCTGGTCTGGGTCGGCGAGGTCTTGGAGCGTTGCCTTCGGGGTCTTCTGGATAGTTATCCCGATTGTCATTGGCTCGATCTCTACGCGGACGCTCGGTAGGCGGATCTCGTCTGACCGATCTCCGTACAGGTCGGGCATCGAGATCGGCTTCTGGGAGGGCACGCCGCGACTGTGTGGATGATTCATTCCAATCACTATTGTCATCGTCGCTATCCCACTGGGATGCACGCTCTGCTCTGGGGCGACGGGCGAGGGAACTAGCTTCATTGCGGTCTGGCTCGCGGCGACGACGGCGGGAGGCGGTTTCAGTCAACCGATCTTCCGGCAACTGTCTGACCGATCTCCGTTGTGGCACCTCTTCACGATCTTCCCGCCCACCACTGCGACGGTCATCCTCGCCTCGAATTCGCCGCCCATTCCGAGGGCGGTCGTCAATGTACTCGCGATCTTCGATTTCGGCTTTGTAGCGACGACTGACGGGACGATCTTCATCGACAATTTGAGTTTTTCCCTTTGCCTGCTCGGTTGTGATGCCCCGCAGCTTAATATTTTCGTATGCAAAAAAGATTGTCGAACCAGATAATAAAAGTTGCCCGAATTGCAGAATCGGATCGAGCCGCCAGCCTTGGAAAATCAGAATAAATCCACAAATTATTCCAATTGCGGTAAAGGCAATATCTTGATCCCGCGACAATTCTGGACGAAAGGAGCGGAGAAAGTATAATCCGGCTCCCGCCACTGCTAAGATAATTCCCAAGAAACTGGCTGTATTCAGCCCAAAATTAACCATTAATTTGCTCCCAATTCAAGCTCGATTCTCTCCCAGTTGAGGCTAAGCTAAGAACTAATCATCATCTGGATGTCTAGATCTTAGCGATTTCTAATGAATATGTGTGGTCGTGAGACTACTATCTATCTCTAGTTTGCCCCAATCGATCGCACTTATCTATGCGGAGGAATGATATCAACTTCCCATAACAAAACCCCAATTGAGTCGTCAGCCGATTGTACTCATTCCTTTGCG
The DNA here is from genome assembly GCA_031425415.1 of Chamaesiphon sp. VAR_61_metabat_425. Lineage (GTDB taxonomy): Bacteria > Cyanobacteriota > Cyanobacteriia > Cyanobacteriales > Chamaesiphonaceae > Chamaesiphon. The sequence continues at coordinate 26,287 of JANPJH010000141.1, read as the reverse complement.
TAGTCGCAGTCGGAGCGACCCGGCCTCGAACAGACAGGGCTTAGTCCAACTTGATGAATGAGCATCGGTTTTCAACCTAACTGAGGTTTGACCCGATCGATATATCGATCTAATTACGTTGAATCTTATCTTTTTGACTGATGAAGATGAGACCGACGGTTGCAGGGACAACCACGATCAGTCCGCCGAAGAGTAAGCTATACAGAAAGTTACTTAATGTCGGTGTCATAATATATTCGATCTTAATTAATATTGTCTGCGATACTGGCACACCAGTTTACCCACAACATTATACCAATTTTTGCGATGTTTGTTTATCCTGATTGACACACCAGTTCGCTATTATTTCGATCGCCTGCTACATCAAGTCCATTTGGGGATTGCTATTATAGATTGAGGGATTTGAAATCCTGACTAGTTATGAATTAACCTATCTCGATTTGGATTGAGTGACGATTGTGAACCTCCGAAAGTTCTGTCAGTTTTGCTTACTCATCTTGTTTGTTGCAATCACGATTGGGCTACTTTCCCCGCAATTGTTAGAAGATCGAGCGAATTCATTTCGGTTCTCTCAATTGCCAGAGATTGTCATGTCTACGGCTGAGTCTTCCGACGATCGAGCTTGGGGTGAAACTGGAGCCACAGTGCTACCACTCGCCGCTCAAATTATGGCACTTCGCAATCAGGGTGGTGTCGAGTTGAGTGTGGTGCAAAAGGGCTACTTACGGCCGCTATTTGGTAGTTTGGTCGATCGGGTTACAGTAGTGTACCAGGCTAAATTGCTCGATCGCTGGTCGCAAGGTGGCAAGGAAACTCATCTGGGTGAAATAGATTCATCCGCCCAAACTTATTGTGATCGAATTTATGTCAGGGAGAAACTCAAGCCCCAAGATACCGCTCAGTTAGTTCTACTCGCCCACGAACTTACTCACACTCAACAATGTATTAATCTTGGTGGGATTGGCAAGTTTGGGTTTCACTATTTTCAGGGCTACTATCAAGGCGGACAAACCTATCACGATAATCCGCTCGAAAAGTCAGCTCGATCGATGGAATTAAAATTTAGCCGTCGGTTGTGCAGTACACTCGGTTGTCCGCCATCGAGTGGGCGTTATTACGTCAACTACAAAGGTTGGAGACTCAAGTTACCTGTCAAATTATCAAATTTGAGCAGTGTTTGATCCCAAATTGGCGGGCGATAGCAGCTACTCATTCTTCCTCATCCCCCACCATCTCTACCGCCCAATAGATAACTGGTGGATAGTAGATTTGCGCGTTGCTAGTTTCAATATTGGCGATTGCGCGTTTTTGGTGGAGATATGTGCGTAATTTTGCCCGAATTGCCCGATTATCCAAGGCAGTTAATACCTGAGCAACTGATTGATAGCGATCGCTTAGAGAAACTCGCACCATCTTACTAATAATTTCATGCAACTCGACACTTATTTCCACCTCATCCGACCAGATTAATTCACAAGAAATCGGATCGATCCGGAGCTGAGTTGGTTCCTTGCCTGTCAACAAATAGAGACAAGTCATGCCCAGTCCATAAATATCGCTGGCATAGACTGCTCGATCGGCTAATTGCTCTGGCGGTGAAAATCCTGGTGTGCCGATCGCCCGGCTGACAATCTCTTCATCTCGACGTGGGGTACTAGGGGGATAAAGGTCTTTAACCGCACCAAAATCAACCAAGACAAACCGACGATCGGTTCGACATAAAATGATGTTCTCTGGCTTAATATCGCGGTGAATCAGACGATGACTGTGGATATATTCCAGCAAGTGCAGCATCTGGAACAAGAAATTTTCTACCTCTGCTGCGGTAAATCTGCGCTGTTGGCTGATAATTTGTGCGAGGTTGCGACCGGGGATATATGCTTCGACCAAGTAGAGATTGGTACCGATCTTAAAATAATCGAGCAAAGTAGGAATGTGAGCATGACTAGCCAGCCGACTCAAGCTTCTGGCTTCCAGATAAAACCGCCATCTGGCAGTCGCGATGAGTCCTGGATTAGTAAATCTCGGTGAGAGCTTTTTAATTACACATAGGGGGTGTCCGGGTAAGGATAAATTTCGGGCTAGGAAAGTAACTCCAAAACCCCCTCGACCTAATAAAGACTGAATTAGATAACGTTTAGCGAGAATTGTCCCTTCAAGTGAGGCTGGGCGATAATTCAATGGTGTTTGCGATCTTTCAGGTATGGCATCGGTCATAGAAATTATGGATCGGTGCAATACAGACACGGTAAACACAGCCTTTGCTCAAGCTGATATTACCCTATCAATTTCTCTCATCGATCGATACCGCTATTTGGCGGTGATCGGCAGAAAAAACGCGAATTGGCATTATTTAAAGTTACGACGATCGATCCAAGAATTTACTCAAGTCAAATTCTGCTGGAGTGCCAGTTTGAGCAAGTGGTGTTGATAACATCAGTAAAATTCGATCGGTGTAGTCCACAGCCCCACGCAACTCTTGTTGCAAAATTTCTAATCCGCCATTAGCATATTCCTCAAAGATCTGAATCCGCTGCTGTTCAAAATCCGATCGATCTGGTGAAATGACATTAATATTTTCTGTGGCAGAGATCGCAATTAGTTTCATGACGGCATCATAACCTCGTGCAATAAAGATTTCCATGCTAATTGGCCCTGGTTCCTTTTTAGATATTTCGCCCAATGCCACCCGCTGATTCTGTTTAGCACCCAATACTGCGGCAAATAACATCACATCAGCATAAGTTTGAAACGGACTATTATTCTCAGACGATGCAATTAATGATTTGACTAATTCAGCCTTATCTTTGGCAACTCGAATCCGATTTTCAGACATAAGGTTAGGGAGGAGTTGGGAGTTGGGAGTTGGGAGTTGGGAGTTGGGAGTTGGGAGTTGGGAGTTGGGAGTTTGGAGTTGGGAGTTTGGAGTTTGGAGTTGGGAGTTGGGAGTTTGGAGTTTGGAGTTGGGAGTTGGGAGTTGGGGAGATATTTGTATTGCCTTTCCCCTTTCCCCTTTTCCCTTTTCTACCCCCTATGTATTTCACTACGACATTTTAGGTTGAAAAGGTGGTGTGCGGATCGTCGATCGCGATGCTAATTATGTTCGATCGGGCTGTAAAGCACTAAAATAGAGGGTGCATGGGACAAATTCTCGAAGCTTGCGCGTCCTCTAAGGATGACTGCTCTGGTGTTGCCGATTGACTGGAACATCTCGCTACGAAACAAGTTGTCATATTTTCACCCTTACTCAGTCCGTTGTCTCCACTTAATATGAATATTCTCAGCGATTTACTCCTCCAAAAACCGCAAGCTACCCGCGAAAAGAAGCAACAAAAGGGCATCCAGATCAAAACCGAGCGAGAAATTGGCATTATGCGCCAATCATCGAAGATTGTCGCTACGGTACTGAAGGAAATTTTGGGAATGGTAGAGCCAGGGATGACTACTGCCGATTTAGATGCTTATGCGGAAAAACGGATTCGGGAAATGGATGCCATCCCTAGTTTTAAGGGTTTATATGGGTTTCCCGCAACAATTTGTTCGAGCATTAATGATGAAGCCGTTCATGGCATCCCCAATAAGAAAAAAGTTCTCAAGAAGGGTGATGTCCTAAAAGTCGATACTGGAGCTTATTTTCAAGGATTTCATGGCGACTCATGTATTACGATCGGCGTGGGTGAAGTCACTCCATCTGCGGCTAAACTAATTCAAATAGCAGAGGAAGCTCTCTATAAGGGGATAGAACAGGTCAAAGAAGGTGCATACCTACTCGACCTCGCGGGCGCAATTCAAGACCATGTAGAAGCAAATGGCTTCAGTATCGTGGAAGATTTTACCGGACACGGAGTCGGGCGCAATCTCCATGAAGAACCGTCAGTATTTAATTTCCGCACCCGCGAAATGCCCAATGTCAAATTACGCGCTGGCATGACAATTGCGATCGAGCCAATTATTAATGCCGGATCGAAGATTACTAAAATGATGCCGGATAAATGGACGGCTGTAACCGTCGATAAATCTCTATCGGCTCAGTTCGAGCATACTGTGTTAGTAACTAAAGATGGCTATGAGATTTTAACCGATCGAAATCTAGTCTAGGTGAATCGACGTGGTGGGTTTTGGCTCCATCCATCACACCACCATCCGATACTTTTGACTACAACAAATTCACAACCAACTTGTCGATCTACTTTCAACTGCTTACCCTAAGCTGGTTCAAACATAGCCCAAGTATCACCCAATCCCGTTGGGATATAAGATTTAACGGCGGTGATTTGATTGAGATCGTCTACTAGCACTACTTGAGGGCGATGATTTTGGGCTTCGGTTTCATCAAACTGCGCGTAAGTCATCACGATCAACTTATCACCCTTAACACCCAGTCTAGCCGCAGCACCATTTAATTCGATCGAACCAGAACCAGCCACAGCAGCAATCGCATAAGTGATAAATCGTTCGCCATTATTTACATTGACGACTTGTACCTGTTCGTATGGCACAATCCCGGCAGCCGTCAACAAATTTTCGTCGATACTAATACTACCCATGTAATGCAAGTTAGCATCGGTAATCGTGCAACTATGGATTTTTGCTGCCAATAACGTGCGCTGCATAGGTCAAGTAATAAGTATTAAGTATAAAATATTAAGTAGTGTTATAGTAGGTAATAAGTAATTTACTTATTACCTACTAACTATTGCCTATTTTTTAGCCGCAGCGACACACTCTTGAACCAGAGGCATGACTGCATCGACATCTTTCCAGCCAAGGATTTCAGTGACTTTATTTTCTAGATTTTTATAGGTTTTAAAGAATTCGGCAATTTCGTCTAGGCGATGTTTGGGTACATCTTTTAAAGATGTGTAGCTTGCATAGCGAGGATCTTTATCTGGAACGCAGAGAATTTTCTCATCGCGATCTCCACCATCAATCATTTCTAACATACCGATCGGGCGGGCAGCAATTACACAGCCAGGGAAAGTAGGCTGATCCATCATTACCATCCCATCGAGCGGATCGCCATCATTACCCAGGGTATTGGGAATAAAACCATAATCTAATGGATACTGTACCGAGGAAGATAGCACGCGATCAAGTGCCATTGCATTCATGTCTTTATCAAATTCGTACTTATTCTTACTTCCAGCGGGAATTTCGATTAAAACGTTGATAATACCAAATTTAGGTTGAGCAGGAATAAGGGTTAAATCCAAAACAAAATTCTCCAGTTGCAAATAACGTGGGGCAGTAAGTCTCCCTGTTGCATTTTACTAGGAATTGGGGATGGGATCGTAGGTGTTTAATGCTGGTGACGATCGATCTCCCGCTCAGACGCATCAAACCTGTAGGGATTGATGAAATCTCTGGTTGGTAGCTTGCTGCAAACCTAGTAGTGGAAAAATCCCTATTTATAGATCGAAAGCTGAGAGATTAGCTGCGCTGTTTCATTCAGTCATCTCAGTCGGCGGTAAATTTGGCGAAGCTTGGACGCTACTGGCAGGGGAATAATGCACGATCGCGGCTACAGGTAAGATCAGTGTAAAGATTGCCATCGTTGTGCCCCAGAACTCACCCCACCTGTGTGGAGGAGGTTCGGTTGTAGATTTGCCAGCCGGGACGCTTGATTCCATGTGATAAATGTATTTAACTCAATATTGGTGCTGACTGCCGAATTGATCGGACAATTTTATAGCTCCACTACTTCCATTCTACCCAACAATTAGTGGGGAGTTGTTACATAGCTCACAATTGTTAGCAAATAGCCTGTCGATTATCGTTGGCGTAGCCTACCGGAGGTAATCGACTAGCACAAAAATACCACAACATTGCCAAAACTCTCTATCCTAGTGAATAGGTGAAACCATATTTTCGGTAAATCATGATTCCTCTGCAACTATCACTCAAAAACTTCCTTAGTTACACCGAAGCCAGTTTAGATTTTACGGGGTTGCATACCGCCTGCATTTGCGGTGCTAATGGTGCGGGTAAATCTTCCCTGCTCGAAGGGATTACGTGGGCAATTTGGGGTGAGTGTCGGGCGGTGAGTGAGGATGATGCGATTAGCAATGGGGCGATGGATGTTCGGGTAGATTTTACCTTTCAAATGCACGGCGAGACTTGTCGGGTGATTCGCACCCGATTACGGGATGGAATGGGGGGACTGGAGTTTCAGATTCAGACGAGTGGGGGGCAATTTCGGACGCTGACACAAAAGGGGATTCGCTCTACCCAAGCGTTAATTGATGAGTATCTCAAAATTGATTATGAGACTTTTATCAATTCTGCTTATTTGCGGCAGGGCAAAGCCGATGAATTTATGCTCAAAAAGCCAGCCGATCGCAAGCAGATTTTAGCCGATTTGTTGAAGCTCGATCGCTATGAACAATTAGCCGATCGGGCGAAGGAATCGGCAAAGCAATATAAACTACAAGTACAGGTTTTGACAGATAATTTAGCCGATTTTCAGCTCCAATTAGCTCAAGTTGATGGAATTACCCAGCAACGGGATGAGGCGCAGGTGCAGATCTCTGAGCTACAACAGCTTCAATCGATTCAAATGCAGGAACTAGAAGGTTATAAAACTACTGCCAGACAGCGAGAAACTTGGCAACAGCAGTTGGCTTGGGAGCAAAAGCGCGAGCGAGAATCAATTCAATCATCGGCACAAATCCAGGTAGATCTCCAGTTACTGGCAGTGGAGCAAAATCGACTTCAAAGCTTGTTAGATCGAGAGGAAGATGTATTTATTGCTTATCAAGCTTATCTGGACTTACAACGTCAAGCAGAGGTCTTAGATCGTCAATTTGATACTTACCAACAAGCTCACCTCAAACAACAACAATTACAACAGCAATTAGATCGGCAAATTCAAGATTTACAGTTAGCACTGGGGAAAAGTCAAGCAGAATTAGCTCTAACGATCGGTCAAGAGCAAGAATTAATCGGGATTTTAGCCACAGCAGGCGAAGTTGCCAAGGGAATCGCCGAATTAAAAGTATGTCGTCAGCGATTAGCCGAATTAGATCGGCTTCAAACTACCGTATTACCTCTGCAACAACAACAAGTTAATTTACAAACTCAGATCGATCGTGAGACAGCAAAAATTCAAGCAAAACTGCATGAATTAGTGTTGCGTGAACAGCAAACCCAAACTAAAGCCAATGAATATCCAGCACTAGTCGAACAAGGATCGCAATTAGATCTAAAAATCAGTGAATTAGATAAAAAGACAGTTTATCAAGAGCGAGTCAAAGAAAAAGGTTTAGCCAAGAAAGATTGTATCAACAAATTAACCGCAGATTGCCAGAATTATCAGCGACAGCTAGTAGAGCTAGCCAAAAAGTTAGAGTTGCTGCAAACTCCTGATGCCAGTTGTCCATTATGCGATCGAGCTTTAGATAAAAATCATTGGCAACATATTTCAACTACTTTTCAAGCCGAGCGCGAACATCTCGAACAACAAATTTCAGCTACCCAAGAAGAACAAGCACGGTACGAACAAGAATGCCAGATTTTGCGGATTGAATATCAACAACTAGGTCAAGAAATAAGTGTTGTAGCTAGTTTGCGCGAGCAAAGAGCGAAAGTTCAAGCTAAACTAGATTCGATCGCTGAATTGCAGATAAATCTTCAGGAAATTACGGTAGAGAAACAGCAAATCGAACTGGCGATCGAGTCCAAAAGTTATGCGAGTGAATTGCAAGCAGAATTGCTAGAATTAACCACTCAATTACAAGCGACTCAGTACGATGAACAAAGTCATGCCCTAGCGCGAGGTGATGTAGATAAACTACGATGGGCAGAAATTAAGCAAGAGCGAATTAAAGATGCCCAACGTAAGCAGCAACAATCGATCGTCCAAAAAGGTAAATTAGCGATCGAGATTGCTGAAATCGAAGCAAATATTACCCAACTTCAGACTGATTCAGCTTTACAAATCGAGATAATCGAAATTCAACGCCAAATTACCGAGCTGGCATACGATCGCGACTATCATCAGCAAGTTGCCACTAATCTGCGCCAATCACAATCTGTTCAACTTCAATATCAACAAATTCAAGAAGCTAAATTAACCTATCCGCAAATACTCGATCGGATTCAATTATTGAAAACTAACGATCGTCAAAATTTAGAGACTCAACAACAAGCAAAATTAGAAATCGATCGGATTAGTTTAGAAATTGCGAACATCCCCGATCTTGATGACAAAGTTAAATCGATCGAGCTGGAACTAACCGAACGTCGCCAGCAATTGGATACAAATCTATCCATTTTAGGCAGACTGGAACAACAACTCACTCAACTAGCTAATATTAAAGAGCAAATCTGCACCCAAGAACAGCAACTAGCAGCTTACAAACAACAGCAAAAGATTTATGATGAACTGGGGAAAGCCTTTGGTAAAAATGGAATTCAAGCTTTAGTCATCGAGAATATATTACCTCAACTAGAAGCTGAAAGCAATCAAATACTTTCCAAACTCAGTAACAATCAATTTCACGTTCAATTTATCACCCAAAAAGCAACTAAAGCTACCAGAATTAAAAAAGCTAACATCAAAAATGCCAAATACATCGATACATTAGATATCCAGATTGGCGATGCCAATGGGACTAGATCTTATGAAACTTACTCCGGTGGTGAAGCCTTTCGGATCAACTTTTCGATTCGGTTGGCTCTGGCAAAACTTCTCTCACAACGAGCCGGAACGCCCTTGCAAATGCTAATTGTCGATGAAGGATTTGGTACCCAAGATCGCGAAGGTTGCGATCGATTAATTGCGGCGATTAATGCTATTTCTGCTGATTTTGCTTGTATCCTCACCGTCACCCACATGCCCCAATTTCGGGAAGCCTTTCAAACCAGAATCGAAGTTCATAAAACCAAAAATGGCTCCCAACTTCAGGTAATTACCTAGGAATTTCAGCTTGGGCTAGTTGCTGTCAAAAGTTTTGAGTTTCTGCCATAACCGTTGTTGTAAGTATTTTAACTGGGGAATGTTTTGTCGGGTAAATTTATTTGCATTAGTTTCACCAGAGATCGGATCTGGCTCGCCACTAAGATCATCGATTAGTGTTTGAACTTCACCTAATAACTCTACGGCGATCGGTAGATTTATTTCTAAGGCTGCTAAAGTTTCCCGCTGACTAAAGATCTCTGCGGGTGTCCCGGCAAGAATTAATTTACCGTGATTCATCACTAACACCCAATCGGCCCAACGATAAACTAAATCTAGATCGTGAGTAGCCATGACAATTGTTGTGCCGGCTGCATGGATTTGCTGTAAGGTTGCCAGCAATAACCGAGTATGCCTGGGATCTAGATAAGCAGTGGGTTCATCGAGTAATAATAATTCCGGTCGTAATACCATCACATCGGCGATCGACACCCGCTTTTTCTGACCTAAACTGAGGTGATGAATCGGCGTTTGAGCGAGTTCGGTGAGGTTGAAATCAATTAATGCCTGTTGGACTCGTTCGGCGACAATTGGTGTGGGTAAACCGAGATTATATAAACCGTAAGAGATATCTTCCTCTACTGTCGTTGCCACGATTTGCTGTTCGGGATTTTGGAAGACTAACCCCACTTGTTGCCGCAATTTCATCAAACTCTGGCGATCGTACTTAAACGGCTGCTGTTGCCACAAGATCTGCCCCTGTTGCGGTTTGTACAAGCCATTTGCTAACAAAAATAATGTAGTTTTTCCACAACCATTTTGACCGATCAGCGCGCAGCGTTTACCTGTAGGAATCTCGATCGACAAATTGGCGATCGCTGGATGCGGACTTCCAGTATAGGTATAACTGACGCGCTCAAACTTTAACAACATGCATCCATCCAACCAGAGTAACTAAAATCGTACAGCCGATCGCCGCTTCATAGGTATAACGCCGTGAGGATTGATAGGATCGTGAGTGCCAGACTCGAAACTCACCGTTAAATCCTCGTGCTGCTAAACTGAGCGACACCTGTTGATAGTTAACTAAGGTTCGCTGCAATAATTGCCCAATGAGGAGAGCGACACTCCGCAGCCACAACCGTCGAGTTCGGTAGCCACCTCGCGCCTGTTGAGCAATCCACAGTTCTCGTGCGGTATCTAGCAAGATAAAAATAAACCGATACATCAAAAATAATAATTCGGTTAGGAGTGTGGGGCAGCCCAATCGCCGCAAAATATCTAGCATCGCGACGAAGGGAACGGTGAGTAACATCAAATAGACACAAGCCGAAGCCGCGATCGTCCGAACTCCTAGTACTCCAGCTTGGTTCAGCCCCTGGTGACTGATATATAGATAGTAATCGCCCCATTGCCAGCCCCACCAACTATCCGAGCGCACCAACGCCAAATCGACGATCCCGACACCATTCAAAATCAACGCGGGCAAACTACTCAGCCAAAACATCGTAGTCAGCCATAATAGTCGGAGATATACGGACGCGGGAATCCGCGCATAAACTACCGTCCACACCGAAACCCAGCCTAAAATTAACAGTTGGATGGGGATGGGGGCAACGTAGGTAATTAGTAATAGTACTAGGGCAAAACCAAGCTTCTGCGCCGGTGGCAGCCGACACAAGCGATTGGTATAAGCGAGGGTATCAATGTGCATTAACGGTCATATTTTAGCGGGGAGCCGCACTGTAAATTTACTACCTCGATTCTCCAGGGGAGAGGCTCCGCCAACGAGTTGACTACTGACTTGAATACTTCCCTGGTGAGCTTGGATGATTGCCCGAACGATCGCTAAACCCAATCCTGTTCCACCTGTAGTCCGCGCACGATCCGCTTGGACTCGATAAAACCGATCAAATATGTGGGGTAAATTGGCTGGAGCGATGCCGATACCAGTATCTTGAACCGCGATCGTTGCCACGTTATCAGAATATTCTAGCCGAATCGTGACTACTCCATTGGCGGGAGTATATTGAATGGCATTGGTAATTAGATTGGCAATTGCTCGATACAGCCGATCAAGATCGCCGATCGCATAGCAGGGTTGACTGACGAGTATTTCTACCCGCAGATCGATTGCTGCGGCAATTGCCAGGGGTGCTAATTCTTCTTCCAGATCGCCGACTAAATCGTTCAGGCAGCAGGATTGTTGCTGAAGGGGCAACTGTTTGGCTTCCAATCGCGATAGCCAGAGTAGATCTGCCGCTAGACGGGTGAGATGCTCCACTTGCCGCTGGATGATTTCCAGATTTGCGTGAACTTCCGACTGATTAACGGCTGGAGTTAGCGCGCTTTCCACCGCTACCCGCGTTACCGCTAGTGGCGTTCGCAATTCATGGGCGGCATCTGCGGTAAACTGCTGAATCTGCTGGTAGGAGCGATAAATTGGTTGCATCGCCAGTCCCGATAGCCACCAACTTGCACCACCAATCGCTAACATTGCCAACGGAACACCAACCAGCACAATCGCTTGCAGGCTCTGCATATATTCATCCAACTGCTGATAGGATTGGGCAACTTGCAGATAGCCCCAATCCCGCTCGTCGGTGGTTTTGAGTGGGAGTGTGTGAAGATGATAGCGTTCGCCACGATCGTCAGTAACTGTTCTCCATTGAAGTTTAGGATTCCAGTTGGGAAATGTATGTGCAGAATGTCCTAAAGTCGCGATCGATCGACCATTTAAGCCGAGTAAGCGTAGACAATAGCCTTGTTGCTGTGTCAACTCCCCCAGTTTGAAATCGGGTCTGGCTGGGGAACAGTTGGCACCGATAATACATAATCCTGGTAATACCTCCATCGCGACAGGGTTGATGACTTCTGGCTGTTGTAAGATAGCTTCGAGGGTATCGTGGACAGTGCCAGCTAGAGTATTTAATTCTCGATCGACAGCCCGTTCAAACACTCGAATCATCACTCGATGAATCCCATAGCTACTGAGCAATGTCAGTAATCCGATCACGATCGCATAGAAACTAGCAATCTGGATGCGCGTCCGATTAAAAAGTCGATTTTGATACATCTTAAACGGAGTCAAGAGTCAGAAGGCGGATAGGCTGCAACTTGGGTTAACTAAGTGAAAACCAGCACAACTCTAGTCCTCCATATCCCACAAGTCGTTAGGTTCTCCCGCTTCGATTTTACGTTTAGGTCGAATAATTAAGACTAACTTACCGAGAATTGCTGTATTCGGTGCGGTATCAAACCATTCAATCGCCAGTTGACCATCTCGATCGATCGCAAAATAACTAAACTCATTCCACTCCGTCACACAGCGATCGATGACCACGATCGTTTCCTCAGATTCCTCCGAAATTTTGAGTTGGAGAGTGCCTTTTGGGGCAATAATTCCGACCGGTTCTGCCGCAGCAGAAATCACTTTCCAACCAGGTAAACTGATCCAACCACCAGTCCAATCATTGTGGGTAATCTGAAAAGTATCGGGACTCTCAACTTTAGGCACTGATGCCAGCACACTGGTAGGGAGCGGAAATTTACCAGCTACCGGAAAAGTTCGCGGTAAGTCCTCATCCTCTTCCAGTCGATAGACGGGGAGGGCTGGGGCAGTCTTTTGTTTTGGTGCTGTTAACTCGGTTAGCAATTTTTCGATTTGATTGCGGGCACTTTGACTGTGCGCGAACATCAGCCCTCTGGCGATCAATCGAGTTTTTTCGGTCAGATCGCCCTGTTGCTTGATATATCGCCAATATTGATAAGCCACCGCATCCCCTGGATGGTGGGTAAACCCTTCGGGTAGCTGGCGCAAATACGAAAATTCTTTAAATGCCTTGGCGACTTCTTTCGAGCCTTCAGAGTCGATATTGCGGTTGAATAGGTAATCAGCAGTAGCAGCTCGATCTTCTTTGGCAAGGATGCGAAGTTCGTAGAGGCTATCGCTGCCAACCCGCTGGTAATGAGTTTCCGTTGCCGGGGCAATGCCCACATCGATCATGCTATCAAAAACTTGAGCGGCAACAATAATTTGATTTTGTTGAATCGGCTCAAACCCAGTCGCCTCAAAAATGGCTTGGGGAGTGAGTCCTGATTTTTGGAGTTGTTGGCAAGCTTTGCCCCATTCTACCCAGTTGCTGGCCTTCCGGCGCAACATCAGGAGGAGTTCTTCTGTGTTGATGGGTGTTTGGTTGTCTGTAGATTCAGTCATGGTGGCGTTTTCGATCTTGTATAGTCCATCCTACCAAGTCAGACACTATCGAGGTGATAAAACTTGATTTCTAAGGTAAGATTGGCAAAAATAGAGTACTAATTGGGTAGATAGTGGGTAACTAAAGGTTCAGATCGCGATGTGTTAGCCCCAGCAAAAGTTTGAGCTATGTCGTTGAAAATCTTGCACGGTCTAAAGATATAAATAATCGCTAGAAACCAAAAATATTCCGATCGATCGATTAATCTCGCTCGGTAATATTCGATTTCCAAGTATTTAACGTCACCTCACACACTACCAATCTTTATTCATGCTTAGAAAGTTTATTCCAGCAATTCTAGGAATTAGTATTACCAGCCCGTTGATGCGGGTAGCTACAGCCCAGGCACTTCTACCAGCGCAAGTCAGCAGTATCGCCAACCAAGTTGTCGTCTTTATTAAAACTCGATCGGGACATGGTTCTGGGGTGGTAATTCAGCGAGTTGGCGATACTTACACGATTCTAACTGCCGCTCATGTAGTTGGTGATCGGCAGAGTCCACCATCAGAAATTATTACTGCCGATCGTCAGCAGCATATCATCGATCCAAGCACTGTTAAAATTTCACCCGATCGATTAGATTTGGCTACGTTCACGTTCCAGAGTCAACAAAATTACCCAGTTGCCCAAATCGGAGATTCTAATACTATCGCCAGGGGGCAGGCGGTGTTTGCGGCGGGGTTTTTGGGCAAAACATTGCAGTTTTATCCGGGGAAAGTAGTTGCGATCGGTCGTCAACCTCAAGACATGGGCTATGCTCTAGTCCTCGGTAATGCTGATATCCTGCCAGGGATGAGTGGTGGTGCTTTATTAAATGAGTCGGGCGTTCTGGTAGGGATTAATGGCAAAAGTATCGGCACTATCGATCCCAATCCAAGCAAAAATGGTCGCAGTAACAGCTTAAGACCTGTCAGCGGTCTAGCAATTCCCATTAATACCTTTACCCAGGTTGCCAGTGAGTTAGAAGTAGATGTAGCTGAAAAACCGAGTGGTTCGACAGGCGCGACACAAACTGCTGATGACTTTTTTGTAATGGCACAGAGCAAATCCCAAAAAGGCGATTATCGTGGCGCAATTGCTGACTACGATCGCGCCCTCAGTCTAAATCCCAACTTTGGGGAAGTCTACTTTCGGCGGGGATTGGCACGCAATGTGCTCCAAGATTGGAAAGGAGCAGCAACGGATTATACCAAGGCACTAGAAGCCAAACCCGATCATGCTGAAGCCTACACTAACCGAGGCTTAATCCGAAATATCCTCGCAGATTGGCGTGGGGCAAAGTTAGACTTCGATCTTTCCCTGATCTTGAATCCCCGCAACGTTTTTGCCTACGTTGGGCGGGGCATTGCTCGCTGTGAGCTGAAGGATTGTCAGGGCGGTTTACAAGACTACAGCCGCGCGATCGGCATCAATCCATCTTACCCCGAAGCCTATACTAGTCGAGGGACGGCTTATCGCACCCTGGGGAATAAGCAAAACGCGATCGCTGATTACCAAGTAGCGGCGGAACTCTACCTCCGACAGGGGAAAGATCTCGACTATATCCAAACGGTGCAGAAGATCGGCGATATAGTTAAGCGGAGAGGATAGATCGGTAATAAGTAATAAATAGTGGGTGCATGAGTGACGATCCGAATCATGTATCAACTATTTATTTGCGATCGATTCACTCGGCATCTGGCAAATCGATCGGTTATGCTGAGAGTATCAATTAGGTTGAGAGCGATCGCTATATATGCGGAAACTGCTAGTTTTGTGCTTGTTCTGTGTGGGTATAGGTTTTGCTATCCTGAATTTCCCTGGCTTGGCAACTAAAGGAGAATTTGATTCTCTGGTAATTGACTTTAGAGAAGATATTCCCCCGACGGAAATCGATCGCCAGTTACAGGTATTGACTCAGGAATATCGCTTAGCACCACGACTAAATAGTCAGTTTTCCCAGGCGGAACATGTCTATACAATTACCGGAGATCGCCCCTTACTCGATAAACTTAAAGCATCTAGCCTGAAAAAAGATGTCGAAGCAATCGAGCCTAACTATATCTATCGCGCCTCTGTCGCCCCTAACGACCCACTTTATAGTAAGCAATGGCACTTGGTGAATATTCATGCCGAGCAAGCATGGGAAGAAAATCGGGGCAATGGTGTCACGGTTGCCGTGATTGATACCGGAGTCAGTAAGGTGCCCGATTTAGCTAAAACTGAATTTGTGGCAGGTTATGATTTTGTCAATGACAAAGTAGCTGCCGATGATGATAACGGTCATGGCACTCACGTAGCAGGCACTGTCGCCCAATCTACCAACAACAACTATGGTGTTGCCGGAATTGCCTATGAAGCCAAAATCATGCCGCTCAAGGTCTTGTCGGGTAGCGGTGGGGGCACAATTAGTGATATTGCTGAAGCGATTAGATTTGCGGCTGACAACAAAGCTGATGTCATCAACCTGAGCTTGGGTGGCGGTGGTGAAAGCCAGGTCATGAAAGACGCGATCGATTATGCTCACTCTAAGGGTGTAGTTATTATTGCCGCTGCCGGGAATGAAAATACTAATTCTGCATCCTATCCCGCGCGTTATGCCCACGTCATTGGCGTAGCGGCGAGCGATGCTCAGGGTGAAAAAGCCGAATTTTCTAACTATGGTGCAGGAGTAGACATTGCCGCACCTGGCGGCGGACATGGGAGTAAAATTTGGCAAGAAACCATCGATCCTGAGACTAATACGCCGATAATTTCTGGCTTCCAAGGCACGAGTATGGCAGCCCCCCATGTAGCTGGAGTTGCCGCCTTAATTAAGTCTGTGGGTGTCCAAGAGCCAGATGAAGTCCGCGCCGTGTTGCAACAATCAGTGCGGAGAATCGAGCAAGATCCTCAAAACTACTACGGTGCTGGACAGCTAGACGCTGCCGCTGCCGTTAAAATGGCCCAGAAAGGGAAAATTACCTTCAATGATTTCTTTCGCTGGTTGCGCGATAATGGTTATCTCAACCTCCGATTCTGGATTGATGGTGGTGCGATCGCGCTATTACCTAAACTGGCAATGGTGCTAGGTTCTTATCTACTAGCCTTTTTGATTCGGAACTATGTGCCCTTCGGACTACCCCTAATGAGTGGGATGGTAGCTGGGAGCAGCGGATTATTTTTCCTGAAGGGGTTCTATATCTTCGATCTACCCCAAGCACCATTTCGCGTCCTGGGGAGTTCGATTCCGGAATTAGGAAATGCGATCGCCGGTAACAGTATTTTAAATCCCGCGTTTGCTAGTGTCCTAATTCCGCTACTATTACTGGTGGTTTGCTGGTCACTACCCCAGGGAAAATGGTTTGCTGTGGGTACTAGTCTGGGGGTAGCTGCTTGTTTGTTTGTCAGTGCAGTCATCTCTCCCCAAGTCTGGTTCTTAGGTGATGGCATTGTTGCCCGCAGTTTTTTAGTACTGAATGGGTTGTTGTGTTTTAGTTTAGCTACATTCGCGGCGAGAGGAGATTCTCAAACAGTATGATTACGGTGATTGGCGGGATCGAACATAAAGGCTTTGGCACTGGTGCTTGGGCATTGGTAAGCGAGGATGGGACGACTTATGAGTTGTTGGATTGTCCCCACGATTTACGTCAAGTTGGATTGCAAGTAAAAGTCCAAGGCACACTAAATGATGATGTGATGACACTGGCGATGATTGGAAAAGTCTTGAATGTCAATTCTTTTGAAATTCTTGAAAATCGCTCTTCGGTGGAGTAAAACTCGCTAGTTTCGAGGCGAGATCGATCGTGTTGGGTGTTGTCGCTCAGCACGATTTTTTAGGTAATAAGATCGAAAATCGCGATCAAGTGTTGTAAATGCTAAAATTGATCGAGAATTTAGCGAGTCTATGATGGAAAGCATCATTCCTAAAGATTTTACAATTATTGTTCCGTTGGCGGTTGTGAACGATCTCGCAGATGAAGGTTACGATCGAGCCGAGAAGCACTTTCTAGCGCAGACAAGCTCCGGTAAAGAAACAGCAAAATGTCTACTGCGATGCCCCTCTGTTGCGGATATTCCTCATGTATTTTCAGCTACTCGCTACACGGGATTTAATGATGGAATGCAATGGGAACCGCCTGCATCTATAGATGAATTGTACGAACCATTGGCGGAGACTTTACGGGGATGGGAAGTAGGCGAAATATATGCCTTCACGATCGCGGATCTGGGTTCAGATCGACTATTGGGCAGAATTGGGATCCGCCAAACCAATCGTGCGGGCGTTTGGAATTTAGGATTTTGGACGCACCCAGAACATCAGGGAAAAGGCTACATGACAGCATCAGTTAAAGCAATCATCGAGTTTGGATTCGAGCGACTCAATGCAACTCGAATTGAAGCAAGTTATGCCCTCTGGAATAAGGCAAGTCAGCGCGTTCTTCAAAAAAATGGGCTGAAATTCATTAGATATATTCCCCACGCATTTCAAAAAAGAGGACACTGGATCGAGGCAAATAAAATGGAAATTACGAGGGATGAGCTAAAGGATTACCATACATGGCGACATCGATCGTAAGATGATTATCTATCGGTGTCACTGCTTCGATTTCATGTGGCTCCAGCCGACACCCCAGCCGAACGGCAGCAGCTCGCCAACGAGATCGCGCCGTGAAATAGTCTGGGGGAAATAGGTCATATTTCAGGCATCTCCATCAGGAGCAGTCCGCTAACGGCAACCATAATTCATCAACTTATAATTTCTATGCCTAGTCAAGCTCAATTGTGGTATCAACCGTTAATTTGGATGGATTTTCGGTTGGCGGTAATATTTACAGTGCTAGTCCCGCTGATTCTGTTGCTATGGGCATTCGCTCAAAAGACAGAAGTCATCCAGAATATCTTGATTATCTATTGGCGGGTGGCTAGTTTACTGGCGATCTCCGTATATCTCCAAATTGGTTCATTACCGATTAGTTTTATCACAGGGTTTGTAGCTCAAGTATCGATCCCGATCTCCCTGTGGTTTTGGGCAGATCTCAATGAAGAAATTACCGATTTACCGCCTCATCCACTTACACTCGCTTTTACATCGTGGCGATGGGCAACCACCCTCTATTGTAGCTTGGGCTCGCTGTTCGCACTTCCCTTTCTACCTTGTGCTTTGGGGAATGCTAAAACCGCCGAGTGTCAGGCTTGGTTCGAGCCATCCTGGCTCTACTATCAATTCTTCCATGCCAATACCAATCCTAGCTTTCTCGGATTGATTGGTACTCTAGGCTTAATTATCTACACTTTATACCTAGTCTACTTTTTAGTTATTCGTCTTAGCAAACAAGGTCGATCGGCGATGGTAGGTGAAGAGTAAATCCAATCACCGGATTTCAAAGATTTAGAGGATTAGGCGGTTGGTACTAACCTTTCCACAACTCCCAACTCCCAACTCCCAACTCCCAACTCCCAACCCCCAACTCCTCACAATTCACTCGGTGCCCTAACACCTAAATAATCTTCCAATAGCACCTGCAAATAGCGTCGAGAGATCGCGGTTAACCCACATCTGGCAATAGCTAGGCGTGGGTTTTGGTGTCTAGTATCGCCAAAAATTTGACAATAGCGATCGAATTCCAGCCAGTTTTGGGCGAGATGGAGAGCTAATTTAGCCCAATTTTGGGATCGATCTCCACAGATCCCATCTAGAACGTCCATTAAGGCATGAATTAATTGATGTTCGACGGGTAACTCAAAAACTAGTCTTCGGTCGATTTTAGGACAAGTATCGATGGAATTGCGGTCACAAATCAACCAATCAGGAGTGGTAATCTGCCAGTGACTGTATTGTGCTGGCTCTGCCCCATCGAGTAAGATTAATTTTTCGGCGCGAGCTAGTCTCAGACACGAGCAACACCTTGCGTGAGCATACAGTACAAGGGAAGATGGGGATCGATCGGCAGCGATCCTCCCAGCCTGAAAATCTAGCGGTAGATCTCGAACATAATCTAGCCATGAGGCGATCGCATTAGGCGTGAGTTGAAAATAAATATAGCTGGCATCTGTAAACCAACAATCCAGTTCTAGGTAAGGTGCGTTATGCACATTTGCAGATTCAATTTGTATTTGGAAACTTTGACAGACTTCCGTTGGTGTCAAGCCTAGCTTTGGTGCCAACTGATGGGCGATCGGACTAACATACTGGTACAGTGCTGTTGATACTCGCCGCATCGATAACTCAAGTGGTGGCTTAGTAACAATCTTGTCATGACCAGAAGGCAAATTTATGTAAATTTTCTGAGTAACTAACCGCAAATAATTGGTAATTTCCCCCATAATTGTGGAGCCTAATGGGACTAGAACTGAGTCTGAGAGCGGAAATTCTTTCACATTTTCAAGATTGAGCGGGATCATCAACTACATTTCAGCCTAAAATTAAAATGATTCGCTACATCAAAATACATGTAGAATCATTTGAAGACTATGTGCAGTTCTGCTGGTTTACCATGCATTCATCATCTACCCCACCGAAAAATAATGCTCGCTCGTTTTCAACCTGGCACCGATTGCTAGATTGGGCGCAAGAGCATTATCGCTATCGAACGTTTGCCAAAGATGCCCAAATTCCGACGCGATCGGGATTATTATATTTAGTCCAACGTGGTACGATCCGACTCACCGGGACAGCCGAGACAGAACCAAGTGCCTATCCGCATCAAAATAGCACCCCGATCGAATTTCAGCTCCAAGGTGGAGATGAAACTTTCCTCGGCTTTGTTGGTGCAGGCCAACCATTTGAAATTGTAGATCGATCGCCTTTTGTACTTCAAGCTTTTGCCCACACAGACAACACTTCAATTTTCTGGATGTATTGGCACGATCTGGAAAATTTCCCTAGTTTTCGGCGCGAGATTTTAGATTCTTTCCGGTATCAACATCAGCGGAAACTACTATGGCTAAATACCCTCGGACAACGCCATACAATCGAACGACTACTTGGATATTTGACACTATTAATTGAAGAGTTTGGCGAACCCTGTAAAGAGGGCTACTGTCTGCCTTTTCCCCTCACTCATGCTCAAATTGCTAGTGCGATCGGCACTACTCGCGTGACAGTAACCAGGCTAATGAAGGAATTGCGAGAGGAACGTAAAGCCATCCAGATTAAAGACGACAATCTGATCTGTTTGATTGCGCCGCAACTAGAATAAAATCTAGCTCTAAGACTCAACAGATGTAGGATTAAGTAGAAATGAGGCTGCACGGTTTGCCGTAGCCTCTGAAACTTGGATCGGCGTGAGTTTGATTAAACCATCTTGTAGGAAGAAATCGCGCACTTTGATATTATCACCAGTGTTAAAGGTTGTCTCATAAAATACCTCTCGAATCCCGGCAGAAATCACTAATTTCAAACAAGTCAAACAGGGTTCTAAGGTGACATAAATACTCGCCCCACTCGTAGAAATACCATATTTAGCAGCTTGAGCGATCGCATTTGCTTCTGCATGTACAGATCTAGATGGCAAGATTTTACTCGCGTTACAAGCACTCAATTCAGGATAGCAATATCCCAATGTTGTACAATGCGCCGAACCCGATGGCGAACCATTATAACCTGTAGCCAGCACCTGATGGTCTTTAACGATCGCTGCCCCAACTGGAAATGCTAAACAGGTAGATCTTGTGGCGGTTAATTTTGCCAACATCATGAAATATTCATCCCAAGTCGGACGCGAAGAAATATCGTACATGGTTTAGTGGATAGTGAATAGTGAATAGACTCACCATGAATTCCCTCGCAGAGCTGTGGAGCTAGGTGCAATGCTATGAATATTAGTAAATTATGAGTGGCTTTGGGGTATATATTTGAAAAGTGAAGGGATTTTTACCTGCCATTGTATCGGAGAAGCTGTTGATAAAGTGAGGTGGTAGATATGGCTCGAATTGTTTATCGATCGAGTCTGGATTGCGCGGAAAAAATGTGTCGCAATCATAACTTTTATCTAGGCGAGAAAGATAGATAATGTCGAGATTAACTAGATTGAGTACCTGTTGATATAGGTTAGCCCCACCACAATAGAATACCTTAGTGTTTGTTACTAATTCTATATCTCCACAATTAATATCGGTAGTAAAGCTCAATTCTGCTGCTGAATATTTATCTGAAAATTGCGATCGATACTCAGCAGCTTGCGATGTCACGATGATATTTTGTCTACCTTTTAATGGTGCTTTTTCTCGATCAAACATACCATCGAAAGTTTTACGTCCCATCACGATCGTATTTCCCATCGTCAGATTCATAAATAGTTTTAGATCTGCGGGATAGTGCCAAGGCATATATCCATCTTTACCAATACCACCATCTTTATCGATCGCTGCAATTAGGATTTTTTGACTCATTTTTTATAATTGATAACTACAAGATATTGACTAATTTTAATTAATCGATCCTCTAATAGAGAGGCTTTGTATCAATGCAACTCTATTGTTGTTTAGATTGCTACTGGTAACTTGATAAATGTACCATGTTGATAATTGACTAATTGAAACCGATCTATATCATCATAAGTCAAATCGAACATCGATATATCCCCTAACTGACTCAAATCTAATTGTGGCAATGGATAAGTATCTCTACTTGCTACTCGATAAGGTTCGATGTGATCGACATATACATGTGCATCAGTAATCGAATGATAAAAATCACCTGCTTCGAGATTAACTTCTCGACAAATTAGTAATAGCAGTAATGAATAACAAGTTAGATTAAAAGGATTACCAACACAATGATCTGAAGATCTTTGTTGCAAATGTAAATTTAACTTTCCACCTTGATAATTTAAGGTAAAACTGTGATGACAAGGCGGCAGCTTGCTAATAGTTGCATTTGGTGGATACCAAGCCGTAATATGTAATCTACGCGATCGAGGGTTACGTTTTAATTCATCGATCGCCCATCGCAATTGATCGAAGCATGGTAAAACTATATTTTTTTCAGCATCGATAATTAAATCGTGTCGATATTTACTATCGGCTAAATTAACTAAGGATTCACCATCGCACAAATAGTTACTATTATCGCGCCGAATTGGAGCCGTATAATCGGGCACTGGATAATATCGCCAAAACCTACCGTAAGCAGTTTCTAGATTGCCATCTGCATCGCTCCAGGCATCCCAGATTTTAGTATGTTGTTGGAGGTTGCGAACATGTGGCTCCCCAGATAGATACCAAATCAATTCCGTTACCAGACTCCGCCATTGAATCTTCTTGTGAGTCAAAATCGGAAAAGCTTCAGCCGTGACAGGTAGCCGATAACTCAGTCCGAATAATGAGACGGTATCCGTTCCCGTGCGGTTAGTTTCTCTAGTTCCTTCAGTGAGAATTCGATCGAGAATTTCTAGGTATGTTTGATCTATTCTGTTCATGCGATCGAGTATTTTGCCAAAGCCTATTATCCTACCATTCGATCGTCTCACGCGATCGCCGCACTAAAAGTTCCACTGAAACTACTGGAAGGCTGATGAATGCGACTTTTCCATGAAATTGAATTCTGAATATTGACAAGTATGATTTTATACCTTATCTTTGATTCATACAGATGAATATCAATGCTTCGATGTTCGTCTCATGGGCACTATCTCCGACTCTTACGCCAATGCATACCCAGTATTCTGGTTTAGCGATTGTCCGAGGTTAAGATTTAGCTCCCAAGTAACCGCTGGTTCAGCATACTAGATATGCGCTGGCGTGAGGCTTGGAGATAGTGCGTTTGAGACGGTTATTGCTAGGCAAACAAATTAGATTTATCACTTATTCAAGTGAAATTTTTATGTTGTTTTCGATGTTTATTTGTTAGTCCTCTCTACAAATAGTTTGAACTATAAGTATGAACACTAAGCAGAAACAATCGAGAAAGTCTAATCTCATCAAAGAATTTGGATCTCAATGCTGGTGGTGTGAGTGTATTCTATCCTCAGATAAATTAACTCTCGACCATCTCAAGCCCAAAAGTAAAGGCGGTTCTGATTCATTAGAGAATCTGCGTTTATCTTGTTCTCCATGTAATAGTTCTCGTGGAAATAGCCTCTATCCTCCTCGAAAAAAAACATTAATATCTTAAATAACTGACTGAAATCCCCGACTTCTTGAAGAAGTCGGAGATCTGTAACCCACTAATATCAACAGTGTTGGTTGCTATTCGGATAATTTTTAAAAATCAGGTAATGCATAAACTGTTAATATTCAACGACGGAAAACTACTTCTTCAAGCACTTACTCACCGCTCATACACGCACGAATATCCCGATGAAATGGATAACGAGCGGCTAGAATTCTTTGGAGATTCTATTCTCAACTTTTTAAGTGGAGAGTATCTATATCAACGCCATCCCGAAATGGGCGAAGATGAAATGACGCGGCGACGTGCTGCACTTGTTGATGAAAAACAACTTGCTAAATTTGCTAGTGAAGTTGAATTAAATTTCAAAATGCGATTGAGCGGAGGTTTGATTCATGATGGTGGTTATCACAATGCAAATTTGCTGAGTAGCACATTTGAAGCGGTTGTTGGAGCTTATTATTTAGACAAAGGTTGTGATCTTGAAGCTATTCGTCCACTTATACATGAATTATTTGATTCTGTACCTCAAGGAACTAAGATAAATCATTCGACTGTAGATCCAAAGAATAAATTGCAGACGTTCGTACAGGCAAATGGTGCAACAACCCCGCCTAAATATATTACCGAAAAAAAAGGTGGATCGGATCATAGTCCAGAATTTATATCCAAGGTTTATGTTAGTGATAAATTCTGTGGTGAAGGTAAAGGGCGTAGTAAAAAAGATGCTGAGAAACAGGCTGCTGAATCAGCTTTGGCACAGTTGAAAAAGGGAAGATTAATTTAATAATCCCCAACGACAGATGGCTATATTCATTCATCATCTCGTTCGTGTAGTGTCTCCGCAGGAGAATCGATCGGTAATCGATTGAGTTCGGATTGATAAAATCTCCATTTTGGCATGAAGGAATCCATGAAGGTGATAAAACGTTTATTGTGGCTTGGTTCTAGCAGATGAACCATTTCATGAAC
Organism: Chamaesiphon sp. VAR_61_metabat_425; assembly: GCA_031425415.1. Lineage (GTDB taxonomy): Bacteria > Cyanobacteriota > Cyanobacteriia > Cyanobacteriales > Chamaesiphonaceae > Chamaesiphon. Next base: position 2,091 of record JANPJH010000141.1, on the reverse strand, counting down.
GATGACATATTCTAGACACTCGACGGGTTTCTTGGCTAATTCTAAATTGAAACGGATTGTTTGTAGTGCAGGGGTACAGCTTCCCCATTTTGTTTTCATTTTTCTGACAGTGAAACTATTTACATGTAAACCCATCAACCGCTCCCATTTTATAATTAATGGTGGGATTGCTGCCTCGATTTGATGGCGATAAAATTCATTAATAATGGCTTGTTTCCTATCTGTAGTTGTATCTGGAAGGACATGGAGTAATATTCGATCGTGCTGGAGTTCGAGGTGAGGGGTTGTCTCAGCTTCAATAATATTGAGTAGATAGCGTTTGCCCCAGAGGTAATGGCTCTCTCGATCGATATATTCTCGTGGTGTTTCCCTAACTTGATTGCGAATTTTTTGTTGATGTTTTTTAATCCAATCTAGTTTGGAAATCGCAAAGACGCGAATGGTATCGAGATTCATTCGCAAGGGGGCTGAAATTTTGACATTACCAGCGGGGGGATAGACGCTAAGGTGAACGTTTTTGATATTTTTTCGCACCACATCGACTGCGATGTCGTCGATATCGATCGTGTTAATTGTTTGTGTTCTCATTTCTTGTACATCGATATTCAATAATAGCGTAGATCTACTGAGTGATTGTGGTGTTTGGAAACCCGATTTCTTCAAGAATTCAGTTTTCTGTACGCATTATTTTGTAGCTACTTTCGCCAAATCCAAATCACACGATTTAATATTCATACTGTTGTTGAATAATCAGAAATATGCATTCGACTTCATCGAAGTCTTTAAGAATTTCATAAAGTGCAGATTTTATTTGTTGCTCTTTACTTTTATTTCCACGCCAATCATCCGATCGAACACTCTTAATTTTAGTATCGATTTCGATAGCGAGTGCCAATATCCCATACGAGTTACTTGCTTCAGCCACAAACCCCTCGGTAGGCATAGATTTAGGCAAAAGGTTGTTGTAGAGCGCGAGTTTACCTGGGGTGTTAAGTTGGGCGGGCGTGTTTGCCGATTTTCCAGCTGTGACTTGTTTGGCTAGGGCGGCAACTTTTTGGAGATATTCTTCATAGTCGATCGCTTTTTCCTTTCGAGCGGCGATGATTTCATCTAAAAGAGCTGACATTTTTTCATAATAAGCAGGATCGCTAAGGCTGGTTTTCACAATTTTACTGCGGACGTTGTTTTCGATCGTTTCGGCGACAGCTTCTTGGTTCTTTTTAATCCCTTCTGGTAAGGTATCGATCGCTTTATCGATGCCGATTTTACCGAGCAATTCTAACAGGGGGATATTATCGAATGGGGAGATTTTACGCGGTTCGCTGGCTTCGATATAGGTGTCGATCAGGTGCCGCATATCGGCTTCATAGGCTTTGAGATCGATCGATTCGCCGCTGGCTTGACGGATGACTTCACGGATTTTTAGATATCGATCGAGTTGATATTTTATCCGATAGATTTCGGCGGTGCTGTAGCCTGCGGCTTCGAGTTCGTCAGCGATATTGGCATAGGCGCGAATTAAGGCGGCGACGGATTTGTAGAGGGTGACGCGCTGGGGGGCTGTGGTGGCTAAATCGGCAGGGATTTCGGTATTGCCGCAGAAGTAATGGATATAGTCTAATTCGCCTCTCGGTGGCTGTACGGGTTCGCAGAGGAGATCGATCGATTCTAAGGCACGATCCAATTTTTCTCGCCCTTTGGTGAGGCGATCTTGCAGCAGGATTTGAGAATTTTCACCGCCACTATGATCGAGTTCGGATGTGTAAACGGCGATCGCGTTTTCGACTTTCTTGAATAAGTCTTTATAATCAACGATGTAACCGACATTTTTGTCTTCACCATCGAGGCGATTGACGCGACAGATGGCTTGGAATAGTCCATGATCGCGCATTTGCTTGTCGATATAGAGATAAGTTGCAGATGGGGCATCGAATCCTGTGAGTAGCTTATCGACTATGATCAACAGCTTCATCTGCCCAGGTTCTTCGATAAATTTTTTCTTGACGGCGATTTCAAATTGTTCGGCTTTATTGATAGCAGTTTCAGGGGCTTCGTTAAACCAGTCCGCTAACATTTTTTTGTAAATCTCGT
>JANPJH010000140.1:0-26052 GCA_031425415.1 Chamaesiphon sp. VAR_61_metabat_425 | reverse complement strand
TCCGGTTTAGCTGGCTATTCCAAAAATACCTTGGAAGAGGAAGGTACGGATATGGAAGCCATGTTCCAGGCGATTCTCCGCCATGTTCCACCCCCAATCGGCGACCCTGAGAAGCCCTTACAACTCCAAGTTACCACCCTCGATTATTCTGACTATTTAGGTCGGATTATCATCGGTAAGATTCACAACGGCACCATCAACATGGGGCAGCAAGCCGCGCTGATTGCTGAAGATGGTACGATCTCCAAAGGTCGGATTACCAAGCTACTGGGCTTCGACGGCTTGAAACGGATCGAAATCGAGAGTGCGAGTGCGGGTAATATTATTGCGATCGCCGGATTTGCCGACGCAAACATTGGGGAAACGATTACCTGTCCGACTACGCCGATGGCGTTACCGATGATCAAGGTGGATGAACCCACCCTACAGATGACCTTCTGTGTCAATGACTCACCCTTCGCGGGGACTGAAGGTAAAATGGTCACATCGCGTCAAGTTCGCGATCGGTTATTCCGTGAGTTAGAAACTAACGTTGCACTCCGCGTCGAAGAAACCGACGAAGCCGACAAATTTGCCGTAGCCGGACGGGGTGAGCTACATCTGGGGATTTTGATCGAGAATATGCGGCGGGAAGGATACGAATTCCAAGTTTCTCAGCCGCAAGTTATCTACCGCGAAGTCGGTGGTAAACAATGCGAACCATTTGAGTTGCTGGCATTAGACGTACCGGAAGAAGCTGTCGGGAGCTGTATCGAACGCCTCGGTCAACGCAAAGGCGAAATGCAAGACATGGTAGTCGGTGCCAATGGTCGTTCTAACCTGGAATTTGTCGTTCCTGCACGGGGGTTGATCGGTTTCCGAGGTGAATTCATGCGGATGACCCGTGGAGCGGGGATCATGAATCACAGTTTCCTCGAATATCGTCCGACCTGTGGGGATATCTCTGCTCGTCGCAACGGTGTGCTGATCTCCTTTGAAGAAGGTACTGCGACTGATTACGCCTTAATGGGTGCAGAAGATCGCGGTACGTTCTTTATCAAACCTGGTACTAAGGTTTATAAAGGGATGGTCGTCGGCGAAAACAACCGCCCTCAAGATCTAGAGTTAAATATCTGTAAGAGCAAGCAGTTAACCAACCACCGCGCCTCTGGTGGGGAAGAATTGGTTCAACTCAAAGCACCGATCGATATGAACCTCGAACGCGCACTAGAATACATCAGTGGTGATGAGCTAGTTGAAGTTACACCGCTATCGATTCGGATTCGGAAGATCTCGAAGAAATTAGCCCGCCGCTAGATTAGCTGTGTTGTGAAGTAATGATTTAAGTCCGCAAATGCGGACTTTTTTTTGGATAATTGAGCGTTATTCATGCCAATCTATGCGACATTTTAATTATGATTAGATCTCCAGTTAGTTTTAAACAGGTCGCTCTGTTCGTTTCATTACTGATTCTGGGCTTTTCGATCTCGGCAATGCCTGCTTGGGCACAGAGTTCCCCCATTGATGCTGGATTTAATCCACAATCTCTGCTCAAAAATGCGCTGGGGTGGATCGAAAGTCTCGGCGCGATCGGCGCAATTGCTTTTATCGGTATTTATATTGTGGCAACTGTTGCCTTTTTACCGGGTTCGATCTTAACCCTGGGGGCTGGTGTTGTCTTTGGTGTATGGCTGGGCGCGATTTATGTTTTTATCGGTGCTACAATTGGCGCAACGGCAGCTTTCCTCGTTGGTCGTTATTTAGCACGTGATTGGATTGCTAAAAAAATCGCTGGTAATGAACAATTTAGCGCGATCGATCGAGCCGTAGGTAAGGAAGGATTGAAAATTGTTTTCCTCACCCGCCTATCGCCGATTTTTCCCTTTAACCTGCTCAACTATGCTTTGGGGCTAACTGGAGTCTCGATTAAAGACTACATCATTGGCTCCTTGGGGATGATTCCAGGCACGTTGATGTATGTTTATATCGGCTCTTTAGCTGGCAATTTAGCTCTAATTGGTACCAGTGCCCAGCCAACGAATCAAACTCTTCAATGGACGATCCGGATTGTTGGATTCATTGCTACTGTGGTAGTAACGGTTTACATCACTCGCATTGCCAAGCAAGCATTAGCACAATCAGTTGACAGTTGACAGCGCATCACTCAACTCCCAACGCCTAACTCCTAACTCAACCCCTGTTAAGGTGAGTATTAATTAGTGTGTGGAACCGGAGATCTGGGGGTTCCGACCCCCAGACCCCCCGTTGAGGGACGAAACGCCGCCCCTCAAACTCCTGGCGTATTTTGGTTATTTTTACTTCGTGGCGTATGCATTGCTTTCACCTTCTGGCTGCGGGGTAGGGACTGGCTAGTGTTAATTTCGATGGCTGGCGCATCCACCCTCCCCTGGGCGTAAACTTGGACCTATGAATCTAAATGCGCAAATTCGTCGAAGCTTGCGCGCCGCCTAGCGGCGGTCGATTAGTACAAAAATTCACCTTAACAGGGGTACTCCGAACTCCTAACTCTTAACTCCTAACTCCCATGAAAACAGTCGCCCCGATGGATGTCTATAATCAGCAGCTCATCGAGTACGTTCATCCGCCTGATTGGGTTAATCCTCAACCTGCGGATGTTTACGATCTGGTGGTAATTGGTGCTGGTACAGCGGGTTTAGTCGTGGCGGCTGGGGCGGCAGGGTTGGAATTGGGTCTAAAGGTGGCTCTGATCGAGCGAAATTTAATGGGCGGAGACTGCCTTAATTTTGGCTGTGTACCGTCTAAAACAATTATTCGATCGAATCGGGTCGTCGGTGAAATTTGGCGGGGTCAGGAGCTAGGGATTCGGGCAGATGGAGTAAAAATTGATTTTGCTGTCGTTATGGAGCGGATGCGGCGAATTCGATCGGAAATCAGTCATCATGATTCAGCGGCTAGATTCAAAAATATTGGAGTGGATATCTTTTTGGGGGATGGACAATTTGCGGGGAATGATACCATCACCGTTGGCAATCAAAGGCTCAAATTTAAAAAAGCGGTAATTGCCACAGGTGCTAGAGCCTCCACGCCGGAAATACCTGGATTAACTGAAGCCGGATATCTCACTAATGAGACAGTATTTTCCCTCGTCGAACGTCCCCACCGGTTAGCTGTCATTGGTGGGGGGCCAGTGGGTTGTGAATTAGCTCAAACCTTTCGGCGATTGGGTTGTGAGGTAGTTTTATTACATCGCGGCAGCTATATTTTACAGAAGGAAGATCCCGAAGCGGCGGATATATTACAGCAGGTATTACTCAAAGAAGGGGTAAATTTAATTTTAGATTGTCAATTGCAACAGGTGACGACAACTCCGACAGGTAAGACTATTACCTATACTAGCAATGGTCGGGCAGGATCGATCGAAGTAGATGAAATTCTCCTAGGTGCGGGACGCAAGCCGAATATTGAAGGTCTTAACCTCGATTTAGTGGGGGTGGCTTATGATGCCAAGGGAGTCCAGGTGAATGACTACTTACAAACAACTAATTCCCGAATTTATGCCGCTGGTGATATATCGATGAAATGGCAGTTTACCCACGCCGCCGATGCCGCTGCGCGGATTGTGATTAAAAATACGCTGTTCTCACCCTTTGGCTTGGGCAAAAGTAAACTCAGTAGTTTAGTGATGCCGTGGGTGACTTATACAGATCCAGAAATTGCTCATGTTGGCATGTCTGCGGAGGATGCCGATCGAGCCGGGATAAAATTTGATACGATTAAAATTCTGATGTCTAGTGTCGATCGAGCAATTACAGATGGCGAAACAGCCGGATTTGTCAAAATCATCCATCGTCGAGGTGCTGACGAAATTTTAGGCGCGACAATCGTGGCAAGTCACGCAGGTGAAATGATTTCCGAACTAACAACCGCAATCGTCAATCAGATTGGATTGAGTAAACTCAGTAGTGTAATTCATCCCTATCCAACCCAAGCCGATGGCATCAAAAAAGCCGCCGATGCCTATCGGCGGACTTTGCTAACTCCCCGCACCAAAAAGATTTTAGGGATACTAGTTAAATTGTCATAATATATCCCCGACTGCTTCGGCAAATCTCTCTAAACCTATGTCAGATTCACTCAAAGCTTTACTCACAGCCGTAGCTGATGGTGAACTTACGCCCGATTTAGCTCTCTCACAACTAGAATATCTAGACTATCAGCCGATCGAAGAATTTGCCAAGATCGATCGTAATCGGCAACTTCGCACTGGGTTTCCTGAGGTAATTTGGGGTTTGGGCAAAACGCCAGCACAGATTATCAAAATCATTCAAGTGATGCGCCACCAACAGTCAATCGTCATGGCAACGCGGATTACCCCAACCGTCTATGCCGAGTTACACCAGCAGATTCCCGATTTAATTTATTACCAAATGGCGCAAATTTGCGCTCTAACACCAGCCAAAATAACTTTACAGTATCCAGGGAAAATTACCATCCTCACCGCCGGGACGGCCGATTTACCCGTTGCGGAGGAAGCAGCTTGTACGGCGAGTTTATGTGGGTTTGCCGTCGAAAGATTATGGGATGTCGGAGTCGCCGGAATTCATCGGCTGTTAGACAATCGCCAAGTCATCGACAATGCTGATGTCCTAATTGTGGTTGCTGGGATGGAAGGAGCCTTGCCCAGTGTTGTTGCTGGTTTAGCAAATTGTCCGGTGATTGCTGTTCCGACTAGCATCGGTTACGGAGCCAGTTTTGGTGGCATCGCCCCTTTACTAACGATGCTCAATTCCTGCGCGGCGGGGATTGGGGTCGTCAACATCGATAATGGCTTTGGTGCAGCTATTCTAGCCGGTCAAATCTTACGCACTGCGGCAAAGATTGCCAGCAAGGGAACAGGCGTTTAGAAGGAGTTCCGGCTGGATAAATTTACCATTTAGGGTAGTTGTACGCATCATCCAACGACGATGTAACAAACCAAAGTTCTGATCTTTCCATCCTTGTTTAGCTAGATTGCCTCACCGCTTTACCTCTGGAATATTCGAAATCGTTGAGTTAAAATACCTTGAGATGGGCTAAATAATAAGGCGAGGATAAATAAACTAGAAGATACCATCACAATTGCTGGGCCAGATGGTATGTATTTGAGATAAAAACTAACATATACTCCGCTCATACTAGCGATCGCGCCGATAATTGCACCCACAATCATCATTTGATGTAATTCCTTGACCAGAAGGTATGCAGTTAAAGCTGGGCCAACTAATAGCGAAATCACTAAAATTACACCTACTGCCTGCATACTAGCAATAATTGTGAGCGTAATTGCCGACATAAATCCCAGATGAATAACCTTAACTGGTAATCCGATCGCTTCCGAGCCAGTTCGATCGAATGTGTAGAATAGTAGCTCTTTATAAAATAGCCAAACTGTTGTAAAAATTAATACTGTTACACTAGCTGTTCGATAAATATCGGTTATCGTAGTACCCAAAATATCCCCGAACAGAAAACTATCCAGATCGATATTATTTTTGAGGATAGAGATTAAAATAATGCCGATGGCAAAAAAGCTAGAAAAGGTTAAAGCCATTGCCGCATCAACTTTTACTCTAGATTGCGATCGAATCCAGGAAATAGTTCCGGCTCCCAACATTCCAGAGATGAATGCCCCGATGGCAATATCTATCCCCAAGAAAAAAGAAAGAGATAATCCAGGCAAGACAGCATGGGCAATTACATCTCCAAATAATGCCATCCGTTGGACGATGAGATAACTACCCACAACCGGACACAAAATTCCGACGAGAATCCCAATGGCGATCGCATTTCGCATGAATTCATATTGCCAAGGTTCGAATAGAAAATTTAGCATAGAAATATTAATAATTAAAAAAAGCGAGGTTTTTAACAGAATAAATCTGCCTCAACATCTTGATGCATATGGTGATGTAATGACACACCGTAAGCTTGTTGAAGATTTGCGGGAGTCATTACCTGTTGAGGCGAACCATCGGCAATGAGACTTTGATTGAGGAGCAAAATTCGATCGAGTTGACTCAAAGATCGTCCCCATTCGTGGGTACTAATTAGCAAAATTTTGCCCGCCGTTCGTAGTTCGTTAAAAACTTCTAACAGCACGGCTTCAGTTTTTTTGTCAACTCCGGTAAATGGTTCATCAAACAAAAATAAATCTGCTTGTTGCGCCAGCGCACGAGCTAAAAATACTCGCTGTTGTTGTCCGCCAGAAAGCTCTCCAATCCGCCGATCTTTGAGATCTAACATCCCGACGCGATCTAGTGCCCCATTAACAATGGCTTTAGCTGCCGCACCTGGACGGCGAAACCAACCCAGTTGACGGGTACGCGCCATCATCACCACATTCTGGGCGGTAATTGGATAATCCCAGTCAACCTGGGATCTTTGGGGCACATATGCTACCCGCTCCAAATGCTGACACAAGGGACAAGTACAATACTTGACGGTACCGCTGGCGGTTGGAATTAGTCCTAACATCGCCTTGAGTAGTGTGCTCTTTCCCGCTCCATTAGGCCCAATTAGCCCCACTAGTTCACCTGGCTCAATCCGAAAGTCAATTTGCTCTAAAGCAAGCACTCCACGGTAATTAACAGCTAATTGCTGAATCTCTAGCATGAAATATTAATTATGAGAATGATTCTCGTTCAATAGCTTAAACGATAGCATAGATTAAGTTCGCTAGGAGATCTAAGTTTTTTTGGCATTGCCCCAAGAGCTTTAACCACGCTTTAAACTGAGTAACTCTTGGAGTTCGGCTAATAACTTGACAACTACAGACACGATTTCGCGATCGGCATTTAACTCGATCGACCATCTGATGTTAACAGTGAACACGCTGGTTTTGACATTACCTGCGATCTGATAGATTGTCACTCCCTCTGCGCCAGATTGCACGGTACCAGAGTAGGGGAAAGCTTGGACACCTTTCGCTTCAGCTTGCAAGTATCGATAGATTGCTGCTCTACCGCAGATCCCCTGTTCAAAGGGTGGATAAAGGCAACCCTGGGCTGAAAATAGGTTGGAGACTTCCTCAAAACTACTTGCATTTAACCTAGAGAAGTAGTCATGAATAATTGGCTCTTGAATATTATTAATATTCACAGCATCTCGATCGGATATAGAGCTAATTTGCATATAGATAGTTGCTGCGGGTGTATTTGCTTTAGATGAAGAATACTCCCCATCCAGACTAGAGCCAGTTTTAACATTCTCATTTTCACAATTTATCCAGCTATGCACAAAATATTGACAAGCATATTAAATCATTAATTAGCTATACTTAAATCAGTCTTTAGTTGGTTTATAATCTCTCTCTAAAGTTACTATTTTTCTCGAAATTTAATGAATATACTAAAAGTGATGAATTAAAGAAAATATTTTGACAATTACTACTTCTGGGATCAACGACCAATCTCTTTCCAGCTTTAAAGCACTATCAACAGATCAAAAGCTTGCATTGCTCTGGTATATCTACAAAGAAGTAGGTAAATCCATCACTCCCGCTGCGCCTGGTGCGAGTACAGCATCTCCGGCGATCGCCGAAGGTCTGTTCAAACAGGTGTTGGCGATGAGCCATGATGAGCAACTTCAGGTTCAGCGCGATCTGATCGAAGCCAAAGACACTACGATTAGCCGTGAGTATGGTTCATTGAGCAATACTACAAAGCTACTATTTTGGTATTTATTGGCACAGGGAATGGATCGGACTGAAATTATTCCCATGCCAGATAACTATGCACTTGAGCCTCAAGCTGCTCAATGTTTAACCCAACTGCAATCACTAGATTATTCCGAGCAAATTACGGTCTTACGCGACATGGTTGCGCCAATGGGCGTTGAGTCTACAGAGCTGTAGAAGATCGACAGACTCTGTTTGTCTAACTAGAACTGGACTAATTTCAGCTTAGAACGATAAAATCGCGATTGTCGAGCCAATATCAGCTTAGTTAGAAGACCGCGAGTGATTAGGTCTTCTAACTAATCGAGCGTTGAATACTAAAATTATTGAGAATACAATCATGCTACTACAGAAAAAAGATAATGGAACTCTAGTTGAAATCCTCAATCTTCAAGAAATCATCAGTCCCAATCAGGACAATGTAACGATCCGCGTTCAAGCAGGCGAAGAAGAACAAGATCCCGAATCAATTCAGAAACAAAGCTTGATTTTTCCTTCTGGAGAGAGCTTACCGCGCTGCTGGCTAGATCCAGACTACCAGCAAGGATAAAGCCATTCGATCGCCAGACACGTTGGGTATTGCTTTCTGCTAACATATCGATAAGCTCTCATTCGTCCACAGCGAAGATCGAAGCTATGCGGATTTAACCGGACATGAAGATAATTGGTCGCGTACTCTTCCAACTTTTATTGGTAGTAGGATTATTTCTAAGTATTTGGATTGTCCTCCCCGCACCGATTTTCTCCTTACTTCCGCTCAGTGTTGGCGCACCAGAGATTAGTCCTGGATTGATTTATCTGAATATTGCCGCACTAATTTTAGGTGGGCTGATCTGCGGGCAAAGATATCCCCACCAACGGCGACGATCGCTGTTAAAATTCTGCTGTATCGCTTTAGCTTTGGGTTTGAGTACTCGCCCACTGCTACAATTTGCTGGGGTTCAACAACATGCCCAGCAAACGATCGCGGCTAGTTTAGGTCAAGATTACCTCAAAGACATTTCGCCCTTATTGCTAACGCAAATGCGATCGCAGCCCTTAATTATGGCAGATCTGTGGCGGGGTATTCCCAGCCCAGAGGTTCGAGTCGATCGGCAGATTCCCTTTGCCCATCCCGACGGGGTGACACTCTCGCTCAACGTTTATCGCCCGCCCCAAGTTGGCAAATATCCAGCGATTATCTCCATTTATGGCGGCGCGTGGCAGCGAGGTAGTCCGGATAGCGATGAGACTTTTAATCGTTATATTGCTGCTCAAGGGTATGTCGTCTGGGCAATTTCTTATCGTCACGCACCAACATATCATTTTCCGGCTCAAATTGAAGACGTGCGATCGGCATTAAACTATATCCAATCGCGCGCCGCCAGCACTGAAACCGATCTCAGCCGTGTGGCGATCGTCGGTCGATCGGCTGGTGCTCAACTCGCCATGCTAGCTGCCTACGAATCTACACCCTTCCCGATCCGCGCCGTCGTCAATTACTATGGTCCCGTCAACCTCACCGCTGGCTATGACGATCCACCTCACCCCGATCCGATCGAGTCTAAATCCGTCTTGCGGGATTTCTTGGGCGGTACGCCACAACAGTTTGCCGCAAAATATCAACAAGCTTCCCCCATCAATGCTGTCAAACCAGGTCTACCAACATCTCTATTCATCTACGGCGGCAAAGACCACATCATCGAATCTAAATATGGTCGCTACCTTGCCAATCGACTCCAATCTGAAGGCAATCGAGTTGTTTATATCGAGATTCCCTGGGCAGATCATGCGTTTGATGCCGTGTTTTCTGGCTTGAGCAACCAACTCGCGCTCTATTACACCGAACGATTTTTAGCCGGGACATTACATTAATTGAGTGACGTTACCTTTGCTAATCGATCTTGTTTCCCTGACAACTTGCCAGATCGCACCGACAAATTGAGACTTTAGAGTGAGAGCCAAAACTCAAAGTTATTCCTTTCAATAGAATACGACTGAGAAGGCGAGGCAATATGATGTTGTTGTACCAACCACTTTAACGGCCGCTGGCAAAGTAAAATGACTGACTATAACAACCCACAAGGCGACAAAAATCCTAACGATCTGCCTCTAACTCCAACCGAAAAATCTTACAAAGACGGCTATTCTCAAGGTAGAGTTAACAATCAAGATACCCAGTATCAGCGAGAACGTGCAGCAGAAAACAGTGGTGCTGCCAGTGGTCTCGCCATCGGTGGCACCCTAGCCGCGCTGCTTGGGCTAGGCGCAGCGGCTATGTACTTCTGGGGTAGGCCCACCGAACCTATCCCGACAACGATTATTAATACGCCAGCCAGCCCCGCCGCTTCAACCACACCCAAGCCGGAAAAAGAAACTAAAATTATCGAGCGGACGATCGAGAAAGCTGCTCCCCCCGCACCTTCACCTAAAGTGGTAGAAGTACCGAAACCGATCCTCGTGCCCGGTGCTACGAAGATCATTGAAGTTCCTAAACCTTATGCTGTACCCGCAGCCCCCACTACGCCCAAAGCTTCAGATACACCCAAAGCTTCAGATACGCCTAAGCCTAGTCCAACTCCAGCCAGCTCCCCAGCTCCGGCTGCCAGTCAGAGTCCCGAAACCACCGATTCGCCCGCGCCAACTAATCCCCCTAACAGTAATAACTAGCCCAAGTTGCTGCCTATTCCTTCCCTGCGACTAGAGTCGCGGCTGATGATGCAAAGTCCGCCTAAGTCCAAAAGACTTAGGCGGACTTTGCATATCGATGGGGTATAGCAGTACAAGCAGAGGTTAGGACATCACAACGATTGAAATCGTCGCTGATGTTGCAAAGTCCACCTTCGTGGACTAAGAATTTGTCCTAACATATTTACGTAGTGCTATATCATCTATTTCAGTCTGTTCTAAGCTCGACTTTGTCCATTTTTGATCGCTTTGGATCTAACCGTCTGGCCATAACGTTTATAGCAGGTTGGACTTTTTGAATATCGCCTGTTTTTATCGATCTGTGAAAAGTCGGTTCGATTTCGCAAGTCTGGAAGCCAGTCTCAAACAGGAAGTTTTTAAAATGGATAAAGTCGATCTAAGATGCCACACATTTAACGGAGTTAATCTCCATCACATCGGAAATGTAACAGGTTCCACCAAACTTATTCAGCAATGGTCGAACATTTTCTACGACAGTCTCGATTAGATCTGGCATACAGAAAGCAATAATATAAACATTATCGAGCATTGTCATATCTAGGTCTTCGCGACCTTCTCGCAATCCTTTGCCAGCAACATTCCGAATCACCGCATGACCGTGTACGCCTGATTTATTTAAACTATCTAAAATCTTGCCAAGTTCAAAAGAGTTGGCGATAATTTCTATTCTTTTAACAAGATGCATATAATTACTTCCACAATAGATTAACTCCGTACAGATACAGCGGAATTCCCACAATAATATTGAACGGAAATGTCACTGCTAGGGCAGTCGAAACATACAGACTGGGATTTGCTTCAGGCACAGTCATCCGCATCGCGGCTGGGACGGCAATATAGGAGGCACTTGCAGACAACACAGAGAACAACAAAGCATTCCCAGGCGACAGATTAATCAGTCTGGCAATTAGCAACCCAATCCCCGCATTGAGGAGGGGAATCAGGAGGGCAAAACCGATCAGAAAAATCCCCGTTGTTTGTAAGTCTTTAATTCTTCTAGCTGCAACTAGTCCCATATCCAGCAAAAATAGGGTCAAAACACCATAGAATAATTCCTGCGTAAAAGGTTTTAGAGCCTGCCAACCACGCTCTCCGGTCAACATCCCAATCACGAGACTACCGACTAGCAAAAAGACAGAACTGTTCAAAAATGCCTCTCGGAGTACTTCCGACCAAGAAAATTCGCGATTTTCATCACCCGCAAATAGATTGACCAAGATCAGCCCCACAATAATCGCCGGAGACTCCATCAGAGCCAGTGCCGCGACCATATAACCATCATAGGCAATGCCTAGTTTAGCTAAAAAAGAACTGGCGGTGATGAACGTGACAGCACTAATCGAACCATAGGTGGCGGCAATTGCCGCTGCATTATAAATATCTAGCTTCTGCTTGAGAATAAAAAAGGTGTACAGTGGCACAAAACAAGCCATTAACATCGCTGCAACCATCGTCAGCACTACTTCTTGAGTCACCCCACTTTTGACCAGTTCCACGCCACCCTTAAACCCGATCGCAAACAGCAAATAAAGTGAGAAGAGTTTCGGGATGGGGATGGGAATTTCTAGGTCAGATTTGACGAGAACAGCAATTATGCCCAAAAAGAAAAACAGAATTGGTGGATTGAGGATATTAGATAGGATCAAGCTAGAATCCATGTCCATCCCTCCTGCTGCCGAGCTAGCCGAAAGTTGGAAAAACTTGGCATTATCAAAATATTTATCTAACGGTTAGATCGATATGTATCTTGTTCTGCTACCCAATGTCAATCAAATGATGAAGTTTTTCATGCCCGCGAGCCTCGACCTTAGCAGATCGAGATGCTCAGATTTCTAACTGAATTGTTGAGCATAAAATTTGGCATATCGTCCGGCATGGGCTAGTAGTTCGCTATGGGTACCAGCTTCAATAATTTGACCATTTTCGATCGTCAAAATTCGATCCGCTTTTCTGATTGTAGCTAAACGGTGGGCGATAATAAACACGGTGCGATTTGCCATCACCCGTTCGAGGGCTTCTTGGACTAGACTTTCGGATTCAGAATCTAGAGCGGAAGTTGCTTCATCGAGAATCAAAATCTGTGGGTTAAATAATACTGCTCTGGCGATCGCAATCCGCTGTTTTTGGCCGCCGGAGAGGGTCGTTCCTTTCTCGCCAACATAGGTGTAATAACCTTGGGAAAGTTCGGAAATAAATTGATGGGCGTTGGCAATTTTTGCCGCATTTTCCACTGCTTCAAGGTCGAATTCTGTCTGTCCAAAAGCAATGTTTTGTGCGATATGCCCAGAGAATAAAACCGTGTCTTGGGGCACGATCCCAATTTGACGGCGGAGACTCTTGAGCGTGACATCCCGAATATCGATCCCATCGATCGCGATACTCCCAGATGACACATCATAAAATCGATTTAATAGGCTTAAAATCGTGCTTTTCCCTGCGCCAGAAGCCCCGACGAGGGCGATTGTTTCCCCTGGCTGGACGGTGAGGTCAAAATCTTTGAGGATTGGTTTATCGTCTTGATAACCAAAGCTGACATGACGATATTCAACTCGACCAGAAACTGCTGGTAACTCGATCGCGTCGGGACGTTCGATAATTGTGAGGGGAATCGTAATTAATTCAAATACTCGATCGACTGAAGCTTCGGCTTGTTTCAGTTCGTTATAGTTACTAGTCGTCAAAGCGATCGGACTGATAATCAGAACGATATTAGTCAGATAAACTACAAATTGTGAGACGGTTAAATTGCCGAGCGAAATCTGCCAGCCAGCCAGCACAAAGATAAATAGAATACTAATGACTTGGAGAAAACTAATGACCGGATATTGAAAAGCTTTAATTTTTTCAGTTAAATATTTCGCCTGACGGTTGAACTGAGCCTCTCGACCAAACTTAGTTAGTGAATAATTTTCCGCCGCAAAAGCTTGAATTGTCCGGATGCCGCTGATGTCTTCCGTGGCGAGAGAAGATAAATCGGCAATCTGATTTTGACTTTTGAGGGATTGTTGTTGTAGCTTCTCCCCAAACCAGCCAACTAAGATCGCAATAATTGGTGCCATAACTAGTACGGCTAGGGTTAACTGCCAGTTGATATAAATCATGTATCCTAACATGACCACTAACTGAAGAACCGAAGGAATAAACTGATGCAGAATCTTGTTAATAATTTCACCAATTCGATCGATATCTTCAGTCAAACGATAAGACAAATCTCCTACTTGTAGCTGAGATAATCGCTCGGTACTCAACTGTAATAGGTGTTTATAGGTGCGGTGACGGAGATCGAGGGTAATCCCAAAGGCAGCTTTTGCCATCAAGACATCCTGCCAATACTGAGCAATTCCCTGCAAGATATAGACAACTCCCCCAGCTACCGCAATTTTGGCTAACATGGCAACATCAGTACCAACATACTTACTGATTTGGCCAACTAGCCAAGCTTGGATTGGCCAGAAAGTAGTGTAGGCGATCGTCCACAAGAAGGCACACAGAATTGTCCATCTGTGTGGACGAAGATAGGGCAGAAGTTGCCAGTAAGTAGAACGCTGTTTCAAAAGAACTGCTCGATCGATGGATAACCTATTTTACGACGCGATCGGGTTTTGGTTTGTTCTCGTGCGGGATTGGGGATAACGATCGAACTCGTTCAAATAGATCGAGCCGATACTGAGCATTGCGTTGACCGTGGAGATGCTGGAGCTGTACTGGCACATGGGCTAAAAAAGCGTCGTGAACCTCATCGCCAGTGAGGGGATAATCTGGCGATCGTGGCAGCCAATGTACCAACAGTAAGTGCCCACCTGGCTCTAGCAATTCAAACATCCGCTGTTGAGCGATTTCTAAGTCGTTCTGGCACCAGTAATAGCCTACTTCGGAGACCAAAATTAGGTCGAATTTTTCGGATGGATATTGCGCTGGAAAACTCATAATTTGAAAGCGCACTTGCGGGAGTTGCTGACAACGCTGGATTGCTTGCACTTGAGCTAGTGGCACGACATCGATCGATAAAACCGAATCGCAGGATCGAGCTAACTTTTGGGTGAGTACGCCAATCGACCCGCCAATTTCTAGAGCCGAACGGTACCGAGCGTTGGGTAAGGCGGCAATAGTTTGAGCGTATTTTTCAGCTTCATAGTCACTCGTCGCAAATTTCCACGGATCGGGGTCGGTTTGATACAGAGCATCAAAATAGCTAGGGGGTAGAGACTCGGATGTACTCATAGATTTATTGGTGCGGTTCTAGGTAAATTTCCCAAGGGTGGGCAAAGTTGCTGAGCATTGGCGGTGTTAAGCGAAAGCCGGTGGGGTCGTCATCGATTAAGTCCGTCGTCTGAGATCGATAGCAGGCGATCGCCTGCTGTTTCAGCTCGACAACTTCAGTAATATCCAGCCGCCAAGCTTGGATCGATCTGGGCTGGGTCGAGCCGCGTTGGTTTGGGTCCCAATCCCAGATTGGATACTCGATCCATCTGGGGGTAAGGGTGGTTTGTGCCAGTGCCGCTTGGAGGATCTGCCAGGTAGCCCGATGATCGGGGTGCGGATCGGCTCGCCACGGCGCAAACACGATCTGGGGATTCACTCGGTTCAGATACAGAGCGCACCGATCGACGGCGGTCTGAAAGTTAACCGCTCCAGCTACGGGGATCGCTCCATCTGGCAATTCTAAAAAGGTAATCTGCCCACTTGCCACTCCCAACTGTGACATCGCGGACCGGGTTTCCGCCGCCCGAAGCTGTCGTAAAGCAGGGGCAGGATATTTGCGAGAGTTGGGGTGAGACTGGGTACCGTCACTCATCACTAAAATTTGCACTGTATAGTCTTGCGCTCGAAGGAGGGCAATCGCTCCACCACAGCCAAGAGTCTCATCATCGGGATGAGGCGCGACAACTACAACTGGCTCAGTAACAATTTCGGAAATGGAACGCAGTGGCAGGAATTGAGGGCGGGCGATGGGCGAAAGATCGTTGAAAGTAAAGTTCATGCCAAGTTAGGGATCGTTGGGGCGGATGGGCGAGTGCATACTTGCCGACGGATTGAAGGGAGGAGTCAAAACCGGGCTGCCGCAGATAAAGGCTTAAATCTCGAATGATCCGTTCCATCGGGTAAGGGGGTAGTAACCCACGGGTACCAACGGAACGCTCGCAAAACTGGATCGTCTCCATGCAAATTTGCTCGATCGCGGTGCGAGCCATGTTGATATATGCCAATAATCGATCGCAGTTGGGGTGTTCCTTATGACGGTCGCCGCCAAAGGTTGGCGCATAGTCAGCAATCACTGCCGCTGCGCCTTTGAGCCAAAGATTGCCGCTTTCAATGCCAATCGCCATTTGACCGATCCGTGCTTCTTGGTAAGGGTCATTGGTTCGGTTGAGACCATGAAGATATTGCCGAGTTGCGTCCAATAATGCTTCTGCTCCCCCTAACTGAACGGCAGCAAAACGAATCGAGCCAGCCGTCAACCACGGCTGGCGATTGTAGTCTTCTGGTTCGCCGATCGCCGCTTCCGGATCGAGTTCAATATTGCTAAAGTCAACCCGATAGCTAGCAGTAGCTTTCATGCCGGGGGGTTGCCACCAGTCTGGATCGCTCACCGTTTCCACCTGTTCCATCGGCACCACACACATTTGCCACGCGCCGCCGGGTAAGGTGCCATTGACAAATGGACGCTCAACATAGCCAGAGCCAGAACAAAAGGTCTTGCTCCCCTGGAGTTGATAGCTCCCATTATCGAGCGGAATCACTTTGACTCCATCCTGCATCTCGGCATTCCACACCCCAAATATTTTACGGCGATCGCGGGCATCTTCTGCGGAACGCTCGATCTGCGCTGGCGTTCCAAAGGTTTGGATCAGTTGAAGGGCATTGACGTGTCCTTCAAAGATTCTCCCCACCGCCAAATTGCCCCAGCCAATCTTTTTGAGTAGCAGGAGCATTTCATGGGTCAGGCTGGCATCAATTCCTAAGCCCAGACCGCCAAATTCAGGCAGCAGGGGCACAGCTAACAGTCCTGCTGCGGCAATTCGCTCGAATTCTCGCACCGGAAAAGCTCCATGCCGATCAATCGCCGCAGCGTTTGCCGCACAATAATCGGCAATTTCAGTGATGTGGACAAAGGACTCGGCTAAGGATAAACGGTTTGGCGCAGACATATAGTTTGGGAATGTGGAGGGAGGGTGAGGGGTGGCGAGGAGGCATACACCAGTTGTCTTGGTTAAAGCAGTTTCGGCGTGGTTAGCATCACTGTTGTAGGCGCAGATCTTGCAACCGCGCACTCAGATCGGCGATCGCCTGTTCGAGATTAACCAACGGCCACCGCTGTTGCCACACGCCAGCCTGTTGCTGACACACCTCGACTCGCTCAAACAGCAGATCGAAGGATTGGGGTTGAGTCAGTTCTGCCCATAACCATTGGCTACATATACCTAACGTACTGGCATAGAAGTGGGCATCCTTGGCCGTATGTTGATAACCACTTAGAATCCGCCGCCACAGATCGCGCAATTGTCTGCGAGTCTGGAGCCGTGTCTCGATCGCTGCTGCTGGCTCCACTAAAAATACTTGCTGGTCTTCCATTGCCGCCCATTCATTTAGCTGTGCGGCAAAACCACCGGCTGTCCGCTCTGTTTGCCGAGCCGAAGTAGTCACCTCCACCAACGGACTGTGGCGGAACCGAGCACCAACCCTCAATAATGCTCGGTAAAATGCCACATCCTCTGGCGCCCGGACGGCTGGCATTCCACCGCATTGACGGTACATTTGGGCGGTAACTGCTAAGCTGGCACCATAGTGCTGCGCGTGGCGCGGCCATCGATCGTGGGGATTAGCGTCCAAATAGGCTTCTAGTTCGACCATTAGCTGGTGATAGCAATCGCCCAGCAGGTAGCGCATTTTTACTTGGGGGTCTAAAGCCGCACAGCTAATCGGATCGGCCACAATTCTGCCCCCGACGGCATCTACACCCCGGGTTATTTCCAGCAGTGTCGCGGCGATCCAAGTTGGTGCAACCTGCGTATCCCCATCGGTAGAGGCGATCGCCCCATGTTTGGAGCCTAAGCCAGCTAAACCCAGTTCAGCTAGACGGTAATAGGCTTCATCCATCAATATCTGGCGAACGCGACCAATGTAAGCTTCATCGGGTGGAAGTGTCCGCTCGATAATATGTAACCTAAAGTCTGGATGTTCAAGCGCAAAGTGCTGCGCGATCGCCACCGAATCATCGCTACAGTTATTCGCCAGTAAGATTACTTCGTATCGCCGCAAATCTAACGGTTGACCTTGTAAATCAACTTGATTTGCCAAAGCAGTTAAACAGCCTTCTAAGAGTTCTGCCTCGTTGCGGACTGGAACAATAACACATACCTCGCACTCAGGTAGTGGCAGCGACTGGACTAGCGGGCGATACAATTCTGCTGATAATGAGTCGGAGTCAACAGCAATATCATCGAGGCAGGCATCTTTCATGGAAAATTTTCAGTCCTTCACAGATTTATAAGATTAGTAACTATTCGACTTATTTAAAGATATCGATGTTGTTAAAAATATGAATCTGTCTTTTGGATGATTAATTCAAGATGAATATTTTGTCGTGCAATTATATCTAAATTGGGTTAATTTTAGTCTCGACAAAGCCGATAAGTGCAGTTAGTCACACTTACCGGCTCTGAGTTATTTCACTATTTAGGCAAAATATCTACTTATTTGGCTGCTTGCTCTTCTGCCTTGAGCAGTTTTTCTTGAGCTTTCTCTTCTTTATTTTCAGCCTTGATGAGTTCTTTTGGATTTTTAGTTAGCTTAGCGGTTTCTTCATAAGCCTCTTCACGGGTTTCTGCTGGTCTGGTCAATTCAAACGGCTGAATTACCTCTGTGGAACCCCGCTCAATTCGATCGGCTGCATACCCAGGCTGGGGCACGAAGAGATTTATCATTAATATTAAGCTGGCTAAGCCGATCGCCCAAAAGCCTTGGACGGCTAAATTCTGGATCGAGCTAAATAATTTTTTCACCGGATACCTCCTGCGAACATTTACTACATGGGCTAAAATTGGAGACTTAAATTAGTTCTTATAACCATTCAATCCCTAAATTTAGACTAGCATTTAGTTCGTGAAGAACATTCTATCAAAAGATAGATTTAAATCAACCTACAATAAATGTGGGAAAGTGTGTAAATTAGGTATTTTCTAAAAAAGCCATTAAAAAAATTGACTCTAAATCTAAAATAGATTCGAGTCAAATAAAACTTATCCTCACGACAAGCGATCGAATCGGCTGTTAACTTAGCTTACGCTGCCTGATACGAGGGTAGACTGAGACAGCTAACTAAAAATGGTAATTAGCTGTTTCAGTCTAGTTAATTTTAGTTAGCCGAATTTGACTATTGAATAGTTTGGCTGACGTTAATTAAATTCCAGAAGTGGAGGATACCTTGACCGGAAGCCATTTCAGTAATCAAAGCAGCGACAAAGCCGAGCATTGCAAACCGACCATTCCAGATTTCAGCTTGAGGGGTAAAGCCCCACAACCAAGCATTCCGATCTTTGAGGTTTGTAGCAGTAGTGGTAGGTACTTTTGTAGAAACTGACATGGTAAATACTCCAGGTTTAATGATGATAAGAACTAGATTGACTGTGAAAAAAGGATAACTAATTGCTGACTGAAAGAGAAGTTAGAGATCTAGAATTTAGCTCTGATTTCTATTCAAATTTTGGTAGCTATGAATACATTGTTTGTAGGTTGATAATGAACTCATAGCTACATTTCTAGAATTCGAGGCTTTAGCAACTGTTTCTGTTTAGCTAGCCGTTGATTCCATGACACCAATCTAACATTTAGTCTTGCTATAAACTTCTGTCTAAAGACGGATTTAAATTAAGGAGCTGACAAACTACCCTAGCTTGAGCGGCGATCAATAGATCTATTTCCGACTGATTAAATAATTTGGAGGGATATAAAAGTCGGAGAGATAAAATATTATTAACAGTGTAAGTTAGCCAGATTATTACTACAAATATCTCCTTTGAGAGATGAGCTATGTTTGCTCAGTAGTTAGGATGTGAAAACTAGCATTCAAGCTTCAACCCAAACATAAATAAGGAGAACACACGTGCCTATTTCTTTAGATGAGTCAAAGCGTACGGCGATCGGCTCTCAGCTAGCCGGGATTAAAACAGTCCAAAATCTATTAATTGCTAATGAAGAGAAGCTAATTTCAGCTTGTAATGATTTAGAAATTCGCGAACAGCTCGGGAAAATGCTTGAAGACGATCGTAAAAATTTAGGCGTACTAGATACTGTAATTGTCCAATATGGTGTTCGAGGCGAGCCGAAAGAAACTGTCGCTAAGATGGTGGACAAAATGAATGAATTAATGGCAGGTTCAGAACTTTCGCTGTATGAAAAAGTTTCCCAGCAGGAACTACTCAAGCATCAGCAGGTGATGTCTGGCTTATTGGTTCATAAAGCGGCGCAAGTTGTCGGTGCGGATGTCGAAGCGGCGATTACGCCACTTAACACTGTCAACTTTGAAAATCGCGCTCATCAAGAGCAACTTAAAGGCGTACTAGAGGTTTTAGGCGTTCGCGAGCTAACTGGTCAAGAAGCAAAACAAGGCTTGTGGGCGCGCGTCCAGGATGCTGTAGCGGCACTTTCTGGTGTGGCGGGTAGTGCAGTTACTCAAACGAGCACCAAGTCTGACATGAATATCGAAGATGTGATTCGGATGGATCATAACAAGGTCAATATGCTATTTATGCAAATTGACGCTACTAACGATCCGCAAAAACTTCAAGAATACTTCGGTCAGATCTACAAAGATTTATCCGTTCATGCCGCAGCCGAAGAGCAAGTTGTCTATCCAGCCGTTCGGTCATTCTATGCTGATACCCAAGAACTGTATGACGAACAGGCTGAAATGCAAGTGATGTTAGAAGAGTTAAAAGCTTTTGATGTTACATCCAACGACTTTGCTAACCGCTTCAAGTCTAAAATTGAGCAACTGAAAACCATGGTCATGGATCACGTGCGTCAAGAGGAAAGCACGATGTTTGCTGCAATTAGTCGCAACTGTAGTGATGACCAGAAAGAACAGATGGCTACCCAATTTAAACAAGCCAAAAGTCTGCTGCAAGAGCAGTTAACGGCTCAAACCAAGTAGGCCGCAAGCTAGTGTTAATCTAAGCGAGGGAATCCCCAGATCGAGCTGAGGATTCCCTCGCTGATTTTTATCCAGTTATTGGTTGGCTAGGCGAATGATTGAGTTCGGTAATTGGCTTAACCCAGACATGCATATTGGTTAATGTGAGCGGGCCAAATTGGGTAGTTAGAGCTACATCGGCGGCATCCCGACCATAGGCGATCGCCACGCGATTACCGCGTGGCTGTGCTTGGGTGGCATCGAAGACATACCAGCGATTGTTCGTGTAGGCTTCAAACCAGGCATGTAAGTCCATTGGATCTAATTCATACAGGTAGCCAACTACCATCCGGGCTGGAATATCGATCGCTCGACATAGCGCAATTCCCAGATGGGCAAAGTCCCGACAAACCCCGACTCGCTGCTTGGCAGTATCGAGTGCGGATGTAGAAGCATCACTAGTGCCATACTGATACTCGATCTGGCGGTGAATCCAAGCCCGAATTGCTTCGACTTGGTCGTAGCCCGGTACATAACCTGAGACAATCTGTTGGGCGAGATCGTAGAGTTGGTCTGATTGACAATAACGACTGGGTAATAAAAATTCTAAGATCCAATCAGGAATCGATTCAACTGGCGTCAAGGGTGCGCCTGGTTCAACTGCGATCGAATCTCTGGTTTCGACCCATGCTTCGGTCCGAACGCTAAAGGCACCCACCGGAGTCACCAATCGTTGACACAGATTGCCATGACCATCGGTATGCTCGGTGACGGGCACGAAGGGATCTAATAAGTATGTTTCGCGGGATATCCACTGTTCGTAGCCACTCCGAGGTCGCAACATCAACAGGATTGGGGTTGGCTCGATCGCATTAAAGTCGAGTTGGCAGCCTACTTCTAATTTCATGTGCTGATGATAAGTGGTGATTGGTAATGAAAAACCATCACTAGTGCTAGGCAAGCTACTTGGTGATGGTGAGAGGAGTGGAGATAAACTAGGGCAAGCTTGCTACTAGTAATAACTGTAGACGAGAATGCTTTAAACAGAAGTTATCTAGTAAGCGGCAGGCAATGCTGGTCTGGTTCTAGGTGCTTCTGGATGATGAGCTTGGAGTGCCGCACGACCAGGGTCTGGCGCACTAAGAGTAGATTGACCAAATTCTGGCGTTTTGGTATAAACGGAGGATAGTAGCACATCTAAAACATCTTCCCGCCGAGCCACTGCGATCGCATTGTGGGTAATCAATTCACCCACATTTAAAATTACTTGGTCTTGTCGGTCTAAAATTACTCGCGTAGTTGGACGACCGAGCGCACCTTTAATTTGCTGATCTTCGACGGCTTGAGTCGTTTGATAGCGGAGTCGATCTGTTTTGGCTCTTGCCCA
Source organism: Chamaesiphon sp. VAR_61_metabat_425 (assembly GCA_031425415.1). Classification (GTDB taxonomy): domain Bacteria; phylum Cyanobacteriota; class Cyanobacteriia; order Cyanobacteriales; family Chamaesiphonaceae; genus Chamaesiphon. The sequence goes on along the minus strand of JANPJH010000140.1, from coordinate 4,170 downwards.
GTCAACTAGTCGCTCGGCTCCAGATTGAACTCGATCGGCAGTGTCACCAATCCGGGTACTAGCGTTACTCATGGCATCATTGACACTGGATTTAGCGGCGGTAGTACTAGACAGACCGACAGATTTGAGCAGAGCTTCTTCCATCCGATAAGTCTTAGCGCGCTCGATTGTTAGTTCGGTGACGATTTGGCCAGTTGCGGCGACAATTAGCCCATTGCGGGTGCGAACCATTTGAGCGACGCGCCGACCCAGAGCCTTATCTACGGTGTAGCTAGCGGTAGCTGCGCTGGCTTTAGTGGTGAGCGTTTGGGCTGCGTCACTAGCCCGATCGCTCACGTCCTGTCGGAGTTCATTTGCCCGTTGCAGCGCATCTTCAGTGACGTTACCGCCTGTGGACCGATACAACCGATCCAAGATGCCCAGTTGTTGAGCAGCAGTAGCATCTGCCACATTAACAATTGTACCTGCGGCTAGAAATATGGTTCCATCTGGTTTTAGGACATTGGTTTCTGTGCTTCGACCTAAAACAAACTGTCTTTGGGTTTCAGGATCGACGATCGCATTAGTAATTTTGGCGGTACCTTGACGACTGACTTCAGAAATCTGTTCGCCAGCCTTCTGGGCAGCAGCTTGAACTTTATCGCTGGTTTCTTGGAATGCGGCTTTAATCCCACCCACTTGTTCTTCCATCAAATCAGCGACCATTGCCGGGACAAAGGCATAGTGTTCGCCAATACGGAGCGTTTGGACTGCGGGGACGAATGACCTACCGGAATAAGCATCGGCAAACAGACCGCCAGACACTTCATAACCCTCGATCGCCCCTGTGGTTTCATCAAAATACAGATCGACCATCTTGCCTAGATCTTGACCCGCTACTGTCATGATGTGAGTACCGCTCATCACGTTGTTGCGGTCTAAAATCGCGGCTACTTTATCATTTAATTTCGCGGGAATAATGCCCTCTGCTTGGCTAGTAATTACGGCATCTAGCCCGATCGATTGAATTGCCTCCAACGGCAAAGCTTTTGCACTACTGAACAAACCTTTTTCATCGACTAGCAGTGCAACTAAATAATTCCGATCTTGATCGAAAATTAGATCGATCACCTTACCAATTTTTTCTCCAGTGTCATAAGCAATAATTGGCTTACCAACAATATCACTACCCTTACGCATCTGATTTTCCTCAGCCTTAATAAACTTTACAAATATTAGTGTCAATTAGCTCTGATTGATAGATCTATTCTCAACTCATTGTCGATTCTGATAAGTGCGTATTTCTACTCTATCGTTACCAAATCCGTTAATCACATTGATAGCTCCCATATACTCTAACCCAGTCAAGACACCAATTGCAGCTGTAATTAATAAGGTCAATTGTGCTGATGTATTCGATTGCTTTCCAACTAAACGTGGCATAAAAACTCCAAGTATGAGAATGTGTGTTAAGCGACTAAATCGCACTTAGAAACAAAACTTCTAGTTCAGGGAGAGCCTGCCCGATCGAGCAAGATCTCCCTGAATTTGTGGCGTTACCCACCTAGAAGTGGGCACAAAAAGCTGTGTGAGTGAATAAAATCATCAACTAAAAGCTAGCTACTAGCGCAGGTCTTCTTTCGCATTACGCATCTGACCTTCAGCTTGTTTCGCTTGTCCTTCAACGACCTTTGCGGGGTCATCAGTCGCTTTGCCGATGGCTTCCTCTACTTTGCCAGTAACGTTTGATACGGCTGCTTTTGCCCGTTCTTTGAGGCTCTCAGCAGTATCAGCTACTTTTTCTTTAACATCTTCGGCAGTGTGACGAGCTTCAGCTTCACCTTGTTTAGCCTTGCCTTCTTGCCGATCGACATTGCTACCAGTTACATTACCAACACCTTCTTGAATTTTACCCTCAAGATCTTTGGCAGTTGCTTTTGCTCTTTCTTCGAGACTCATAATAAATACTCCTAAATTAAATGTCGATCTGCGATTGAAAATTAGCTCAATCTTTGGCGATTTGATTAACATCAATCCGGTCGATATCCCTACTATAGGCAATCACACCAATAAGTTCGTCTACCAAAAGAGAGTGTTCGGGGCAGATTCCGCGCCTAAAAAGGAGGAAGTTATCCCGATAGTGATTGTTGCGGCCAAGTGAAGTGGACGGCTAAGCCCCGCCCCGGCGCTGGGGTTTTCAACCAAATCATCCCGCCGACTCGCTCGACGAGCTTCTTGGCGATCGCCAGTCCACTGCCCGTGCTGGAGTGCCCATAACTTGGTTCGAGGGTTTCAAATAGTCTGAACACCCGTTGGCGATGTTCTACGGCGATGCCAGGGCCATCATCGCGGACGATAATTTCGATCTTCCCATCGCCGATTAACTCCGCAGAGATTTCGATCTGCCCCCGATCGAGATCGTGGTGGACGATCGCATTTTCTAGCAACTCTTCTAACACTTTGCGAAGGTGAGATTTACAAGTAATTAGGTGCAGTTTTCCGGTAGTTAACTTAATCTCAAAGTTAGCCGGAAATTGGCGATCTGCTTGAATGCGATCGAGCAAGGTCGTAATTTCGACAGGTTCTGGAGTCACAGAAGTTTGACCTAAATGACTGTATTCCCACAGTCCATCGATTAAGGCGTTAAGGCGATAGGTGCGCTGGCGCAGGAGTTGAAGATGGTGCTGGAGTCCGGCTGGGGCTGAGTAATTTTCTAGCTCGGCTTCGATCCACTCGGAGAGGGTGGCAATCCCCCGCACGGGAGTCTTCAGATCGTGAGCGGTGACATAGGCAAATTCGGCTAATTCTTGATTGCGGCGTTCTAAGGAAGAGTTGGTGTGAACTAGGGTGAGGTTGAGTCGTTCGAGCGCGGCGAGATGGACGTGGAGTTGCTGTCTTAGATTGGCTTGGGCAGAAACGTCGCGGATGATCGCGATCCGCTGTTGTTTTTGCGGAATTTCGCTCACGGATAGTTCGATCGGGAAGTGCGTACCATCTTGGCGATAGGCTTCAATTTGCCAAATTCGCCCCAGTTTAGGCTTCTGTGCCAGCCATGTGCTCAAATCGGCGAGGGGCCGCGATCGGGCGATCGTTCGGGGAATGAGCATCCGCATGAAGGGACATTCTAATAAATCGACGGTTGAGTAACCGAACATCTCTAGCAAGGCTGGATTGACGGTTTTGATTTGACCGGCACTATTAATGATGGCAATCCCATCGACAATATCGTTACTCAAAGTGTCGATCGTGCTTTCACTTGTTTGAATCCGCTCGTCGCGATCGTTTAATTCTCGCTCCAATAACCAAAATAGATAAATCCCACCCAAGCTAGAGATAACTCCAGCCACACCGAGCAGTTGTTGCAAGGATTGAACTAGAGCTTGAAAGTTGGACTGTGCGGTGTATTGACGATCGAGTGATGCTTGTTCGACTTGCGCGAAAGCCGTAATTTCTCGGCGGAGTATATCCACTTGCTGCTTGCTTTGGCTCAAAAGTTGTGGGTCTATGCCCGCTGATGCGGCGGTTTGTAACTCGATCAGCAAGCTTTGAATCGATCGAATCCGCAAGCGAATGGCGTTAATTTGCCGCGATTTTTGCCGATCGCGATCTACCGAACTAGTTAACCGATCGATCGATTTAGCCAACTGTGGTTGGGCAATTTGGAAGGGTTCCAAAAAACGGCGATCGTCTGAGAGTAGATATCCCCGCACGCTAGTTTCAGCATTGAGGACGGAGATCAGTACATTATTAGTAGTCTCGATCCGCTCCTGCGTAGTTTGGAGTTGGGTTCTAAACTCTGATGCTGCCGATCTCGACCACAGCCACCCGCCTAAAGTTGCTAGCAAGCATAGAGCCGGAATCGTAACGATGGCGGCTCCCCGATAGGACAGTGAAAGACGAGACCAGTAGTTCACTACATGAGCATTTCTCAACATTTAATTAGTAGCCTCCGGTAGCTGCGATCGATTCGTGGGGCATAATGCACCAGACTCCTCGACCAAAGACCCCACCTGGCAAAGGCAGGGTCCCTGTGACTGCGCTGTAAGTCACTATTTTTTTGCTGGAGCTACCGCTACTTTCATCATCACAGTTTTGACTCCGGTGATTTCTTTAGCTAGCATACTAATCCGATCGTATTGGGCTTTGGTGGGTACTGTCCCCGTCACCATCACCGCGCCGTCTTTGGCACTG
>JANPJH010000139.1:0-14184 GCA_031425415.1 Chamaesiphon sp. VAR_61_metabat_425 | reverse complement strand
TTCGCTGCGGTACTGTTTGAGCCAGACGTAGCTCTGTTAGTGTTAGGTCTTCTTCTGGAGTCAGAATGATTCGTAGAGGTGCTGGCATCAGGGACTTTTTTGCAACTTATCTATCTTACATTTAATTCCGCCCACCTACTTTCTACTGTTAGCTGAACAGTTTTAGCAAATGCTGGCACTGGCAAAATAGCACTGGGTTCGTCAATAATAAAGAACTAATTTATTTAACTCACTCCCCAGTCATTACTCGTAGCCGGATGGAGTTCTCACCACTATCATCGAGAGGAACTTCCACGATTTCGCTAGAGAGGCGTTCGACACAGGCGATGAGCGATCGCAAATTCGGGGTACTAGCACCAGTATCGACGTATAATCGATCGACTAGACTCCCCAAGCGTTTCCAGGTTAAATAGAATTTGGTCATTGTTTGCTCTAGTTGTGCTGCTTGTTTAAGCACATCTGCGGCGACAGGTAGACATCCTACGCGCATGGCTTCTTCTAATGCCATTGGTAAGTCTACTTTAGAATCATTTAAAACTTGCACCTGTGCGCCAGCGTCGAGATATTTTGAGAGACTTTTGGCATTGCTGGTGACGAGCTTGATATTATCTACGTCAGGATTGGCGGCTATTTCTTCTCTGATCGCGATTTGATGGGCTTCGGGTAGTTTCTCCAGTTCTTTGACAAGGGGGGCAATGAAGCGGGGTGGAGTGGCTCCTGCGGCAGCTTGTTCTTTGACTTCATCAGGGATGAGATCGGAACTCATTGCCAACCATTCATCCGAGAGTTGGCGAACTTCTCGGCGGGTAATGCGATCGCCTCTTTCGGCGGCATCGGTAACTAATTGTTGAACTTCGGGGGAAGATTTAGCAGTTTCAACGAAGGCGCGTTTACTAAAGTTATTGAGTGCAGATGGGGAGAGTTCGCCATTGTCTAGGAGTGTATCGGCACTATTAGCAAGTTCAATCCAGGCATAAGCTTGGCTTTTACTCAGTTCTCTTTCCTTGAGCCAGTTTAAGAAGCCTTGTCCGCGTCCATCGCCGCCTTTTTTCTCTCGATCGCGAGTAATCCGTAAAATCCTACCACGCCAAATTTCTGTTTGTAGGTCAAAGCGATCGCAGATCGTCCAGGCATCATCTACTCGTTGTTGAAAATCAAAGTCACCGACGGCTTCATCTTCGGGATCGGGTAAATCGAAATTTAGATCGGCGTTAATATCTAAAGCAGCCGAAATTTCTAAATCAGTCACAGAAACAGATGCAGCCACTATCGATTGTCCTCAGTGTGAATTGGCAATAGCTTTAATTTACTACACCAGCATGGATCGGCGTAGGAAAATTATCATAGCACTTGAGACCGATCGATCTAACCAATTTCGCTTTGCTAACACACTCGTAACTATGTTTTGAGGCAAGATATGAATAGATCTACAGATTTTTTTCAATATGTTCGACCATCTTTCTTTGGGAATTACAGATTTAGACAAAAGCCTCGCATTTTATGACAAGGTATTTAGTGCGCTGGGGATCGATCGAATGTTTGCATTGCCAACTGAAGGTATTGCTGGATATAAAGGTAGTAATGGGATGTCTTTTTGGCTCTATGCCAAAGATGCGAATAAATCTCCGCTGAAGTCGATCGATCCTGCTCCCCGCTTTCATCTGGCTTTTCAAGCTAATAACCGCGAAGCTGTGGATGCTTTTTATCAAGCGGCTCTGGCAACAGGTGGTACCGATGAAGGTGCGCCAGGAATTCGTCATAATTACCACCCCAATTACTATGCCGCCTACGTGCGCGATCCAGATGGCTATAAACTTGAGGCAGTATGTCATCAGGGATAGTTAAGTTAAGAAAAGCTGAGAGTCACAGTGAGCGAGATGTCTGTCAGCTAAAATCAACAAGTGGATCGAGCGAATCAAAATTTGGTTGCATGAGTCTATGATTAAATCCCAAATCTAGATTGACCACGACGGCATCACCCATCATCTCTGAATATGTCTAAATTAACCTGTACTCGTAATGGATGTAATGGCAGCATTGATGATGGTTATTGCGATACCTGCGGGATGGCAATTCTCAAGTCCCAGTCAGAACTAGATCTCGCTTTAGCCGCTACAGCCAGCCAACAGCCGGTGAATACTACTGCTCAGAGTGCCAAAACTGCCGCAAATAGTGCTGCGATTACCACAGGTACCGGATCGAGTCCGACGAGTAATCGATCGCGGGGAACTCGGCGTAGTGCCCCCACAGTTGCCAAAAGTAGTCGCCGTCAACTCGGTGCGGGATTAGTTTCGATTCCGGAATTACCTTCGACTGCGCCGGAATTAGCGGTATTGGCAGAAGCAAAAGTACCGGAAAATAAACGGTTTTGTGCGGCTTGTAATCAACAGGTGAAAAGGGATAAAGGATTTTGTACTAAGTGCGGACAGAAATATAATTTTGTGCCGACGCTGCAACCTGGGGATGTCGTTGGCGAACAATATGAAGTTAAAGGCGCGATCGCTTATGGTGGTCTAGGTTGGATCTATTTGGGGTTCGATCGGCTACTCTCGCGGTATGTTGTCCTCAAAGGGTTATTAAATAGTGAAGATGCGGCGAGTGCGGCGGTGGCTTTGGCGGAGCGGCAATTTTTGGCAGCGGTGAAACACCCAAATATCGTGGGGATTTATAACTTCGTTACCCACGAGACAGAGGGTTATATCGTGATGGAATATGTGGGCGGTAAGACGCTCAAGGAGATTCGGAAAGAGCGAGGTGTGCTACCTGTTGACGAAGCAATTGCCTATATTCATCGGATTCTCGGCGCGTTTGCCTATTTGCATCAGCTCGGCTTGGTTTACTGCGACTTTAAACCAGATAACATCATGCTCGAAGGGGATGATGTTAAGTTGATCGATCTGGGGGGCGCGCGCAGGATTGATGACCTCGACGGCGATATTTATGGGACGATCGGGTATACTGCCCCTGAAGCTGGCGCAGGCCCGACAATTGCCTCAGATTTATTTACGATCGGTCGAACTCTGGCTGTATTAGTAACGAATATTCCCAGTTTTAGTAGCGAATATCAATATACACTCCCTAGTGCATCATCAGATAGTATTTTTGCCCGCCAAAAATCTCTGTATCGGTTCCTGCTCAAAGCGACGGCGATGCAAGCTGATGACAGGTTTCAGACAGCGGAGGAAATGGCGGAACAACTTTTGGGTGTACTGCGAGAAGTTGTCGCCACAGAGACAAACATGCCCCGCCCAGCGACTAGCAGTTTATTCGATGGCGATCGATTGGCGGTGACGGCTGGGGGTGATTTTAAGCCGATTCAGCCGAGTTATTTACAATTGCCCAATTTGCTCATCGATGCCAGAGATCCTGGCTTTAACGTCGTCCTCAATGCCAGTATGACGACAAATCTAGATCGCCGGATCGAACAATTAACCCAAGTAGTTAAACAACTACCCACCTCGATCGAAGCAAAACTCCGACTGGCTAATAGTCTAATCGATCGAGCTACCATTGAATCTGCTGGCGAATATGCCATCGCCGAAACCCACCTCGCCGCAGTTGCCCAACAAGATGCTTGGGATTGGCGAGTAGACTGGTATCGCGGCAAATCGCTCCTCGCCCAAAATCGCCCCCAAGAAGCCCAAGCGATCTTCGATCGAGTCTACTTCGATCTTCCTGGCGAACTTGCCCCCAAACTCGCCTTTGCTCTGGCTGCGGAACAGGCGCAGAATTACCAGCTTGCTAGTCAGATGTATGAACTAGTCGCACGTACCGATCCGGGTTATCCTTCTGCTGCCTTTGGTTTAGCCCGTTGTCGGTTGATGCAGGGCAATCGCACCGCTGCGGTTAAGGCATTAGAACAAATTCCGGCAACATCTAATCTCTATACGAGAGCCAAAGTTGAAATTGCCCGCATATTAGTCGATCGACAATTGCCCGTCGCCATTAATATTCCTAAACATCCACATCCCACTGTTGACGATCTCACCGACGCTAATAAGACATTAGAATCGCTCACACTAGAGGGAATCGAACGCCATCGACTCGATCGCCAAATTCTCGAAACTGCCCTAATTTTACTCACATCTAAAGCAATTACTGCCCAGGATAATTTACTAATTTTAGGACAACCACTACAGGAGGTTAAACTCCGTCAAGGTTTAGAAAAAGTCTTGCGATCGATGGCACATTTAGCAACTGGAGATGAGAAAATCAATCTCGTAGATGAAGCAAACAGAGTTAGACCGAAAACGTTATTTTAGCAAGCTCTAATATGGACGACCCCCGATCGAATCTAATCCAGGAGCGGAATGCTGGAAAAATATTTCAGACGATCGCAATTCTGCAAATTGTGATTCATCTCTGTGCCTATCTCGCAGTCTTCATTAAATTAATTATGATTGAAGGTGGTGGCTATTATGATATCAGCGCGATCGTTTTTATCGGAATGACGCTTGTATCCATGCCGCTATTTGCGACCGGCTGGTGGCTATTTCAACGCAGTTTTAAGTTATCGAAAAATAAAAGATCGTGGGGATACTTATTTGATGCGATCGTCTCGATCTGGAGTATTTCCATTGTCAAAGTGAGTTATTTTATGTAGGATTGCGCTATGAATTGTCATCAATGTGGTGAAATAGTCACCGTCAACGATAACTTTTGTGAGGGATGTGGGGTAGATCTAGTTGCTGATTCCTCGCCGCGACAACTCGATCCTCAGTGCCAAAAATGTGGTGCTTCAGCCGATCTGATCGATCTCGATCGTTATTGCAGCCAATGTGGATTTCGCCAAGTCATCGCCAAAGCGGATGACTCGATCGAACTTCAACCCGCACCAAATCTAGTCGGCGCAAGCGATCGCGGGCGCAGACACCATCAAAATGAAGACGCGATCGCGCTTAGTGTCGTCGATCCGCAAACGTATATATTAGTTGTCTGCGATGGTGTATCTAGCTCCCAACATCCCGAACTCGCCGCTCAAGCAGCAGCGACGGCTTGCCTAGAGGCGATCGAGATTGCTATTCAGGCAGGTATTGCGCCAGATATCGCCATTAATCAGGGTGTAAGCAGTGCGCTAGCCGCAGTTAGTCGTATCCCGTTCGATCTTACAGCTCCCGAAGATCCATCCTCTACGACCATTGTTACCTCGATCGTCCGCGATCGGATTGCTACGATCGGTTGGGTGGGCGATAGTCGTGCTTACTGGATTGGCGAAACAAAATCCCTTCAGCTCACGCAAGATGACTCCTGGCTCCACGAAGCGATCGCATCAGGTCAAATCACTCCAGAAGCTGCCGAACAGTCTCCCTACGCTCATGCTATCACCCGCTGGTTGGGTGCGGACATATCTGATGATGGTCAACCAAATATCTGTACTTTTACCATTCCTGGCGCGGGTTATCTTCTGCTTTGTACCGATGGCTTATGGAATTACACCCCAGATCCCACCTATCTCTATCATCTTATTCAACAAGCTGCCGATCGAGCTCCGATTTCGATCGTCCGTTATCTACTCCAATATGCCAATCAGCAAGGTGGACAAGATAACATTACGGTGGGTATTTTAGTGAATAGTGAATAGTTGCATAATCGATCGGCTCTATCTCAAATATTAAGTAATCGATAAATAATTAACTGTAGAAATAATACTAACCAAGTCCCTTTCCCCTTTCCCCTAAACCCTATGTTCACCGCTGAAGTCTTCCAAAATCCCTACCTACCCCAAGGTGCTAGAGAAGTAAATGCCATCATGACAATTACCGCTAGTGGTAATGATGGGGTTGCAATTGAGGCACCTAGAAGTCAACGTTTATTTGGAATTATTTGTGACACATCTGGTTCGATGGGTGGAGCTAAAATGCTGGCGGCGAAAGATGCGATCGTCCAGATTATTAATCTTCTCCCGACAGATGCGGCATTTTTTATCGTCACCGGAGCGAGTCGGGCAAAATTACTCGTACCAGTTGTAAATGCCGTACCGGAAAATAAACTTCGGGCAATTTCTCAAGTCAAGGAAATCAGTGCTAATGGGGGTACAGTGATTTCGAGTTGGCTGAATACTGCTATGGGTGAATTCAACAAAATGCCTCAAGCAATTTGTCAGGCTCTATTACTTACAGATGGACAAAACGATCCTTCCGACGAGCAAGATCTAGAACGGACTTTAGCTGTATCTGAAGGTAAATTCCAGTGTGACTGTCGTGGAGTCGGAACAGATTGGCAAGTATCCCAACTCCAGAAAATTGCCAGTAGATTGTTAGGTACGACAGATATTATTCCTTCTCCCGCGCAGATTGCGGCTGACTTTGCAGAAATTTTAACCAAAGCAATGGGAAAAACTGTGAGTGACGTTAGCTTGCGGTTATGGACTCCTCAAGGCGCAAAGGTGTTATTTTGTAAACAAGTTAGTCCCGAAATTGTGGATGTAACCGATCGATCGAGAGTAGTTAACGAGCGTATGGTAGACTATCCAACAGGTGCTTGGGGCAGTAATGAAGCTCGCGATTATCACTTCTGTATTCAAATTAATCCAGGGAATATTGGTGATGAAATGTTAGCCGGTAGAGCTAGTTTAATTATCCAAACCAATGGACAGGAAACGAAGATTGCCGAAGCAAAAATCCTCGCTACTTGGACAGAAGATGAAGCCAAAACTGCCAAGATCGATCGACATGTCGCCCACTATACAGGGCAAGCCGAACTGAGTCAATCGATTCAAGAAGGCTTGGAAGCCAGAGCACAAGGGAACATTGAAGTTGCCACAGTTAAACTCGGTAAAGCTGTCAAGCTCGCTCACGATTCTGGCAACGAAGCCACCGCCAAACTCCTCCGCTCTGTTGTGGATGTGGAAGATGCGGCATCGGGTACTGTCCGAATCAAGCGAACGGTGGCTAAAGAAGATGAAATGATGCTCGACACTCGATCGACCAAAACGGCCAGAATTCATAAATAGAGTTGTTAATTATGAATTGTGAATTGCGAATATCCACTCATACAATAGTAGTGTGAGGATTGCTCATTATCTACATTTCAGGGTATTTATCAATTACAACTTCATTTATTAAGTTAATGTCATATTCTTATCAAGCATGGATAATGCTCCCAACTGATAATTCACCTTCATCTGAATGTGTGAAAAATCGGTTGCAAGAAGTATTCGATCGCGTCAACCCTGCTGCTGTATTCACGATCAAACCAGATTACCTGATTATCTCGATTGAAGATTGGCAAATACAGATCTACTTAAATCACGATCCTGCTGTGTTAGCAGAATCTCAGGAAATTGCCGAATTATATCTGGAGCCAAACGATCCTCAAAAATCAGCTTTAGTTAACTACGGCTTTCGACTGGAAATCAGTTGTGATCGCGATCGCAATCTGGAGCGGTTTAGCTACTATATATTTGTCCTGGAAGCTCTGGAAACCTTTGCTGGTGCGATCGTCTTTAATCCCATCACTACCGGATTTATACTTTCTTAACCCCTATTCCCTTGCTATGTATCTCTGTCCCAAAGGTCATGATTCTACCGAAGCTGATTTTTGCTCTGAATGTGGGGCGAAAATTATGGGATTGGGCATAACTTCACCACCCATCAATTTACCTGCTGGTAACAATTCTCTCTCAGTGCAACCCTGTCCTGATTGCGGCACCCCCCACGAGGCAGACAGCGGCAATTTTTGTGAGATTTGTGGTTACAGTTTTCTGACTGGTGTTGGTGGTGGCGATCCATTTCCGGCAATTACGCGTTTATCCAAAAATGAGGCTGCTTCAACCCAGAATATTCCAGCCGAACAATCACCAAATATGCCGACTAGTGGCTCCATATCGCCCGCTCAGGCTAAGATCGAATGGCAGGCGATAATTTCAATCGATCCAAGTTTGGCAAGTCCTAGTAGCCCTACAGCACCCGCACAGACACCAATCACGATCAATTTGACTCATCCGATCAATTTAATTGGGCGCAGTAGCCAAGCAAGAGCGATTCATCCAGAAATCGCCCTAGACTTTGATGATGCTGTCTCTTCCCGTCATGCAATTCTCACCATCCATCCGGATGGTTCGATGGTATTGCGCGATATCGGATCGGCTAATGGCACGATGGTAAATGGCAAAGATATTGCCATTATGGCAGATGTTCCCATTCGATCGGGCGATGAAATTACCCTCGGACATTGGACGAGAATTAGGCTAAGTTCCTAACAGTTGCAGTTTATATAAACTGGCATATAAGCCGCTTTGTTCGAGTAACTCATCATGAGTGCCGGATTCAACTAAACTACCCTGCTTGAGGACAAAAATCCGATCAACATTCCGAATCGTCGATAGTCGGTGCGCGATAATAATTGCTGTTCGATCGACAATTAATCGATCTAGTGCATCTTGAACTAATGCTTCCGTGCCAACATCTAAACTCGCTGTAGCCTCATCTAGAACCAAAATTCGCGGATTGCGAATTATCGATCGAGCGAAGGCAATTAATTGTTTTTGTCCTGCTGATAAATTAGAACCACGTTCGCGTAATTGGGTATTATATCCTTGGGGTAGCTCACTAATAAATCGATCGACATTAGTCGATTTTGCTGCTTGTAAAATTTCTGCTTCGGTGTAACTTTCACCTAGCGTAATATTCCCTTTCACATCTCCAGCAAACAAAAATCCATCCTGAAGGATCACACCTAAATATCGGCGTAGCTCGGCTTGAGCAATTTTTTTAATATCCACCCCATCCACTAAAATTCGCCCCTTGGTTGGCTCATATAAGCGGCATAGCAACCGAATAATTGAGCTTTTTCCTGCCCCTGTTGGCCCAACTAGCGCAATTTTCTCACCTGGCTTAATTGTAAAGTCTAAATCCCGAATCACATAGTCATCATCTTTATAAGCAAACCAGACATGCTCGAACCGAATCTCACCCTGAGACGCGCTATCAATATGGGTAAGATTCGATTGACTCGCTACGTCAAGATCTTTGATTTCGATCGGTTCATCGAGGATATCACTAATCCGTTCTACGGCGGTAAATCCTGATTGAATTGCTGTGAATTTCTCGGCAAATTGACGCAATGGTTCAAACAGTCTTTGGGCAAATAAAATAAATGCTGCCAGCGTCCCAAAATCTAAACTTTCACCTAATACCATTAAGCCGCCCGACCACAGTACAACCGCGATCGCCACTAGGGAAATCCACTCTAATGTGGCTGAAACTGCCGAATCATGAAAATTAGTTTTATCAATCTCATTCACATATCGATCGCGAATTGTCCGAAATAGTTCGGCGTTGTATCTTTCTCGCTTAAATAGTTGAACAACATTAATTCCCACGACATTTTCTTGCAACATCGAGTTGAGTAATGATAGCTCCTCTCGCGCTCGATAATTTGCCTTCCGATATTCATGCTGAAAATAAATCACCAGTGCTGTCACTGGAATCATCATCAATAACAACATCAGGGCAATCTGCCACTGAAGAGAGAACATATAATAAATCATTACCACGATCGAAAATAGATCGCTAATAATGCCGATCGCTCCAGTGGTGAAAACATCACCCAATGCTTCCACATCATTTGTCAATCTGGTAATCAACTTCCCAACCGGAGTCCGATCGAAAAATCTCACTGCCAAAGATGTCACGCGATCAAATAAATCATTCCGAATATCTGCGGTAATTTGTTGACCGATCCGTTGAACTGTATAACCTTGAATTGCGGATAAAATTAACCTAATTACCACCGTCCCCATCAAGAGCAGCGTAAGTAAATTTAACCCATCTAACATGGGTAAACTACTCACAAAATCCCAAGTTTTCTCACCTCTAATTTTCGAGATTGCTTGGCCAATAATTAAAGGTTGAATCGCATTGGCGATCGCTAGCGGGACTAACAAGCAAAATGAGATCAGTAATAACTTGCTACTCCGTCTAGCATAGGGCACCAACCTCAGTAATAATCGCCAATCAGTATCGGGGAGAACTGGCGATTTCACATCAGAATCGCGATATTTTACAGCATTTGTCATGAAAGATTGGCACGGTGGGTATCATTGAAGGTTATAACATTTCTCGATCGATCGAGGGTAGGACAGATTTTGCGATAAATAGCTAACGTGATGGCTATCGACAACGTTTTTGTTGTAGTTTAGCGGGAATGCCCAGTGCAGCACCTTGATATAATCTGTCGAACTCTCGATCGAAATGCGCTGCTACAGTAGAATTATCCTCGATCGCCAGAAGTGTCTCATCGTTACTGTAGTTAGCGGCATTCGACCAATTATGTGAGCCAGTAATGACCGTCCGTCGATCGATTACAGCAAATTTATGGTGTAATAAATCTCCCGTAGGTAAAGTAGGCACCCCAATTGTAGCCAGCGGCTGAAATCCAGTTGGAGCAGCTTGACAGAGATTATCTCCAGCTACACCCATCAGCATCAAAGCCGAACTATAATCTCGATAAGCAAACTGGCGATCAATTAAACCTTGGACTTTTACTCCACGCTGATGCTGAGTTTGTAAAACATGCCCCAAAGCTGGCTCCGAGAAGACAAATAGAGCCAAATTTACTTGTTCGTTACTAGTACTCAATAACTTACCGATCGTTCCATTACTCGTATTCTCCCACGGCTGCTGGGTTGATGTCGGTGAAAATTGGACTAAAACTCGCGTTTTGCCTACCGTCACTGCCACCGACGGGCGAGCGAGTTTCCGCGCTTTAAATTGGCTCATCGGATTACCGATATTGCCATCGCCCCACATTAGGTTAAATTCTGTCGTAAATACTTGTGCTAACTCCCCACTCTCGATCTGTACCAGATTATTCTGATTTCCCTCACTGTCTGGATGTCTAAAATCCCCATAGATATCACTCATCGTCCAATTTGCGGAAGTCACGATCGTAGTCTGCCCATCTACCACCATAAATTTATGGTGCATCAAACCACTTCCCTTCGAGCCATCCGCCGTATCATCCAGAACTTGAACCCGACTATTCCGGAGGATTATCAGCGAATCCCGCTGGTTAATCTCCGACTGGGTAAGTGTACCATCTCGATCTCGATCGACCAACTGCTGAAATTCTTGATAGCGTTCTCGCTCTCTCTGCGTGAAATTATCGATTTCTGCGGCTGCTAATCCACTCAAAGGATGACTGTAGTTATTTTCGAGAATTACCCGCACCCGCACCCCGGATTGCGCCTTATCTGCCAGAGCTTGAGCAATATTCGGCAACTGCAATTCCTGCACTGCTATATCAATCTGTGACTGGGCAGAACTAATTTTCGCGATTAACTGAGCTGCCAAATCGTCTCCACTTCTAGTTTTTTGGCGATAGGGTTCGGCAAACTCTGTTGCTTGATTGTGGTTAAAGTAAACTTGAATCGACTCATCTTGGGGCAATGGCGGTACCTGCTGTGGCAATCGCGGTTGGGCACGGGTGAAAAACCAATATCCACACAAAATGGCCACACTGACGCTACCAAGAGCTAAACTAGAGAGGAAACAGGAGTGAGATGTGCCGAAGGCAACACTAAGTTGTCGAAACTTCAAGGGAAAAACTCAAAGAAAGATTAAAATAGAGCTAGATGCACTCTAGTAACTGTTTTTTGTCTGAACAGTTAAATTTTATGGGCATTATTGTAGCATTTATTACTTGCCTCTTGCTAGCAAATCTCCGTGTGGCTAGCGAGAGACTCCCAAAGTTGATAAGCTAGTCTAGTTACCACCAATTCAAAGTAGTAACTATCTACTGAAAACCACGATAGTGGTTATTTTGTAAATACTCTGTTGACAATTCTTTATCTATCAGGATAGAGAATAACCCAACGATCGATAATATCAACTTCATCGTTTAACTTTAAATGCAGCTAATTTGTAACTGCTTACTTATCATTTTTAACAATTACTTTAGAGGTCGAGGTTTATTTTATGAGCAGACGCAGAAAAATGTTTCAATGCGGTCATAAGGGCTATGGACAAATTTGTCATCGATGCCTG
Source organism: Chamaesiphon sp. VAR_61_metabat_425 (assembly GCA_031425415.1). Classification (GTDB taxonomy): domain Bacteria; phylum Cyanobacteriota; class Cyanobacteriia; order Cyanobacteriales; family Chamaesiphonaceae; genus Chamaesiphon. Next base: position 2,197 of record JANPJH010000139.1, on the reverse strand, counting down.
CAAGAAGAAGTAGACGTTCAAGAAAAGAAAGAAAAAAAACGCAGCTGGCATGATAGTTTTGCCTTCGATCCGATCGATCTCAAAAATTTACCATCCCATGTCGTGCTTAAAGCCAGAAATATCATTTTAGGCTTACAAGATCGCAGAAATTATCGAGAATTTGGTGGCAAGAGGCTGCGCCACAATCGCCTCGTAATCAGTATTCCAGTCACGCGCAATTACCGGATGTTGTGCTTCGAGCGAGATGGTATTCTTCAACCTAAAGAGGTACTATCGCATGAAGATTATAATATCTGCAAGCCAGGTAGCTAGGCTCGATTACAGCTATTAATTTAGCTGAATGTACATTAATTAAATGACTAAAGTATCATTACCGATCGAGTCTATGCAAATCTATCTAGACCATAGTGCGACGACCCCAACTCGCCCGGAAGCAATTGCCGCCATGCACCGAATTCTCACCGCAGAATGGGGCAATCCTTCGAGTATCCATCAATGGGGCGAACGCGCCTCAAGTGCGATCGAGCAAGCCAGATTTCAAGTAGCAGCATTAATTAACGCTAATCCCGATGGGATTGTCTTTACATCGGGCGGTACCGAAGCCAATAATCAAGCAATTATGGGGGTCGCAAATTTATATTCTACCCCTCAGCATTTGATTATTTCTAGCGTCGAACATTCGTCGATTGCGGCTCCAGTTCAATGGTTAGAAACTAGAGGCTGGGCAGTGACAAGATTGCCTGTCGATCGAGATGGTCGAATCGACCCTAGCGATTTAGCCATGGCAATTCAGCCGAATACTGTACTCGTATCGATAATTTACGGTCAAAGCGAAGTCGGCACAATTCAACCCATCGCCGAATTAGCCGCAATTTGTCATCACCACCAAGTTTACTTCCACACTGATGCTGTCCAAGCGGCTGGACGGGTCCCCCTCGATGTCCAAACATTGGGAATAGACCTACTTTCTCTCTCCAGCCACAAAATCTATGGACCGCAAGGCACAGGCGCACTCTACATTCGCTCAGGGTTGGAATTAGTGCCCCTACTCGCTGGTGGCGGGCAAGAACTGGGGCACAGATCCGGTACCCAATCTGTGCCCCAAATCGCTGGATTTGGCATAGCGGCGGAGCTAATCGGTGAAGAATTAGCCGCAGAAAATAGCAGATTAGTCGGACTGCGCGATCGATTATTTAACTTGCTTGCCGATTGTCCCATCTTAGTCCCTACTGGCGATCGTCTTCATCGTCTGCCGCACCATCTGAGTTTTTACCTTCAGCTCCCCTGGTGTCAAAATCGAGAAGCCATCACTGGAAAAACGATCGTCCGTCACCTTAATCTTGCTGGCATCGGCATTAGTTCGGGGGCAGCTTGTAGCAGTGGCAAACTTACGCCCAGCCCGATTCTATTGGCGATGGGCTACACCAAAATAGATGCGATATGTGGAATCCGGCTCACCTTGGGTAAGAGCACCACAGCGGCGGATATCGACTGGACAGCAATGGTACTAAAACAGATTCTCGATCGGCTCATGCCAAAACTGGTGTGTGTTTGAAGCATGATTAAAAGTAAAATGCCAAATCATCAAGACATCACCTAATCATGTCAGCCAAAGATCTCTTCCATGATGCCGTAAGACACGCACTCGAAAAAGATAAGTGGAAGATTACTAGCGATCCCCCATTTTTGCGGTTTGGGGGTGTTGATATGTATATTGACTTGGGTGCAGAACTGCTTCTCTCCGCAGAAAGAGATAGCGAAAAAATTGCTGTTGAAATTAAAAGTTTTATTAGTGCTTCTGCTACTACCGAATTTAGTACGGCATTGGGACAATTCCTGAAATATCAACTTGCGCTTGAGGAAGAACAACCCGATCGATTATTGTATTTAGCAATCCCTTTAGATGCTTATCGTTCGTTTTTTACATTAGAGCTACCTCGTCGGTTGATCGAACGATATAAAGTTAGGCTGATTATTTACGATCCAGCAGCAGAGGTAATTGTAAAATGGCAAGCATAGATGAATATCGTCACTTAATCCAAACTATTCTCACAGAATATAGCGAAATCAAAGCTGCTAATGAGGAAGTAAGTAGGTGGGCGGAATTAAATGTAAGATAGATAAGTTGCAAAAAAGTCCCTGATGCCAGCACCTCTACGAATCATTCTGACTCCAGAAGAAGACCTAACACTAACAG
>JANPJH010000138.1:0-29680 GCA_031425415.1 Chamaesiphon sp. VAR_61_metabat_425 | reverse complement strand
GGGCTTGGTGGTGCTGTTAGAGAGGAAGACTTGTAAATTGTTGGTCGCGCCATCGTAGTCAACCCAAGCATTGAGAGGATTACCACCATTGAGATCGAAGGGAGCCGGAGCGGTGGTTAAGGCTTGAGTAACATTGCCATCCCGGAGGATCGAAATATGGTTGCGATTGGGGTCAAAGGTATTTTGATAGGTATCAAATTCGATCGCAATACTCCGATCGATCCCTTGATAGCCCAGATCGCCGCCTTTATTCCCTAGGGATTGCAAACCAGCCGCACCATTTTGCAAGACAAAGGTAAAACCATCGGCTCCATTGGTGCCTTGTCCGCCAGAGAGTTGAAATTGGAACTGCGTGGAGAAGGATGTATTCGCGTCAACCACAAGTGCTTTAGTAAAAAAGGTCGTACCGGTTTGATTGACTAAATCTGGAGTGATCCGCAGCTTGTCGGTTGCTTGACTGGCATTCCCATTGAACACGAACTCAGTGGTATTGCTAAAGTTAGTGAAGGCGAACAGAACTTCATCAGGCAAAAGAATTCGCCCATGAGGGATCGCTTGAGGATCTAATTTGGCACTCAATTCGATCGGCCCAGTTGTAACTTCTAATTCCCAGTCGCCACCTAGAGCAGCATGTCCAGTTACGTTATTAGATGCGGCAATATCTGCCCCAGTCAGTTGGCTAAATTGTTGCACAAATGTCAAACCATCAGACCCTGCACCCACATTGCAGCCATAAAACAGAACATCAGCATCATTTGTCAAAGTATCCTGCCAACTTTGTAAGTCACTAGCGTAATGGCTGAGATTTGCCAGATTGAGATGACCATTACCCAGTCGCAGATTTCCTGCACTGCCGTGAGAGAAAATATGGACACTCCCAATCCGATCGAATTGATGCAGAACATGGGTAATCTGGGCGACTCCATCTAAGTTGGCATCAAGTCGAAATACCTGTGTATTGTTCAATCGATCGAGCGACATTTCCATGTCCGCAACAGCCGCATCAATAAACATGAGATTCTGACTAGTAGATCCGCCTAGCCTGGTTCCTGAGTCGATGGAGTCACGATCCGCAGTCTGTCCGACAAGATCGAAGGTGCCATTCAGGGCTGACTCTGTTGCGAATGGAAAGTTTGAGGAGCCTATCATTATGATAAATACGGATAATGGCGATCGATAGGAAATTTACGGCAATTTACTGGCAATGTGCTGTGTTTTTGGTCTTAGGGATAATCTCTCAGTAATTGTACAATCTCAGTATTTACACTTACATCAGTCATATCTACTATTGTTTTTATACAAAGCACTGAATTAACAGCGTTAGTCACCGTAGTTTGACCGAGGGTCATCAAGTCTTCCAGTCCCTAAAATTGCTTGGCATCACGAAAGTGGCTCTCTTCCACCGATCGGGGAAAGAGAGCCACTTTCTAATTCTCAGACACAATAATGGGCAACCTACAGATGAATCCGATTGTTGCCCAATGATTTGCTTGAAAATTGTTTGATAAAATGTAGATAGGTTATGGATTTTGTCAAGTCTGAAATCTGCGAAACATTTGACGGGTTAAATACTACGAGTGGACTTCTCGATCCGACTGTAGGCGGCATAGCAGAGTGTCAACTTCGGCTTGAAGGTCGAGAAATTTTTGTTGTTGGTCGGCTTGATACAAGGCTTTAGTCAATTTAGCAATTTGCTGTTTGCGCTCAGAGGTCGCAGATTCAGCGGGACGATTGAGGGTTAGAGGACTAGGAGGCATAGCGTTGGCTGGTTATTTATACTTACTCACACCACAGGCAATCTTAGCCTGAATTTTAAAGTTTTGGACAGGTAGGTTGTGTCGGTTTTCCAACTGTCTACCACCAAAATGTAGATTTACAATCGATGACGGGGTGGTTGAGGGATTGTTCCGATTGCCAGCAATGCAACTAGTACCGCCTTGTGATAGATTGGTTGGACTGAGGATCGGGGAAGTTCGGTGAGAATCCGAGGCTGTGCCGCAACTGTGATAGAGTCTCAGCTCTAAGTCAGAATACCGTTGCTCAGATGTACTCCAGTGGTACATGGGTTTACTATTCCTTGCGTTGCATGGGGAAGGGGTTAGATTTAGTGTCCGGTGAAAGAGCGATTTGTCCAGATATTTATCATCCAGCAGTAGCGCGGGATGGATTGTTAACTCGGTTGCGGATTCCCGGCGGGGAATTGAATGTAGAGCAGTGTTACGCAATCTCAGATCTGATGGCTGCGACTGATTTAGACTACGTTCAGGTTACAAATCGGGCTAATATTCAACTGCGGGGATTAACACAGGATCTCGATCCAAGCTTATTAACTAAATTGACTGATTGTGGTTTGGCTGGGGCGAGTACGGCAACCGATGGCATTCGGAATATTATGACTAGCCCAACAACGGGAATTGATGCCACGGAATTAATCGATGTGCGTCCGCTGGTTGCAGCTTGGGATGAATATCTAGTCGGCCATCCTGATTTGGGGGTATTGTCGAATAAGTTTAGTGTGGGTTTTGATGGTGGAGGAAGTGTAAGTATTCTCGACAGGCCTAATGATATTACGCTATTGGCTGTTTCCGATCGCGAGTTTTTGTTGCATCTAGCAATAGGGATGCGGGGTGATGCACCTGTGAGTGTAGGGGTGCGGTTGGCGGTGGCTGATTGTGTGCCAATGCTAGGCGCGATTGCCCAAGGTTATCGGCAGGGCATTGAGGACTTGGGTGGAGATCCTCGCCGAAAGTTGCGGTTGCGTCAGGTAATTGAAGTTTGGGGGTTGGCAAAATTTGGGCAGGTGGTAAGCGAAGTAAGTGGTAGTCTCGATTTCCCTGAATTTGTTGTTAATCCATCCGCTACATCATTAGCAAGAGCCACGGCAGTAAGTGGCGAACACTTGGGGGTATGGCTGCAAAAGCAGGTGGGGTTAAGTTCGGTGGGAGTGAGTTTGTTATTGGGACGACTGAACTCATTCCAGATCGAGGGTTTGGCAGCAATTTCCCAGCGGTATGGTAGTGGGACGATTCGATTGACTCCGTGGCAAAACGCGCTCGTGCCAGATGTTCGCGATGAGGCTGTTGGGGTGGTGCGGGGTTTGTTAGCCGATCTGGGCTTGAGCGTTGGAGTGAATGTACATGAGCTGTTGACGGCTTGTGCTGGTGCGAGTGGTTGTCAGTTTGGGGCGACTGACACTCAGGGGGATGCGATCGAATTAGCCAATTATTTAGAGTCGAAGTTTAAACTAGATCGGCCTTTGAATATTCATGTCAGCGGTTGTGATAAATCTTGCGCCCAACACTATCAGGCAGATATTGCCCTGTGGGGGTGCCCAGAAACCGCTGGCAGGGTGGGTGGGTATCGGCTCTGTGTCGGTGGGGGCACAGAGCGATTTGGACGGGAGTTGAGGGACTATTTAACCCCCGCAGAGACAAGGATCGCCATCGATCGACTCATCCACGCCTATCAAGAACAGCGTGCCAGTCCCCAAGAATCTTTTCACGCTTTTACCAGTCGTAAATCTTTAGCTCAGTTGCAACAAGTACTTCATGCCATCTAATTCTTCTACTGCTCGTCCACCGCTCGACTATATCCGCGATGGGGCGGAAATTTATCGCCAGTCTTTTGCCACGATTCGCTCTGAGGCAAAGCTGGACAGTTTGCCAGCCGATTTTAATTCAGTTGCCGTTCGGTTGATCCATGCCTGTGGGATGATAGATATTGTCACAGATTTAGATTATTCGATCGATGCCGTTCGGGTCGGGCGGCGTGCATTAGCTGCGGGGGCACCGATTTTGTGCGATGCGCGGATGGTGGCTGATGGGGTGACGCGGCAGCGACTACCTGCGGAGAACCAAGTAATTTGTACGTTGCCAGATCCTCAAGTGCCAATTTTAGCGGCCCAATTAGAGAATACTCGATCGGCAGCAGCATTAGAGTTGTGGCTGCCACATTTAGCGGGGGCAATTGTGGCAATTGGGAATGCACCGACAGCTCTGTTCCGCCTGTTAGAAATGTTGGATAATGGGGCACCCAAACCCGCTTTAATTCTTGGTTTTCCCGTGGGATTTGTGGGCGCGATGGAGTCGAAGGCGGCTCTGGCGGAGTGCAGTCGGGGGGTACCATTTTTGACAATTCACGGTAGGCGTGGTGGTAGTGCGATGGCGGCTGCTGCTGTCAATGCCTTAGCAATGGAGCAGGAATAATGGTTGCAGTTCAGACAGGGAGATTATATGGGATTGGGGTTGGTCCTGGAGATCCAGAATTACTGACGCTCAAGGCTTTGCGGTTATTACAGTCGGCGACTGTAGTTGCCTATCAATCTGCCACAGATCATCAGAGTGTAGCTCGATCGATTGTCGCACCTTATCTGACAGGTAAGCAAATTGAGGTCTGTTTCCATTTTCCACGCGCCCTCGATCCGGTTGCGGCAGATGCTTTATACATGGATGCGATTAAGCCGATTGCCGCTCATTTAGCTGCGGGGAGGGATGTGGCAGTTTTATGTGTGGGCGATCCGTTATTTTATGGTTCATTTATGTATTTATTTACGCGGTTAGCCGATCGGTATGAGACTGAAATCGTCCCTGGCATATCTTCCCCAATGGCGGCAGCAGCGGCATTGGGAACACCGTTATGTTATCAAAATGATGTCTTTAGTGTCATTTCCGCAACTCTATCGGTGGAGGCATTAACAGCCCAATTAATTAACGCTGATGCGGTAGCAATCATCAAATTACGCCGTCATTTCGATAAGGTTAGACAGATATTAACTAGTTTAGATATGTTAGTTCGGGCCAAGTATATCGAACGCGCAAGTGCTGGCGATCAGCGAATTATCCCGATCGAAAATGTCGATCCGCGTGATGTACCCTATTTTTCCTTGATTGTTGTCCCCAGCCAAACCCAACTATAGGGTTATTTGTTTTGATGCTCGATTCACCAAAGGCGAGACTGCGCCAAGGATTCACTCCAGCGATTATCGTCCTCAATCAAATTAGTGTACCTACCGCACGTCGATTGATGACGGCTTTGCCAGGAGCGCAACTATATGGTTTAGTGGGACGGACTGAATTTGTCGATATTAGTTTCGACAATTTTGGCGATACCGTGCGGCAGTTATTTAGTGACGGTGTGCCAATTATTGGTTTGTGTGCGGCGGGGATTTTGATTCGCACGATCGCACCGTTGCTGACAGATACCAAGACAGAACCCCCAGTTATTGCGGTGGCGGCTGATGGGAGTGCCGTTGTACCCCTATTAGGTGGGATGACGGGGGTGAATGCCTTAGCCGAACAAATTGCGGTGGTGTTGAAGGTTCCGGCGGCAATTACGACTACAGGGAAGCTCCACTTAAATGCTGTTTTACCAGATCCGCCAGCAGGTTATCGGCTGGCAAATCCCGAACATGTCAAAGCTTTTATCGCCGATTTAATCGCTGGAGTGAGTGTCAGTTTAGACGGCGACGCACCTTGGTTGACGGCGAGTAATATTCCCTTTTGTGCCAATGGCGATCGAACTATTAGTATTACCCCACAGGCGATCGCGGGCAGCCCAGCCCGATTGGTCTATCATCCCGTCAGTCTTGTCCTGACGATCGCCGAACCCCAGCAATTTACAGTAGCAGGGTGGATCGAAGTTATTCGCGATCGCCTTGCCACAGCCAATCTAGCCCCCGCTGCGGTAGCTTGTATCATCCTGCCTCACACAGCAGATGGAGCCGCAATGACGGGGATTGGCAAGATATTAGATCGGCCGATTCGGTTCGGCGAAATAGGCAAATCAAACCCTGATTGGATCGAGATCGAACAGCTTGCTGTCGGCGAAAACAATCGAGACGCAAGTTTGACAATCCAAGTAGCAGCCCAACCGATCGAGGTAGAATCAATTGGTAGAGCGATGGGTAAACTCACCGTCATTGGTACGGGACCAGGTGCTAAACAGTGGATGTCCCCAGAAGTGCGTGAGATCATTCGGGTGGCGACGGATTTCGTTGGTTATCAAACTTATCTTGATTTAATTAGCGATTTGACAGCGGGTAAAGTCTGCCACGCATCGGATAATCGGGTAGAACTCGATCGATCGAGACTAGCCTTAGATCTCGCCGCCACTGGCAAAAATGTCGTAGTTGTCTCCTCTGGCGATCCTGGCATTTATGCTATGGCATCAGCCGTGTTTGAAGTATTAGAACGGGAAGCTAAACCAGAGTGGCAATCGATCGATCTGCATATTGCCCCAGGCATTTCTGCCATGCAAGCTGCCGCCGCCGCGATTGGTGCCCCGTTAGGGCATGATTTTTGTGCGATTTCCCTCTCGGATATCCTCAAACCTTGGGAAATTGTCGAACGCCGCATTACGGCAGCGGCTGAGGCGGATTTTGCGATCGCTTTCTACAACCCTGTTTCTAGCCAACGTAGCTGGCAATTATCAGCGGCTCAGGCAATCCTCAGCAAATTTCGATCTGCTACTACTCCAGTTATCCTTGCCCGCAATCTAGGACGAACCGGACAGAAGGTGCAAGTAATTACGCTCGGCGAATTAACGGCGGAATCGGCAGATATGCGAACGGTAATTCTGATTGGTTCGAGTCAAACCAGAGTTATCCCCCGTGCTGATGGGGGCAGTTGGGTATATACACCTCGATCTTACTCGATCGATTAATACCAACCGATATAGAGCGGGGATTCCCCACTATCTTGCTAAACTCGATTTTCTTGACTGTGCCAAAACTGTTCGGCAAAAGCTACAGTTGGGTGCATCGGAGCCTTGGGTTTAGTTCTAAGCACCAGTGCCGTCTCGTTGAGATATTTATCACCCTTTTTGTGGTTACAGGTTTCACAGGCAATCACCACATTATCCCAAGTGTGAGTACCACCTTTAGAACGGGGAATTACGTGATCGATCGTCAATTGTCTACCACTCCCACAATACTGACAGCGATAGCCGTCCCGCCTAAGCAGTTCGCGCCGACTGACACTCGGCAGTTTCCAGAGACGTTCGGCGGTAGTAATTTTTAACCGGATGTGATGGGGTACTTCGATTGTCACGGAGGGCGAACGCAATTCCCACACGAGTTTGGTCTCTTGTAAGTCCAGTGGTTCAGCTCTGCCGCTAATCAGTAGTGCCACAGCACGTCTGATATTAATCCGTGCCATCGGCAAGTAATTAGTCGAAAATACGACAACTGAGTTGTTGAGTACAGATGGGAGCATAATCCGAAGATCGGTCGTGGCAGGTTGCATGGTATTGAGCCTCCTAACGAACAACCCCCGTTGTCTGAGATAGACAAGCGGGGGCACAAGAAGATTTTAGCGATCGGTTCTTGTCGTAAATGTTAACTGAGTAACGTCGGCAATGACGCTCGGACAGTTATTTTCCCGCAATACTGAAATTGGAATAGATGCAGTAGATGGCTAATCGAAGTCTGGATATTGCCCATCTCTCTACGAATGCCGTAGATAGCATTCGTTAGTTGCCACAAACCACTCGCATCGCTCGGAAGTGCGATGAAGTTGGTATGGTTGACTGATATGGTAGAGAGATTAAACAAAGATGGGTGACAGACTTAAATTAATGATTAATGAGTTGGAGTCAGAACTACTGCTGATGGTAAGCCAACTGGCCGCGATCGTTGACGCAGCCTACCGTTAGGTAATCGCCGCTTGGGGTGGCTAAAATTAGCATTGTTAACATTATAGCCTAACTGATTTCTCAGACTACAATAAATATTACTTGGGTACTTACTTAGTAAATTATGGATTTATTCCCATCACCGGAGCCACTGCTAGCGCAGATTTCTGTAGTATAGATCTGAACGCTTGTATTGCGTTTAGCGTAAAAAAGGTCACACAATCTGATGAAACTAGAGTGAGATAATGTTTGGCCCAGGCGAATCGCCAAAAATTATCTCCTCACCATAAGTTAAGATAGAAATTTATGATGGATCGAAGTCCAGAACTCGTTCGAGTTACTTTAGCTGACTATATTTATCCCGCTATTCAAAAACAGTATATCGCCATCCTCTCTCATGAGTCCGATGTAATTGCCGATGGAGATGTTGAATCGATACATCAGATGCGGGTGAGTTTGCGTCGCTTGAGATCGGTGATTCAAGGATTTGCACCAATTTTGGATGTTCCCAAAGTTATGAGCGACAAACCGATCGGTAAAATTGCTAGAATATTGGGCAAAGTTCGTGATTTAGATGTTTTGCAAGATATTTGTAAAACCTACCAAGTAGATTTACCAACAGCAGAGCAACTGTATCTAACAGAAGTAATTTCCAAGATCGGCAAACGTCGTCGGAAAGCACTTTTCAAAGTTCATTCAATGCTCGATGGTAAGGAATATCAATACTTTAAGTTGGCGATTAATAACTGGCTCAATAATGCTCAGTATACGCCAACAGTTCGAGTCCCAATCGCCGAGATTTTGCCAAATCTCATCTTACCAGTCGTCGGACAGTTGTTTCTGAATCCCGGCTGGTGGAGCGATACAGATTTAGATACTACCATTCCACCTGAATCAGCAGTCGCGCAATTATTACTTGCCAACGGTTCAGCTCTACATTCACTCCGCAAACAAGTCAAAGCCACGCGCTATCTGATGGAATTATTTCCCGACAGATACCATTCTCTCTATCAAGATTATCTCAAAGATTTTCAACAAATTCATAAATTGTTGGGAAATATTCAAGATGGGGTAGTCCTCGATAATTTTATTCAAGGAATCTTAGGTAAACGAGCTGCGAGTAAATTACCCACACTCTATACTCAAATCGATCGCGATCGATTTCTCAATTGGCAAACTTGGCAACCCATTCAACATCGATATCAACAATCAGCAATCGGGCAAGAACTTCAGTTATTACTAATTCAAGGTATAATTAAAGATTAATGCGTAAATTTTATGCCCTTCGATAGTGTTGAAGAACCGATCGATTATACAGAATTAGAGTGGTTGGAACTACCACCCCTCAATCGGGAGACGATTTGGGCGATTCTGCATGAGACTATTCCCGACATGCAAGTCAATCAGATCTTGTGGCACTGTCTGGGCTATCAATTCGATCGAGTGACGCAGACTTGGGATACTAGTCAAGTCGCCCCAGAGTGGTTAGAAACTTATCCTACACCACCAGATTTTATCGCCAGTCGTCCCGCCACCGTCAAACTTACTCGCCAGATTCCTGCTGAAAATAAACAACTCCTCAAAACACAGCTTGGTTTCACGGGCTATAAAATCGGCGAATTTGGTCCCCGTCAAACCAGACGAGCAACGGCGGCTAATTGGTTACTGGGATATCTGAACAGCCAGAAATAATTGGAAAATCAGATAAAATGGCATATAGTATCGGTATCTAAAGTATGTACCAGGATCGCCCCACCATCCCCGTCAATACATTACCCACGATGTATGACTTACCTAGCGAAGACCCGGAGGAAATGGGTTTGCCTGATGAGTTTCATGATGCCCAGCCAGATTTGCTCAAAGAAACCTGTCGGCTGAATAATATCGCTGATTTTTTTATTGGGGCTGACTTAAATCTTTATTACGATGTCAAGCATACTAGCTGGTATAAACGACCCGATTGGTTTTTAGTGCTGGGCGTACCTGCTAGCGAATCAATTAGGGAGTCAAGGCTGAGCTATGTAATGTGGCAAGAGGGGATAGCACCATTTTTGATGGTGGAGTTATTGTCTCCAGGTACAGAGGCAGAAGATTTGGGGCAGACATTGCGAATTGTGGGCAAACCACCAACTAAATGGCAAGTTTACGAACAAGTTTTGCGGGTGCCCTATTATGCAATCTTCGACAGGTATACCAATCAGTTTCGGATCTTTTGCTTGCAAGCTACTAAGTATGTCGAGCTACCAATTAATGGCCAGGGATTTTGGTTTCCAGAGATTGAATTAGGCTTGGGGATCTGGACTGGCTCTTATCAGGGAATGCAAGGTCAATGGTTGCGTTGGTACGATCGATCCGGAACTTGGTTGGCAACGAATCAAGAGGAGATAGTAGCAGCTAAGCAAGCAACTCAGCAGGCTAAGCAAGAAGCTGAGGAAGCTAATCTTCGCGCAGATCGAGAACGTGAAAAAGCAGCATTATTAGCTGCTAAGTTACGAGAATTAGGTATTGATGTGGATTGATTCGATTCAAATTTACGACGTAATTTCAAACTAGCCTTGCCATGCCAGATCCGCACTCTAAGTACCATAATTTAGTTAACAGCTTACGAGAGCAAGGAATCTGGTTAATTTTCTATTTAGCAATTTTGGGGATTGTAGCTTGGTTATCTACTGAAGTTTGGGAAAAGGAAGCATTTAGCTTCGATCGATCCTTACTCATCTGGATTCATCAATTTGCTAATCCTCAGATCGATCGAGTGATGCTATTTATTACATCTCTTGGCGATCCCCCCACAGTAATTACCATCTTTTTGATGATGATTTTTTGGTTGAGCATGGAACGACGATACACTGACGGCATTCGGTTTTCGATCGCCTGTGTCGGTGGGGTCATCATCAACCAGGTAATGAAGTTATTTTTTGCTAAACCTCGCCCCGAATTATGGACGCGGTTAATTCGCGAATATTCTTTTTCTTTTCCCAGCGGTCATGCAGTTGGTGCGATGGTTGTCTATGGCTTTATTGCCTATATCTTAGCCAAAGAGTTCCAACAGTTTCAAAGACCTATTTATACTGTTGGAACTGTTTTAGTTGCGGCGATCGGCCTGAGCCGCTTATATTTGGGTGTACATTATCCGACCGATATTATTGCTGGATATGGAGTAGGGCTATTATGGCTGACTACTTGCTTGAAAGTAAAATTGAGAGCAATTAAACAATAACCGTCCGACGGGTTTCGGCTGAGATTCTAGCTGCATCAGCAGCGCGGAGTGTCGCCAGACTGGCAGCGGGAGTGACATAATTCGGCTGACCATTGAGCAGACAATTGAGGACAAACTCGGTATCCTTGGCAAATAAACCGCGACGAGAGCCAAGATCCAATGGTGTAGTCACATCCGCTTGAATTAATACACCTTCATCCCCATTAAAAATCAACGCGCCATGCTCGCCATGCACTTCAAACTTCCGGGAATCTTGCCATAAACCTTCACCTTTACCATAAACAACTTCGCCGATCGCCTGACTATTTTTGAAGCGTAATTGCGCCGTACATAGACAAGTTCGATAATAGTCGCCTACACCACCCCAATATTGATTGTGACAGTTGACGCTCTCGATCGACCCAAACAAATCACTAAAGCGGTGGAGTCGAGATAGTGCCGCACTGAGGGGAAATCCGAACTCAGACCGATTGTAAGTCCATTTCTCAGGTACAGTCCGTTGAGGGACAATCGTGCTGTAACGGGCATAATAGACCTCTCCCAGATGACCTAACCATTGACGCATCGTCTGATGTAGTCCGCCGAGCAATTCAATATGTTCGACATGAAGTAATACTCCTTTCGCCTCAGCTAGCGCAATAATTTCAGCGGCTTCCTGCGGATCTAAAGCCAGTGGATATTCGACAATTGTGTGTTTGCCAGCAGCAATTGCCGCGCGCACGATTTTGCCATGATCGCAATTAATCGTTGCGACGACAACTAAATCTACATCTGGCATCTCAACTAATGTCTGCCAATCAGCTACCACTAGTGCATTGAAGTCCGCCGCAAATTCAGCCGTCCGGCTGGGGTTCCGTCCGGCGATGGCGACTAATTGGGTGCGTGGTTCAATCGTGAGAGTTTGCGCTCTAACCTTGGCAGCAAAACCCGTTCCTACCAGCCCAACCCCGATCGGCAGATTAATTTTGCCATAACCCATGATTTCAGGCATTAGATTTTTGATGATATGAAGTGATGAGATTAATAATTAAACTTAATGTCAGAAAATATTATAACCGTTCGTGCCGCCCCCAAAGATCGTCCAAATGACTATCTCTTAACAATCCCAGCCCCTAGCGACCATAAACTACTAGATCCTAATCCCACAATCCTAACTCCCAACTCCCAACTCCCAACTCCCAACTCCCAACGAGATATAAGTAATTAGGATGAATCCCCGCAATTCGATTACGAATACCGTTCGACTTTAGGCATCCGGATAGATACAGATGGTGATATTTTCCCTTAGTATGCAAATAGAGATGAAAATTACTACTGTTAGCTAGTTCATCCTGCTAATGGTAGCCGATCGTAAATCTATGCTGGCGATTGCATGACTACGGACAACTCGTCCATATCCGCCATTTTTAAGCGAAATAGAGAGGAATCAATCTGACATGGCAACTTACAAAGTTACTTTAATCAACGAAGCTGAAGGGCTGAATACGACTATTGATGTAGCGGATGACACCTACATTTTAGACGCAGCAGAAGAGCAAGGTATCGACCTGCCCTATTCTTGCCGCGCTGGTGCTTGTTCTACCTGTGCAGGTAAAATCACGTCTGGGGAAATCGATCAATCCGATCAATCTTTCTTAGATGACGATCAAATCGAAGCAGGTTACGTCCTAACTTGTGTTGCCTATCCTAAATCTAATTGCACCATCATGACTCACCAAGAAGAACAACTCTACTAAGAGTCTGTTTTTAGATTTATGATTTAAGAGTGTGGAATTAATTTAATTCCACACTCTTATTTTTGTGACTGCGCCAACGGAGTTAGCAGACCTCAATTCCTAACCCCGCCAATGGCTATGGTACTGTGTTTCCTACCTCTCCTCATACATCATGCGGTAATTAGTACCGTATTAGGATCGATCCGATTTACTGGTAAATATGACGAGCGGCTACCTTCTGATTGGGGCGATGTTAATTTTAGGCGGCATCATTGCGGTGTCGGGAGATCGTATTGGCACACGGGTGGGGAAAGCGAGATTGACGCTGTTTAAGTTGCGTCCGCGCCAGACGGCAACCTTAGTTACAATCATTACCGGTACACTGATCTCTGCTTCCGTATTAACACTGATTTTTGGAGTGAGCGAACAACTGCGTACCGGGGTCTTCGATCTCCAGAAAATTCAGCGCAAGCTCTCCGACACCAAAGAAAATCTCGATCGCGCTCTAGAGCAGAAAGATCGAGTCCAACGAGAACTCGAAATCGCCCGCAATGCCCAATCAGAAGCCAAAAATCTCCTGTCAGGCATCGATAAATCCCTCAAGGGTGAATTGCTCAAACAATCAGTTGCCGCCCAGAATTTCAAAAATACCGAACAGCAATTAAAGGCTGTCTCTAGCCAGCGGAATGAGCTAGTTCGAGAAGTAGCGAAAATCTCTAGCCAACGCGGCGATTTGACTGCTGAGCAGCAGGTTGTGGCCAAACAGGTAGAAGACCTCAAGCAGCGTGTCAATGACCTAGAAAGCGACCTTATCCCCTTAAAACAACGCCTGTCTATAACCGAGAGCCAAGCCTCTCAACTCCAGCAGCAACTTAACACCATTGCCGTCAAGCCAGATTTGTTACGTCAAACCCAACGGCTGCAAACCTACCAGGATACAGCCAGAAAATTAAGTCGAGATTTGAGCGAAGCTACCGCTAAATTAACCAATCTCACCGCTCAACTCAAAACCAGACAAAGCGATCTCCTCAATATCGATACTCGACGCAAACAACTCGATCGAGAATTAGCTGTTCGCCAAGCGATGTTGAGAGAAAAAGACCGGCAGCATCAACAACTAGAACGAGAATTTCAAACTCGTGCGACCCAACTTAAACTGCGAGACCAGCAACTAAAAAAGTTGGAAGCCCAGATGCGAACTAATGGCAAAGGATTGGCCTCACTCGAAAAAGAAGTCAATAACATCGAACAAGAATATCGCAAAATTCGCCAAGGTAATATTGGGATTCTTCGTAATCAAGTTTTAGGATCGGCAATTCTCCGGGCAAGTAGCCCCGCCGCATTGTCAGCAGGTATTAGTCGCCTGATTCGCCAAGCTAATCTGAACGCGCTCAAGGCGATCGACCCCGAAAATATCGATCTTAACCAGCAGGCGATCGAAATCGATCCCAATCAGTTAGCACAACTTCAGCAGCAGATTGATAACCGCCAAAATTATGTAGTGAGAATTTTCTCCCTCGACAATTATGCGATCGGCGATCGCCAGATTAAAGTTTTTGCAGATGCGACTCCAGACCGCAAGTTATTCGATCGAAATCAAGTCATTACTAGTATCTCGATCGATCCAACTCAACTAAATGAAGAGCAAATTCGCCAACAACTAAATATCTTGCTAGTAAAATCTCAACTCCGCGCCAAACGTTCCGGAATTTTAGATGACAGACCCCAGATTGGCGATGGTCAACTAACTACTTATGTTCAATTTTTAGACCAGATCAAAAAACAAAAATACCCGATCGAAATCAGAACTGTTGTCGATCGGGATATCTATACTTTAGGACCACTAACCATCAAATTACTCGCGATCGCGAATAACAAGGTATTATTTAGCACCTACTCAAATGCCGCAATTAATTGATCTAGTGTACATTGATACACCGACATCATTTGCTTGAGTTGAGATGGCACCAGTTTCGGTTGAGAGCGTCTTTGCTCCCAATCATTAATCATCCGGACATTTAAGCCTAACTCGTTGGCGACTTCGGCTTTTGTTAATCCAGTGAGTTCCCGTAGATAAAGTGGCGTGATTCCACCATAATCGTTACTAGTCAACCGTCTAAATGGATGCTCCGGTTTGCTCCGCACTGGTTTCAAGATATAGACATTGACTATTTGCTGTCCATTATTTCGCTGTTTAACAGTTACTTTTTGGTTAGCAGTCAGAATCTTGAGACAGATTTGGAGCATCGAAACAGGACGATTTAAAGTGTCAGCTAGCTCCTTAATTGTTAAACCATCGGGGTGAGTACAAATCAACTCTAAGAGTCGCTCTGTAGTTGTCGAACTTGAGAAATCGGGGGGTATTTCGATAATTGCCAAAGTTAAGGGTTCCTAACTCATCGACTAATAGCTTATCACCTTTGCCCCGATCTCTAGAATGTCAGAAACACCAGATTTTCAGAGAGATCGATCTACTATTTATTACTCTGCAATCTCCGTTTTCTCAGCCTTGACAATCACGATTTGTTATGTACTGAAATATTCAAGCAATTCTCACAGTTATAACCAAAGTCTACCTGCTCACACTAAAATTAGTTCTGTGAATGCAGCTCGATGACCTCATCATCCAGACGTTGTGCCTGATACTTCTCCCACATCTCGCGATAAGCCTGCTCCATATCGAGCGTAAACTGTTTGGCATTCCAAACTGGTGCCGTAGTTCGTCCCGATCGCAGCTTACCAGCAATTTTATCTCGCAAGTCTCGATCGAGTCCTAATTTAATCCCCCAATCGATATACTCTTGCTGATTCCAAGCAATTCCTTCCTCAATTCCTGCATTAAGCATAAAGGTATAACTATTGCGTGCTGCAAATTGCTGCCCTACCTGAGTCACCATCGGAATCCCCATCCAGAGAGTTTCGAGAGTAGTAGTGGCACCATTGTAAGGGAAAGTATCCAGTACAATATCGGCGATCGCTAAATTAGCCCGGTGGGTATACTCATCCGGAACGCCACTCAAGAATCGCAATTGCTCTAAACTTACTCCTTCTTCTTCGCCAATTTTGCCGAATAAATCGCGAATCATTTCTGGATCGCTTTTACCTTTAATTAATAAATAGCTATTTGGCACAGCTTTGATAATTCGCATTTGACAGCGAATATTATCGGGGTGACGTTTGTAGCCACCTTGACTACTAAAATAAACTATTGCATCATCAGGAATGCCTAAATCTTGACGATTTAGGGTAGGAATACCGACTTCAAAACCATCTACAGCGAGATAAGTTTGCGGTAGTCTCCAGATTTTCTCTTGATAGTAATCTTGAGCATCATCGGGAAGGACGTAAGGATCGGCAATAAAGTAATCGATCGCAGGTAAACCTGACGCATCCCAACCGAGCCAAGTTACTTGTAATGGTGCTGGTTTATATGCCATTACTTTACAACTAAGATCGAAAGTGAGGCTATCTAAATCGATCAGAATATCTATTTTATCTTCCTCAATTTGAGCCGCAATTCGTTCGGGATTATTCTCAAAGTAATAGCTAATATCTACTTTGTCTCTAAACCATTTATGGTTGAATGGATCTTGAGAATTTTGATTGATACAATAATTAAAAATCTGAAAAGACTGTCGATCGTGGTAATGGAATAGCCATCGACTCAACCAACCAACAGAGTGCTCTTTGAGAGTTGAAGCTAGATAGCCAATTCGGATAACACCTATTTTTTTCTCTAGTACTAGCTCTTCAACGTCAGACTTGATACGTAGATCACTAAGACTATTTTGGTGAATTCTAGAAATTTGGTTCTGCAACGATCTATTTGTTCGAGGATTATCTTCAATATATGGATAAAAAAATGATGAAATAATTGAGTGTTGATACTGAAATTCAGGCAAGTTGCTTGGTAGATTATTAATAATTTGACGTTGTAGAGAGCGATGTAGATCTAGTCTTTCTTGATATCCTTGCCAATTACCTGCTGTTAGATAAGATCTTTGAATCAAATAGCTACCGAATAAACGATCTAAAGTATTTTGAGCTGATTGATAGTAATATTCTGATACCGCAATTGCTTGTGTATGAAGATCGATACCTGAGTATAAACCTGCCAAAACTTGACATATGCCTAATTCGTCTGGAAATAGATTATGAGAAGTTTCTACTAGTTTTGTTGCAAAGATTCCTAGTTTTTTTTGATGAAACAATTCAAATGCTCTGTTAACCAATTTAAGAGAAATGCTATGCCGAGAATCTCCAGCTAATTTCAGACAAGATTCGACTATATTTAGACTTAAATCTGTGTATATTCTGTTCAATAAAGCTGCCATAGTTAGCTCTAGTAAACGATCGTCGATATTGCCGACAGATTGCATTTTTAGCAATTCATCAATCTGCCAATTAATTAGGGATTCAGATGTCAATAAATCTAGCTGGTCAGCTAGGATGACTAGCTGTAATATATTTTCAACTCGGTCAGGTTTAAGTATCCACAGATGCTGGCGAATTAGCCATGCTGCTTCCAAATCTGAAACTTGAGCTAGGGTATTAGCTTGCTGCTCTAAAACCATCGATAGCTCATCAGTGTATATATCTACATCGGCTTCATTTACCCCAGACAAAGGGACAAACCAAGCCGCTTGAGCATCTTCCTCTCTACCTTCTAATAAGTAGCTTAGCCCTAAATACCAATAGTTGCTGATAATCGTCTCATCTATCAAAACTGCTGATTCATAAAATTCACTAGATTGAATTTCTCTATCTGCTAGAATTGAAGTACTTGCATCTAAAAGTTGCGGCATAAGTAAATATTGCTCGATCGGTAGATAATCTTTGCACAGTTTAACTAAAGTATATTTGCAAAAAAATCTTAGTAGATCGGGGTAAATACTTAATAAAATATTTAATCGCTATAGACTATCTGTAGAATTACTGACGAGGACATGTAGAGAGTCCAATATCGAGTAATATTAACATCGATCTATTAATTTCCTAACTGCTGATAGCCACTAGCTGGACAAGTTGGTCCGGAAGTTGCCGAACTGACTACTGGTAAAGAGGCTGCTGCTATACCTGGAGTTAATGCCTCACAAATAATCGAACTAATCACACTTGTACTTACACTATTGATATAGCGATTATTTCCTCCGCTATAAGCTTTAAGAGCACTATCTTGTGCTGTGGCAATAATAGTAGAATTATTAGTATTAGCCGTGAGAGAATAGCTATAATTGAGAGTAATACTATTGCTAGTGTTACCAGCCAAAGAGCCGATGCCTAAACGATCAAACGTGCCAGCAAAACTACTGTTTTCACCGCGATAAAGTGTTTGAGCACGGTTGATCAGACCGATGTTTTGTCTAGCTTCGGTTTGCTTGGCTTTTGCACCTTGATTGAGGAAATTGGGCAGGGCGATTGCCGCTAGAATACCAATAATAATAATTACAACTAAAAGTTCTATAAGTGTAAAACCTTTTTCGGTTTGTTTTTGATTGAGGTATCCGATAAATTTAGATTGGATTTCAGTCCTCATATTTAATATATCATTTTTATTGTCAGTTCAATACTTACACTTCTAGCATTAATGAGTTGTAGCTAATTAATACCTGTCAAGTAAATAATCGTAAATAGCTCCTCAAAATAATAGTTATAATGAAGAGCTATTAATACTTTAGTTGAAACTAAGATTAAGAACCTAACTGAGTATAGCCAGTCTGACAGTTAGAAGTACTACCAGCCGTTGGCGCAGTTGTAGATCCAGTACCAGGAGTGTTTGCTTCACACAGAACACTAGCAATTACACTTTGACTAGCAGCATTAGTATAGCGACCATTAGCACCACTATAACCTTTGAGTGCCCCATCTTTTGCTTGAGCGAGGATGCTAGCAGTATCAGTGCTAGCAGCTAATGTGTAGCTATAGTTGCCAGTTGAGGTAACGCTACCAGAACCAGTGAGAGTACCAGTTGCCAGGATGTCAAAAGAGCCAGCAAAGGCATTATTTTCAGAACGAAAAGAGGTTTGAGTCCGGTTAATCAGACCAATGTTTTGTTTAGCTTCAGTTTGCTTGGCTTTTGCACCTTGGTTCAAGAAGTTAGGTAGGGCAATTGCCGCCAGAATACCGATAATAATAATTACAACTAAGAGTTCTACGAGAGTAAAACCTTTTTCGCTTTGTTTGCGGTTGAGGTGTTGGATGAATTTAGCTTGTAGTTCAGTTCTCACTTTTAATATCTCCGAAAGGGTTGGGGTTGGTTCGCTTGCTTCGTGTCCTCAGCTTACCCACATCTTTCAAGTTACCTATCACCCTGTCAGGATATTTTTTTAAATTCTCACTAACTACTCATTCATCGTCTTATAAGTAGCCACAGCCGAGGGAGATTGACCGTTGAGGTAACGGAAGATCCAATATTTGAAGACGGTATCGATTAAGACGGGAAAGGTGGCGATGAACAAGGAGTTGAACTCGCGGTTTTCGGGAATACCTAAATGTTTGGCGGTACCTTCGAGGACTATTTCCCAACCGTGGGGCGAGTGAAAGCCAACAAAGGTATCAGTGAGGAGGATGATGATAAAGGCTTTAGCAGTGTCGCTGAGTCCAGAGACTAGATCGTCGAGGAAGGATTTGAGGATGGTAATCTGTTGTTCGCTGTTAACAATCAACCAAGCGAAGGTGACGATCGACAGGATATCTGCAAACCAGTTTTTGACCGCTTCAGCACTTTGACGGTAGAAGTCTACTTTAATTTCTTCGGCTTTTTCCTTGACTTGAGCCTCAATCTGCGCGGTGGTGAGTTTGGGGGCTATTCCAACGAGCTGCTTAAATTTGAGGTTCTTCTCAAATCGTTCCATTTCTTCCATCGCCTCTTTTTCGAGGTTAACGTTGAGGAAAACATCTGCGTGACTATAGCTGCGATAGAGGTTGACGGCGGGGCCAATGACGATAATTTTGGAAAGAAATTGGACTAGGAGTGGGACTAAAATCAGGATCAGGATAAATCTGAGCGAGGTTTTAGTTTTACCTTGATGGAAGCGATAGCTTTCTAGCACTTGAGCTTCAGCTTTGGGGTTGAGGTCTTGCTGAATCCGGCGAAAGGTTCTAATCAAGGAGGGATCGATGATCGCTTTTTTGTTAATGTTGTCATCTGGTCGATCAGGACGATTAGTCATACTATTATCAGACTGGCGGGGATCTGGGAGATTAATTAAATTTTCTGGCTCGATCGCGTTGTATCCTGGAAGTGTGCGTTTTGGGAAATTTGTACTCAATCCGCTCAGCGTATCTACCGCTCGTTGTCCAAATGTAGCTTTTCGATCGGCTGAATATTCTGCTGGTTCGGTTTGCGCATCAGCATAACGAGTCAGAATCTCATCGATAAAGCTGAGTTTCTCTAAGATCCGCGCTTCTCGATCGATATCTGGAGGATATGGATCGATCGAATTGAACCCCCGGTCAAATTGTTGATTTTCTGGCGGTTGGGAATAATTCCGCACTGTGAGGGTGCGACTAGTCTGAAACTCGGCTAATCTAATCCGAGCAATATTCAGGTATTTATTGAGATCGGTTTGGAAATAAGTGGCAACTTGATTCCCTGTATAGCCTGGGAGCAGCTCGATCTTTTCACCGCCAAAGTGTTCATCTTCGATCGCTTTGATTTTTAATGCGGCTTTGTAGGCTTCATCCAATGCTCGATCGGCTGTACGATAAAACCACTGATTCGCTTTGCGCCAGTATTGACCAAATTTATTGACTAGAAAGCTTTCCATCGTCAGTTGGGAGTTGGGGAAAGGGGAAAGGGGGAAGGGGGAAGGGGGAAGGGGGAAAGGGGAAAGCTTAGTGCAGATAACTTAATCCTGTATATCCTTGGTCTTGCTCAACTGTCGGGGCACCCGACAAGCGCGTTGGCGGAGCCTCTCCGATAAGAGACACCGCAAATCCTGTAAATCACGATCGGAGTTGAAGGGTAATGAATTCTAGAGCAGTTTGGATTGAGGGGGGAACACGGAGTGGCAAGACGAGTGCCCTAGTAGCTCAATTTTGCCAGTGGTTGGATGAGCGAGTTGTGCTGGGCAAACAATCACACCAGAATTCTAAAATTTTGGTTTTAGCTGGTAATGATGATAGTAAACGAAATTTAGGCGATCGATTAACTACTGCCACCCAAGGGAAGTATCCAATTACCGCTAAGACAACAATCGGCTTTATTCAGGATGAAGTGTTGTTATTCTATCCGCTTCTGATTCAAAAATTAAACTTACCCGCTCATTTCCCCCTGAGATTGCGACCAGAGACAGAACAGGAGTTGGCGACGAAATTGTGGCATCCTGCGCTAGAACGGCTCAATTGGCGGGAAATTGCCCCCTCTGAGTACCGATTTGTCCGGCGGACTTTGGATTTGCTCCAGTTGGCGGCTTATAGTTGTACGACGTTGGAATTGATGCCGAGTTTACTCGCCCAGGGATTTGGGGTGGAGCTGGCGGCTGCGCCGATTTATAGCGAGGTGGAGTCATTAGCCGCCGAGTGGAGAGATTGGTGTCTCGATCGCGGTTTATTGACTTATGGGATCGTGACGGAACTGTATTGGCGGCATTTATTAGCCGATCCTGAGTATCAACGGCATTTGCGAAGTCGCTATTGGGGCTTAATTGCGGATGATGTGGATGATTATCCGGCGATCGGTCGAGATATTTGTGAGTGGTTGTTAGATGCTGGCGTATTGTCCGCCTTTAGCTACAATCCCGATGGGATGGTGCGACTGGGATTGAGTGCCGACCCAAATTATTTATTGGGGTTAAAATCCAGATGCGCTCCCGCACAAATAATTTATCTAGATCCGATCGATCCACCATTATTTGTCAATCGCCAGACTAATTCACCCACAGTAGATCTCATCGTCCAAGCTGTCATCAATCCAGGCACGTTGCTAATTTTGCCCCATCAGATTAGATCGATCGAAACCCGTACCCGTGGCGAAATGCTCAAACAAACAGCAGAAGCGGCGATCGAGCAAATTAAAAGTGGTAAAGTTCAACCGGGTGAAATTGCCATCATCGCCCCTGGTTTAGACGCGATTTCGCGATATACCATCACCGAAATTTTCGATCGCCACCAGATCCCGATCGAGTCGCTCAACGCCCAACGTCCACTTAATAGCGATCCTGGTGTTCGCGCCTTACTGAGCCTGATGGCGTTAACCTATCCTGGGTTAGGACAATTAATCGGTCGCGATGAAATTGCCGATCTTTTCGTTACCCTCAGCGAAGATCGCCAAAATATTCCCACATCCCGCCCCACCTCGATCGACCCCGTGCGAGCGGGTTTACTGGCCGACTACTGTTACGCCCCCTCCCTATCCCAGCCGCGCCTCCTACCCCATACTAATTTCCCGCGTTGGGATCGTCTCGGTGCCGTTGCTACCAAGGCTTACGATCGGATTCTCGCTTGGGTAGAGCGAGTCCAGCAGCAACAGCCATTACCGCTAAATTTGCTCGCTGAAGCGATCGGCTATTTTTTCCAGCAGGGTAGTTATTTACCCTTCGACCGGCTTTCAGCCCTCCGCGAACTAATGGAAACCGCCCAACACTATTGGACAGTCGCCGAGCGGACTCACACCCCGGCTGAATATATCGACTCAGCCCATCAGATTACCGCCCAATTTATTCTCCTCCTCCGCCAGGGTACCGTCAGTGCCAATCCTTACCCGATTCGGCAATTTCAAACTCATCATTCCGCCGTCACCCTTTCCAATATTTTCCAATATCGCGCTAGCAAAAAATCTCACCCCTATCATTTCTGGCTGGATGTCGGTTCGAGCCTGTGGGCAGAAGGTGGGGCAGCGACGCTGTATGGTGCTAATCTCCTACTCAAGGACCGCCCTCTGCGTCCTTGGACGGAAGCTGATACCGCAGCTAGCGACGAACAGCGACTAGAGCGAATCTTGCGGGATCTGCTCCATCGGGTCACGCAACGATTGTATTTATGTCATAGCGATCTTGCCATCAACGGACAAGAACAAATGGGTGCTTTGTTGACACTAGTTCATAGCGTGGGTAAATAAGCGCGAAAAAAAGCAATGCTCGATCGTTTAAGATGCTTAGAGGCAGGGGGAATCGTACCAATAAAACCTCTCAAACAGCCATAAATCTCTATCCCCTAATCTCTCCCATGAAGCTAGCATTTATTATTGACCCGATCGCCAAACTAGATCCTACCCACGATACCAGTGTGGCATTGATGGAAGCTGCCGATCGCTCAGGACATGAGGTGTGGATTACCCGCGCCGAACAATTGAGCGTTGTGGGGGGTAAAGCCTGGGGATTCTTACAACAAGTCAAACTTACCCCTGTGATGCTGGAAGATGGCTTGTGGGTGGCGCAGCCAGACTGGTATCAGCTTGGCGATACCGTCTTTCGACCGCTGGAGGAAATGACTGCTGTGTTCATGCGGACAGATCCACCTGTGGATGTTCCTTACTTGTACGCGACATATATTCTTGACTATATCGATCCGACTAAAACGCTGATAGTAAATAGTCCTAATGGGTTGCGAACGGCGAATGAGAAGATGTTTGCCCTCCAATTTTCCGAGTGGATGACTGAGACGATCGTTTCTCGCGATAAGGCGGTAATTCGGCAGTTTGTCGAAACTCATGGTGCCGGGGTATTAAAACCACTAGGGGGTAAAGGCGGCGAGGGGATTTTATTCCTCGAACCAGGCGATCGAAATTTCAACTCCCTAGTTGAAGTAAGTACAGGCAGAAGTAATGAGCCGCTGATGATTCAAAAGTTTCTCCCGGCGGCGAAAGATGGGGATAAACGGATTATTTTACTTGAGGGTAAACCGCTCGGAGCCGTGAATCGGATTCCCACTGGCACTGAATTTCGGGGAAATATGGCTGTGGGTGGACGCAGCGCGAAAGTAGATATTACCGATCGAGAGTATGAAATGTGTGCGGCTCTTGCCCCTAAGCTCCAAGCTGCTGGCTTATACTTCGTCGGGATCGATGTGATCGGTGGCTATTTAACCGAGGTTAATGTCACCAGCCCTACAGGCATTCGGGAAATCGATCGACTAAATCATGTTCAACTAGGACAACAGGTAATCCAATGGCTGGAAGATCGATCGGCATCTCCTGGCTCGATCGGCTAATTTGTTAACCTTCATTGCAAAAATTGAAGCAAAGCCGATAAGGTGTGCTAACTTCGTTGATAAGTATTAACGATCGATCCTTAATTTTTAAGAGTACTCAGTGATGGAGAACAATTTCGCCCAGACTGTCCTATACAACCGACTAGCAGCAGGTGAAGAGATGAGTGACTATGTAGCCCACCTTCAGATGCACATGGCACTTCAAGCTCGTAACCTAGTTCCCACATTGACTAATGCAGTTGATAGTCGCGAACAGTTTCTTTATCAAACTCAAGCACACTTTGAAAAATTGGCCTCTCGGCAAATGGGCTGATGCTTAACTAACTCATAATCTTTGTTAAAATCAGAGCGATTATGCTCTGATTTTTTGCATTTAACTAATACCTCTATGAGCTATTGTCTCAATCCTAGTTGCTTGCATCCAGCAAATCCCCCTCAGAGTAATTTTTGCCGCAGTTGCGGGGGCAGATTGAGACTGCGAGATCGATATTTAGCCATCAAACCGATCGGTCAAGGTGGATTTGGGCGAACATTTCAAGCGATCGATGAAGATAAGCCATCTAAGCCTTTTTGTGTAATTAAGCAATTCTTTCCCCAGATGGAAGGGACAGCGGCAACTCAAAAAGCCGCCGAATTATTTACCCAAGAAGCGATCGCCTTAGAGCAACTAGATTATCCTAATATTCCTAAATTACTCGCTTATTTTATTACACCCGATCGACGGCAATATTTAGTTCAAGAATTTGTCAATGGGCAAAATCTCAAGGATGAGTTGACTGAGAAAGGAGTTTTCTCACCCAATCAGATTCGAGAATTACTAAACGCGCTTTTACCAACACTAGATTATCTACACCAGCTAGGATTTATTCATCGCGATCTTAAGCCAGAAAATATCATTCGGCGAACTGAAGATCGACGTTTATATTTGGTTGATTTCGGTGCGGCTAAAATTACCAAGGCTAACCAATCTCCATCCAAAGGGACAACGATTGGCACACCAGAATTTATGGCACCAGAACAGGGCTGGGGCAAAGCTTTTCCCGCTAGCGATCTTTACAGCCTGGGTGTGACTTGCATTCATCTACTGACGGGAATTTCACCATTTAATTTATTTAATGACGATCGAGGTGAATGGGCTTGGCGAAATGTGTTAGTCCAATCGATCGACACACAATTAAGTGATATCTTAGATAAATTAATTCAACCTAAACCAATCGATCGATATCCAACTGCCAAAGCAGCGATTGCCGATCTCCAGGGAAATACAATTGCCAATTTATCAACAGTAACTATTTCTCCTAGCTCCCAAAATTCATCGTCTATTAGTGGAATTGATCCTACAAAAATAATTTCTACTTTACCACTGCCAGTAACCATAGCCGATCAAAATTGGGCGTGTATTCATACATTTGAGTGGCATCGAAAACCGATTAATACGATCGCCATTTTTACGAATGGTCGATATCTAATTAGTGGCGATGATGGTGGAACGGTAGCAGTCTGGAACTTGACAATGCCACAACAACCGATCGCCACCTATTCTACCAATAACTCAATTTATGCGGTTGCCGCTAGTCCCAATCAGAGCCAGATTGCCAGTGGGGATAAAAATTGCAAAGTCCAACTGCGAAGGTGGGAATCGATCGGCACTTCGATCCAAGAGTTACATGCAGATTTGAGCAGTTTTAATAGTCATGGTGGGTATGTTTATTGCGTCCAGTTTAGTCCCGATGGACGGACATTAGCTAGTGGTGGTGCCGATCGGCGAATTCGGTTATGGAATGCCGATACAGGTAAAGTTATTTACACTCTTGACGGACATCAAGAATCGGTGACAGCGATCGAATTTATGCCCAATGGTAAGATCTTAATTAGTGCCGGTGCCGATCGGACGATCCGATTTTGGGATTTGGAGCAAAAGCAGTTATTAAAAACGATCGAGGCTCACGCCCAAAAGATTCATGCTCTAGCAATTAGTCGAGATGGACAGCTAATTATCAGCGGTAGTAGCGATCGTACCGTCCGCGTACGCCAGTTGGGAACGGCGAATAACTATATCCTTGAAGGGCATCAAGATGGGGTGCTGACAGTTGCAATTAGTCCCGATGGCAAAACGATCGCCTCTGGCTCAATTGATGGTGTGGTGAACCTGTGGGATGTCCATACTAGGCAGTTGACGGCAAGTATCCAGGCACATCAAAGTGCCGTCAAGTCGATTGTTTTTCAGCCAATTGGCCAAACCTTGATTAGTGGTAGCTGGGATCGGACAATTAAAATCTGGCGATTAAATTAACCGATCGGCAATAATTTACAAGCATCGTATAATGGCGGATGCCGATCGACAGATCGACAAACATAATAGAGATCTAAACACCCGAGCTTGACTAAATATGAACTGATGATGACTGATATCCGAGCTACATCTGAAGAAGATAATTCGATCGTCAAATTGGTCAGTCGCATTTTAGCCAAAGCGATCGAAGACCTAGCAACCCACTTATATTTTGAACCCCAAGCGAAATCGCTCCAGATTGGTATTCGCAAAGATGGAGTGCTGCAAACAGCATTGCAGAATTTACCCCACAAAATGGTCGTACCCACAATCGAATATCTCAAATCAACAGCCCAAATCGCTGCAAATCTGCCTGCACCACAAATTGGCACAATTCATCATCCAAGTAAAAGCGGTCGAGTTACGGTTGAGATTACTACCCTACCTACTCAATTTGGCGATAGCATTACCGCCAAAATTATCTATCCTCAACAACAGCCATTATCCCTACGCCATCTAATTCCTAATCAGGAGATTATCAATCCAATTCAAGCATTAATTCACAGCGATCGCGGTTTAATCTTAATTGTTGGCGGACAAGATAGCGGCAAATCTACCACAGTTTATACTAGCCTAGCGGCATTGGTGCGACCCGATCGGCAGATCTATGCGATCGATCGGCAATTAAAATATACTGTACCCGGAGTCAATCAGATTATCCTGCCGAATGCCAGCAGTGAAACGCTCGTCCACACCATTGAGACTTGTCTGAATCAGCAGCCCGATATTCTTGCCATTGGTTGTATCGACACCCTCGCAGTCGCTCAAGTTACCTTGCAAGCTGTAGCGCGAGGCTGTCTTGTCTTCGCCACCATCTCTGCTCCGACAGCAGGTGAGGCAATCGCCCAGTTGATTAGTCTAGGTGTGCCTTCAGCGCAGCTTTATACCGCCACCATCGGCATCATCGCTCAAAAGCTGCTCAAGCAAACCTGCGATCGCTGTCGGCTGCCCTACGAGCCAGAGAGCTGGGAATTAACGCAACTAGGTAGTACTCCACTCAGCCTCAGCGACAAGCGGCAATATTATCAAGCCAATAGTCTCAGTCTCCAGGAAATCGAACAGGCAAAACAGACAGGTAAATTGTGTGCTAAATGTCAGGGATTAGGCTATCGAGGACGGACAGGCATACATGAGGTACTAATATTGACCGATCGGCTTAAATCGGCAATTGTTAGTGGGGATGCTGAGCGAATCGATTTAGCTGCTCAAGAAACCGGAATGCGATCTTTTCTGGATTTGGCAGTTAAGTTATTTAGGTTAGGCGATACCACACTTGCGGAAATCAAACGGTGTATTTCGCCCAAAATACTCCTACAACATCAGCTTGCTGATGCAGATACTTATAAAGAAGGTAGTGAGCCAGATCTAGATGAAGAGTCAAGCTTAGCCACCTGTATATATTGGAAACAGCAAGCAGAAAAAGTCCAGACTGAAAATGCGCAGTTATTGCGCGAACTAGAAAACTATCAACAAGAATCAGATCGATTTGACCAACGCATTAAACAAAGTCGATGGCAAACCGAACAGACCACGCGCGCTGAGATTGCGCTGCAATTATTATCAGTAATTGACGTGATTGAATTGGCAAGAACTTCAATTAAACCTCAAACCGATCGCGAAGCAGCAATTCAAAAAGGCTATTCGATGTTAGAAACTAAAATGCTTGGGAGTATCAAAGAAATCGGTGTGCGCGTTACCGAAACAATTGGGCATCAATTTGATTCCCATCTCCATGAAGTTATTCAGGAAGTTGGTACTCACGATCGTCCCGTGGGGATGATTTTAGAAGAGTTTAAACGCGGCTATACTCTGGGTGATCGCGTATTACGACTATCACAGGTAAAGGTAGCAATTTCCTCCAGCTTTAATTAGTACATACTGGATAGAGATTTCTTACGCCTTTGATCATGGCAAGCGCAGTGCCTAGTAGTACACTTAACTCTATCCCCTATCCTTCTACTCCCATGCGGGTAGCATACCGTGGTACAGCAATTCCCCACCCCCTACTTCGCAATTTCACCCAAAAATGTTCGGTTTATTACCCCATGCAAGCTCAATAAGATTGTTACAATAGTTAACAAGGGCTAACAATTTTCACCCAGTCAGCATGAACAATACATCTTCCACTCAGTTCAACCGAGCCGATACATCATCTACCCAGCCAGCAGCGGCAGCCGTACCAACTGAACTAGTGGCTGATGCCGAGGTTAAACCCTCGCGGCGAGTGCGGGAAGTGACGGATGATACCTGGTTAAAGTACGATCCAATTGCGATCGCCCAATACTACAGTAGTCAACCACTCAAAGTATTTACCCGCTTTTTAAATATCTTTTTCCCCATTATCAGCTTTGCTGTGGGGGTATTATTCGATAAGCAAACGAACCGCACCAAGCAAAACTTAGGGAACCGCGCCGTGCAGATGCGGCGAATGCTTACGAAATTAGGGCCAGCATATATCAAAATCGGTCAGGCACTTTCAACACGTCCCGATTTGGTGCCACCCCAATTTTTAGAAGAGTTAGCTCAACTACAAGATAATATTCCGGCCTTTTCTAATGAGATTGCCTATCAATTTATTGAAGAAGAATTAGGCGATCGTCCTGAAGCGATTTATGCTGAGATTAGCGACTTACCGATCGCGGCTGCTTCACTGGGTCAAGTATATAAAGGCAAACTTTGGAGCGGTGAAGATGTCGCAGTTAAAGTTCAACGTCCGGGATTAGCCGATAGCATCACTTTAGATCTGCATGTCGTTCGGACTTTAGCAATTTGGTCGCAAACAAATTTTAAGCAAATCCGCAGTAACTTAGTCTCGATCGTCGATGAATTTGCCGAGCGCATTTTCGAGGAAATGGACTATGAAAATGAAGGACGTAATGCTGAAAAGTTTGCCGAACTATACGGCAGTATGCAAGATATTTATGTACCAAGCATTTACTGGCAATATACAGGCAGACGCGTCCTGACAATGGAGTGGATTACGGGGACAAAACTCACCAATCTCGAAGCAGTAGCCGCACAGGGACTCAATGCTACTTATCTAGTCGAGGTTGGCGTTCAATGTTCGCTGCGACAATTATTAGAGCATGGTTTCTTTCATGCCGATCCGCATCCTGGTAATTTACTCGCCACTCCCGATGGTAAGTTAGCTTACTTAGATTTTGGAATGATGAGCCAAGTCAAACCATATCAACGGTATGGTTTGGTAGAGGCGATCGTACATTTAGTCAATCGCGATTTCGATGGTTTGGGACGAGATTTTGTGAAGTTAGAATTTCTGACTCCAGATACAGATCTCACCCCAATTATTCCGGCTTTAACTTATGTATTCAATAGTTCGCTAGGAATTAGTGGCACTAATATCGCCGACTTAGATTTTAAGAGTGTTACCGACCAATTATCGGGCGTGATGTATGAATTCCCATTCCAAGTACCAGCTTACTATGCATTGATCTTGCGATCGCTGGCTACTCTCGAAGGAATTGCAATTTCTGTAGATCCCGAATTTAAAGTCCTCGCGAAGGCTTATCCTTACGTTGCCAAACGGTTACTGACAGATCCCGCGCCCGATTTACGGAACTCGCTCAAAGAACTATTATTTAAAGATGGTTCCTTCCGCTGGAATCGCCTAGA
>JANPJH010000137.1:0-6060 GCA_031425415.1 Chamaesiphon sp. VAR_61_metabat_425 | reverse complement strand
GTTTTATTTGCATACCCAGGAGAAATACAAACAGCCTTACCTTGGGGAAGTTTGAGAAACCCCGCTGCTTCCATCAGTGGGACTTTAGCAATCTGCTCGGACTTGGAAGTAGAACGACCATTTGCGCCACCACTGCTACTAGTAGATTTCGTCCAGTATTTAATATCCTCCTCTCCCAAATACTTGCTATATTGCTCCGCTGAAGAGTCATCTTGAGGGTTAAGAAAGAACTTAGTACCACAGTTAGCAAGGATCGTTCGCGCCCGATCTTCCCCATAAGCTTCTTTAAGCTGGGATTGATTTTGTAAACCTAGAATCCCGACAAAACCCGCCGAACGTGCCTCTGCCAGCCAATTAGCAATTTTAGGGAGGTAGATCGAGGGCAACTCATCTAGGCTAGTTACTAGTGGCGAGGTACGATGGCGGGAGTGGGCGATATTGCGGGAGATCAGCGTATCGAGGACGGTAGCCAGGATGGGTGCCAGTACATGACGATAATCTTGATTCAAACCGACGACTACTAAGGTTTTACCCTCAATATCTGGCTTAAAGTTACTAGTCCCACACAGAGCAGGAACGAAGTCCCGTTTGACTAGTTGCTGGAAGACTTTTTGAGCCGTAGCGATAATGCCACTCTCAGTTACATTAGTTTCTTTCCCCCCGCCAGAGCTAACTAGTTGAGCAAAAGCCTGAGCATTCCACACATTCAGGCGTTTAGTCGCAAATTTAAGGCGGGAACTAAGATTAGGCAAATTGAGGATCGAGGCACTCATCATCAGATCCGCAAGTTCCGGTCTATGTTCGAGTTCGCCAATCCATTTAGCAGCCAGGAATACACCTTGAACTAGAGCAGATCCAGCGTTCTCAAAGAACTCATTGCCGCCCTTTTTATCGCCACCACTACTATTTTTGACGATCGTTTCGGCAATCTGTCCAGCGGCGACACCATCCCCAGGATCGCGAATAAAATCGAGCAAATTGAGAGTAGAGCTTTCAGGAAAACTCGGCGCGAAAATCTGGACGTTATAACCCCGTTCCTTAGCATAGCCAGCGATTTCTTTAGTCTGTTCTGGGTATTTAAAATCCCAGAGGACGACTGAAAATGCTTGATCGATTGCCGAACGTAAGAAAGGATTTAAGACCCCATAAGATTTACCCGTACCTGCCGCCCCAAAAACTACCGTACCTTGCTGCACGTCTGGGAAAAAGATCGTTTTATTGCTAGCTAAGGGACTAACTTTAGGGGGGAGACTAGCTTCAGCCTGTTGAAGCTTTTCGACGATTTCTGCCTCATCAATCTTGCGTTTTTTCAAGGATGTTTTAATCTCCTCAATCACCCAGTTTCGATGCTTGCGGCGCACACTCTGCGGAGTATTGATGTATAGGGTAGTCGAACCAATCTTGGGCGATCTCAGTTGTGCCTTACCTTTTTTCTGGGCATTACTCTTCTCTGTCGCTCCACCCCAATAAGCATGAGCCAGCTTGCCTTTGGGCTTACCGCCACCAATACTCACGATCGCCAAAATCGTCCCACAGATTAGAATCAAACCGAGAGGAGAGAATAGATGGGATTGTGCTTGTTGGATAATGGGGGGGAAGGAGAGGGGTTGATGGGTTGACATCATTACTTAACCCCCACTCTCAACTGTCGATAAACACTAGCACTCGTGGTGGTTAGCGGAAACCAGTTATTTTTCTCGGAAATATTGAAGAGCGGAATACCCAAAAAATATGGCGTACAGCCAACCAACCATCCACATGCGCGAAAGTTGACATTAACTGTTGCAGAGCCTTGTTTGGCATTGAGATTGCGAATCACAAATTTAATGCCCCCAGAACCGAGATTAGCTTCAACTCCAGTTGGCTCCATCCCACCATTAACCCAGCCCAGGATACCCTCTCCGCCTCGAACTGAGAGACTATCACCAGAGATAATCCTGGCACCTCTGAGATATGGCATTCCTACCCACGGATGAAATTCCGCATAGTCGCAATTTTTGACACATTTAGCATTAGGTTCCCGACTCGAACCAGACATCACCATATGACGGATATTTTTTTCTTTAGTCCGAATTAGATCCAACTTCATCAGGGCAATCCCACCATTAAGTTGGAACCCAGGCATCTCTGTCAGTTTAATTTGGCTCAAACCTGGAATCGTATTCGCTGGAAGTTTTAATAGTCCTGGAAAGTTTTTGAATGGAATATTTTGAATTTGAGGAATTTGGGCAACCTTAGTCTGGCGTAAATCTACCAGATCGCCCATCAGTCGATTAGCGGCTGCTGGGGTATATGTCCCACTTCTGTTAATTACTGAAGTTGCCAAAGCTCCCAACGTAGTCCGTTGCCCATTTGCGACAACAGGCATCCTCCGCATTACGGGATTAACCGCTAACACATCAGAGATTTTCATTTTGCTCAACCAAGGTGTAGCTTCTGCCAAACTTTGATTGGAATCGATCGGTTGACCTGTTTTAGCAGCGATACTTGCAGGTGTAAGATCTCCCGTTCTAAACGTGGTATGCCAAATTGCCATCGGAATACAACTAGCTGGAGCGGCTCCTTTCGGACAATTAATACTGGTCGTTCCCCCTAAAACACTCTGAGCTTGGGGCGGGATTTGAGTGTTCATCGCTTGGGTGAATCTTGCCATATTGCCAATGGTGTTTTTCGCCAAGACAGCTTCCAAAGAGACAGGAGTCTGCGCTCGAACAGAGATAGGAAATAAAGGAATGAATAAACCCACTGCTACCAAAAAGAATTTATTCACAGCAATTTTCCTCGAACTTGAGATAAGAATAGTCTGACAGCTAAAGCTTGGATAAAATAACAGACCAACTTACAAGTCTTGGCAAAGGCAAGAGAATTATTGAAATCGGCGACTTGCTTCAAGATGTTTGACATTAACTAAGAACCACCTAAGACAATCATTTTGGATACTAAAACTCGATCGACATTAAATTTTTCGGCAGATTCCGCCAGTGAACGTCCACCATAAATTTCACCAATCATTTTGTTGATGGCATCAAGTTCTCGTGGCGAATATTCTTTGAGTTCCCCATTTCTGGTCATGATCCCCAGCCCAATTACTAATTTTGAAACTAAAGCCTGCCGTTGTTCTCGATCGATCGCAGCTTGTCGTTCTAGCGATCGGGGATCGATCGGCGCAGCTTGAGGGACTAGCTTTGGCAATGGCAGTGGTTGAGGAATAAAATCAACTAAAGCTACTGCCACATCTTTTTTGGTAGCGCGGCGAAGATTGAACACATAAGTGACTCGATTGCCCAATTTAGTTTTGGTCACGATGGTCAAACTCGATTGTGCTGTCTGTTTATTAATTCCTGACACTCCTGGAATATCTAACTTATCAATTAACGATAAATGGACTAAGGAAGCAGTAGACGTAGTAGATTTATCTCGATCTTGAGTAGCTAATGTCCCATTAATCGTCAAACCAACAAAAGATTTATTTTCTAAAATAATCGTTTCGATAATCTCGCCTACGGGTTCAAAATTGATGTTGGCTCCCACACCAGGGTGAATCTTCAAAGTCATCACCCGATCTAATGGTGAATGAACTCGTACAATCGTAGGTTGAACGGCAACGGCAACATGAGCAATTGACCCAATAGATAAGAGAGTTGATAATCCGATCGATGTTAAATTAATTTTCATACTCATTTGACCTCAAAAGCTCTGGTTGTCAATAAATTCAGTTTGGTGCCAGCCGGGAGAAACCAAATCCTGGTCGCGCCCTCAATCCGTTTGATTTCAGCTTGG
Organism: Chamaesiphon sp. VAR_61_metabat_425; assembly: GCA_031425415.1. Classification (GTDB taxonomy): domain Bacteria; phylum Cyanobacteriota; class Cyanobacteriia; order Cyanobacteriales; family Chamaesiphonaceae; genus Chamaesiphon. The sequence goes on along the minus strand of JANPJH010000137.1, from coordinate 2,280 downwards.
TTTCGGTCTACCCATGCCTGAACGAGCGGCGATGCACCACCATCAAGTACCCCACCCAAAATATTAGGTTTAGCAGTAGTAGTAGAAATTGCCGTGCCAGCAGCCGTCACTTGAGATTGAGTATCTGGGGTAGTCAACACCTTCCCAATTCCCTGAAGGGCACCCATAAAAAAGGTGCCGAGATCTCGTTTGCCAATTTCACCATCTCCAAACTTTTTCATTTCAGCCAGGAGGGGGGTATTATTTATCCCAGCAATCATCAGATTGCCAGCCGCAATCGGATATTCCACGCCATTGATGATTGCTTTAGCACTCCCAATTCGCAGCATTCCATTATCTGCAACCAAAATTTGAGCGGCAATCATCGTCCGAGCGGGGATCAAAGTGCCACCGTTGGTATCGATAAATGCGCGATCTAGACCGATTAGCGTCTCTTGGGTTGATTCTCCGCCTAAAATTTGCAGCGGCGTAATTAGTGTAACCGAGCGGCTCTGTCCGGGAATCGCTACACGAGCTTGAATCGCAGCAACAGAACTAACTGGATCTGCTGATTGAGACACTTGAGCTACTTGAGCTGCATCCCCTTGAGTTTCGCCTCGAACCCCAAATACCGCAACTCCACCAGCGGTCGCTTGTTGCCAAGATACAGGTTTAATTGGAGCCTGCCGATGAGGGACTCGGACTGAAACTACAGTAGGTTTAACTACAGGGGGCGTAGCTGGAGGAATAAATTTAACTGTCGGGCGAGGCGAAGGTAGAACGGAAATCCCTCGACTAGCAACTAAAAATGGCTGAACGGGCTGTTTCCTGGAGATCGATCTAACTGGGGGAAGATTGTCTGTCTTAGGTCGAGCAATTACCCTGATTGGAGCAGGTGCAGGGATAATTGGGGGCTGAACGTTAGTGGGAATACTGTTCACGATTGCTTCGGGAGCAGCAATTACTGGGAGGGGTTGAATAGGCGGATTACTTGCAGCAATCGCAACATTTGAAGCACCCGTCTCAGCAATCGCAGGGATCGTCGTGGCTTTCTGGATCTCTGCTAGTTTCTGCGCGTTTGCAGCAGCTAACAACTGCTGCTCTTGCTGCTGCATGGCTAGTTTACTTTGGGCGACGGCGAACCGAGGATCTGGCGCAAACTCTTCTGTTTTTGGTGGTGTAACTTCTGCCGCGACTTGAACGATTTTCTCTGGCTCACTACTACCTCCACCCTGCAACATGACTAAAACTCCAGTCATTGGCACAGAAACTAACCCAGCTATGAACAAAATCTTGGTCTTACCCTGCTTATGTAGGGGAATATTCGTTCGCTGTTCTTCCACATCCTGTTCGAGGATCGAATCCCGATCGAATGGCACTAAATCTCCCCGAACATCGGCTGAAAAACTGTCAGATTTATGGGGAAATTGAGTTGTTATTCCATTGAGTTCACAGAAAAAATCTGAATCTAAATTACCTGAATCGAGATGATCTGAAAGCGTTTCTTTGTCTAGATTTGTTTGGGGTGTTGCGTCCATTTTAGTTAAGGAATAAGGAATGTAGCGGTTTTCGCAAATAAGGTGAATCTGTTTCTAAGGCAGAGGGCAGAGGGCAGAAGTTTGGAATGTGCCTCATCCAGGAGAGAAACGCTGTAAGTTAGGAGGCAAGTAATAAGTCAAGGGATGAGTAATAAGTTGGTAAGTTGCATGAAGAAAGAAGTGAAACAGTGTTTCACCAGTCAAATTTCCTAATTCAGCTCTGAATTTAAACTTATTACTTATTACTTATTACTTATTACTTGTATCTCACTACTTCTCCACCGGAGCCATTGGAGTCAAATCAGGTAAAATCGGCTTTGAGTCCACTGTTTTGTACTCTTCGATCGCGTAAATCTCCAGTCCTGCCGATCGCGCCATTGCAATGACACGGGATAAATCTTTACGATCTTTACTAGCTGCTGAGTCCACATCGGTTAAAGATGGGGGGACGACTGCCCGGAGGTAGACAGTTTTGTTAAATGGCACTACTTTTTCAGTAGCAGTGGCATCTAAAGTGGCACGATAGACTAAATTAGCCACAATCTGAATCTTCCACAACCGCTCGTCACCATTGCCTTTTACTTCCACCGGATCTTGAATATCCAGGGGAATGAAAGCCACTTCCGATTTGCCCTGAAGGATTTGAAGCTGTGCCATCAAAGGTGCGATCGAATTGCCCAGAAACTCCTCGCGGAATTTATCGGCTAGCATCCAGGAACCACCCCAAACTGAGGTGGGGATTAATATTTTTCCAGTTTTCGAC
>JANPJH010000136.1:0-35691 GCA_031425415.1 Chamaesiphon sp. VAR_61_metabat_425 | reverse complement strand
CGTTTCCCCTGACTCGATCGCATGGTAGGTAAACTTGCGATAGAGCCGATCGATCTGATACCAGGAGCTTCGATACCGCTCCACACCATCGGCAAGGCTATCCATAGAGATCTGCGCCTCACCGAGTATATCTATGAACTGAGCCGCATAATCTACAGCTTGATACAAATGCTCGTATTTCAGGTACCAATGACTCTGCCGCCGCTGGCGCACCCAGAGGGTGACATCGCCGCTGGAGACGGTGCGTGCGGCGACAGACTGCACTAGTGACTGGATAATCTTTCGATCGATCGACCGGAAGTAATCCAGCTCCATCAAGTCAGCGAAATCTCGTTTAGCCAGATCCCCCTCGATGTCGAGTACCTCAGCATATTCGCTGGAGAGGGTTTCAAAGCTATGCTCGAATTGGCGGCTATCTTTCCAGCGTTTGAGAAACACTAAGGCATCGCTGTTCAGCCGTACTTGACCATCAGTACCCATCGCGTAGCAGGACTTGAACAGTTCGATCGCAAAGTCCCGAATCCCCGGTTCATCCGATGTATAACCATAGCAGCGGGTCATTTGTTGCCACAGAAAACCATCCAAGCCGCAGCGTCCAATTAGCTTAATCTTGTCATTCCGTTCATCAGCAAGTTCTTGCAGCAAATTTTCCATGACAACATCCATGCGCGGTTCGCTACCCGCACATACTGCCAGCAGCTTCAGGCGGATGAGGCCGATCGTATCGTCTGGCTTGAGTAGTTTTTTGAGTGTATCCTTCCGCTTGCTCGCTTGGAAGAATTCTGTATGAGCTTGGAGAATCTCGGCAAATTCTAATCCTAGCTCAAGTTCGGACAGCCACATCGCCACCAGATCGGTACGAAACTCACCGTGAGCCAGTTGCACATCTAGCAACCAGTTATCCAGATCGGCAGGCTGAGATCCCTCGCGATAGAGCAGAAACTTCTGCTGCGGATGTTCGCGCAAGATCCGGTATTTGATGCCATATTCGTTGTTGGTGAGTTCCACCTTCTCGATGTCGGGGAGGGATAGCTGCTCGAAGTCTGGGCGTAGCTCTTGCTTGGTGTCATACCAGAAGACGATCCGGTGACGATCGAAGAGTTTGGTCAGGGCTTGGGCAATGCGATTTTCCATAAGTGTTATTATTCTTCCTTTGCCTCTAAGCCGGGAATCTTCTTCAAGGCTGCGCCAAATTTGAGGTAGTTGACTTTTACGCCATCATCGAGGTCGATCGAGATCTGTTGGGTGGCTAGGGGATAGAGTATTTCGCGTTCGTATTCTTCCAGCTCAGAAATAGATTTTTTGAGTTTCTCGATTTCGTTAAGAGCTTTGGTTTTTTCGCTGGGAGTAGCGTTGGTACTGATGCTGACGGCTTCAAGCTGGTTTTTTTGGGCGGTGAGTTTGGTGCGGAATTCGCGCAGGTAGTCGTTGAGGATGATGCTGACGGTATCGGGGCGGTAGCGATGCATGTAGATTAACGCATTGAAGCTACCTTTGGGGCTACTGAACAGCCAGTAGATGGGGCGTTTTTTGTAGCGTTTGAGGTGGTCGGGGTAGAAGTCTTTCAGGAAGTAATCGCGCAGATCTCGGGGTTTGCCGTTTTTGCCGAGGGCTTGGGCGATGAATTGGAGGTTGGCTTCGTAGTGTTCGGAACCAAAGGTGAGGCGCAGGAATTGACGGAACCGATCGACTACATCATCGCTAAACCAATCCCCATCAAGGATCGGGATGACGTTATCTGCATCGGCGGGGAAGCTGGGTGTGGGGATTTGGTGGAGGTAGTCGGTGAGGGTTTGGCCTTGGTTGGCGAGGATCAGTCCAGGTTTTTCGAGGGCGTAGCGACCAAACATGCAGCCGACGGCGTAGGAGATGAGTTCGCGGATGGTGTCGGCAAGGAGGAGTGCTTCTAGTTCTGCTGGGGTTTTGTCGTTACCGTAGCGATAGTGGGGGTTGCAGGTGAGGGTGATTTCGTTGAGGGGGACTTCGGGGGTTAGTTCGTCTTGGAGTCCGTAGGCTTCGATGAAGATGCGGTTATTTTCTTCTTCGAGGCATTGCATTTCTAGAGTCATTTCTTGCCAATGGGCGCGGAGTTTTTGGTATGTATCGATCAATGTTGCTTGGCAATACTCAAGTCGAAGCAATGGCAATGTGATAAAGTCCCAAGAGGTTTCGTAATCATCCCAATCAATCATGGAAAGATGAATACATCTAGAAGAAATTTCATCTACACTCTTACAGATTCGATCCATTACATTCTCAAGGACTGGAAGAATGGCAATGTTTTCAACCTGGAAATTTAGTGTTGGATTGATAGCGTTTAGGAACTTGTATGCAATTTTTGAGCAGAAATATGCTGTGTACAAGTCAATATATTTTTCATTTGGAAAAGCGCTAGAACCACCAACATCAAAAATAAATCCTTTTTTAGAGTATCTAACACCAAAATAAGCTGAGCTAACAAATGTCCAAGTTATTGATGGCTTAAAGTAATATTCTCGACTTTTTAATCGGACAGTCCAACCCTGATTTAGAGTGGACTGAAATTCTTTCAATTCTGCACCATTATGCCACCAATTTACAAGAAGCTCATTGTTACCATACCATTTTCTAAATTCACCACCCTTGTTATATGGATACCATCTTTCTTCACGAGATTCTGATTCAGCCAGAGAGCAGCAGTCAAGTGCAATATTAGCTGATGAAACTTCAAACCATATTCGTAAAAATCTGTTGTTGTCACTTGTGGCCATTCCTTGTTTGATTGTAACAAGCTCTCTCAGACCAGTACCGTTTGCAAAAATAGAAAGCATAGTATCAGTCGCCCAATAAGCGATCGGACTACCAGGAATTTTCCTGAAGTCATCAGCAGAAGCCCGATACAACCAACCACAGTTCGTTTTCTTGACAGCTTCGCAAATTGCTGCGTCTTTCTCAGCTTCAGAACCACCCTCAATCAATCGTAAAAAGTTACCCTTGTACTCTAAGCTATGGGCATTTTCCAAAACAAAAGCAGTAGTTGAAACAACTTCACCACCAATACTATCAAAAGCCCTCGCGCCCAGATGAGCCATAGATAGAATAGTATTTCTACCAAGAATTCTTGCCCGCAAAGATTCAAAAGATGACAGAAACATCCAGCTTTGCATCGTAATCATTGCTGTGAAGCCTTGTGATATCGATAGTTGAAGTCCACGCTCCATAAAACACGCATACAGATCAGAGAAACCCTTATCCCAGCAATTGGGGAATTTAGCCTTTGTCCAAGCACCCAACCTCCCATTCATTCCCTTCCCACCTAGATAAGGTGGATTCGCCACCACTACATGGTACTTCGGACTCAAATAATCCGCCTGCTCCAACACCCTCAACACCTTCCGGTGCGTTTCACTCAAAAACAACTCTCCAACAACATTCTTCCCCGCCAAAATCTCCAACATCCCCGCTACATCCGTCACTTCTGGACGAATCAACGCCCCAAAATTATCAGCCTCCTCAAACTGCTGCAACGTCGCCAACAACTGACCAGTAAATAGATCCAGCCCTACAAAATCCATGTAGTTCTTCAACTCACTCTCAGCAAACCGCACATTTGTCAACACACAAATATGCGGCTGTACTGGCTGCCGAAAAAACCGCCGTTGTCTAGCCCGCGCCTGCATCGTTAACGCAAACGCCGCCATCGCTCCGGCTCGATTGTCAATTTCCACCCCATACAGATTGTGAGTCAGAATCTTCGTTGGAATCTCCGCTGGTTCGTAACCCTCCTCCTCATAAATTGCATACAACAAATCAAAGGCATACACCAACATGTGACCCGAACCACAAGCCGGATCGCAGATCTTAATTTCTTCTGGCTTGCCAATCCGCAAAAAATCTGTCTCCGCTGCCACTGGCTGAATGTAATAATCCATCCGATCGACCAACCGCGAACCTGGACGATTCAGCATCCATAGCCGTCCTAGCGAATTCTCCACTAAATACCGCACAATCCAGTGGGGCGTGAACAACTGCGTCGCCGCCGGAATATGCTCCGGCGTAATCTTCTTATTCTTCTTCAGTCCCGCAAACACCTCATCCTTCTTCTCCGAAATATAAAACTGATACAGCCACCCAATCACCTCCACATCCGCACAAGCAGCGGGAGTCATCGCCTCTCGTGTATAAGCCAAAATAGAATTGCCCGATAGCAAATCATCCGGCATCAATAGCTCAGTATAATCATCAATCCGCTCGAACAGAAATGGCATCGATCGATGCCAAAAGTTACAAGCACCCACCACCAACAGCCGATAAGCCTCCCCTTGTGGATCGCGGCTGGGAGCCTTACCATCTAGCAACCCAAAGATCTGCTGACGCACCCGCGCATCGACCATCTCCTCCTCAATATGCCCCATCTTGGCATCCGCCAAAATCTCCGGCTGGAACTGCCCCTCAGCAGGCGACACCACCCCCATACTCGTATAGCGATTCGCATCCATAAATCGCAGCGCACAAAAGCGATTGAACCAAGTGTAGGCAACTCGATCGATCGTCTGTTCTTTGCCAAAAAGATCGATCGCGACTTCCAGATTACCGATCGCTACCATATTCTCACGCCGCGCCGCGCTGTCTTTGGCTAGTACCAGCTCCAGCTTAGAAGTAACCTGTTCGATCAGGCTCCGGCGGGCAAATTGAGCAAATTTTTTGAGTTTAGCTGTTTCCATTTGATTTATGCTCCACCCGTGGCATCGTCTTCAGCCAATCGTCTAACTGGCCAATTCGGAAAATTTTCGTTCCATTTATCAATGTTAACGACTTGGCAACTCTCCGCTAGGCTTTGCACCCAACGTCTGGAGACTTTGCCAACCGGGAGTTCTTGCTTCAAGGATTTCCGCATCAGGCTATTGAGGGCATTGTCAAAATTGGTTAGGCAAATATAGTGAATCGGCTTTTCAACTTTCCCCTCAGCATGACGGTAAAGATATGAATCCCTAAACTTGTATTTCAGGTAATTTTTCAGCCATCTGAAACTATCTTGCCGAGAACGCTTTTCTTCATCGGTCAGGTCAGCAATATTCACATCGTATATGGAATAGTCATCATAGTCTTTCATTTCCACATACACATAAGCTTCTGCGAATTCAGCAACAATATCCACTCCCTTCATCGGTGCCCCATGAAACGTTGGCTTACTCCTGTCTGTCTCATCGAAGACAAACGCATCCAGGGCATCCGTAAAACAGAACTCAAAGCCATCAGCCTGGACGATCCTCATTTACCCAGACCACTCATATCATTTTCGATCTCCTGATTAATGAGATAGCCAAAAGCATCATCGATCGGATTCGGGGCGATATTCAGATAATCATCGGTTGATGCCACCGCGATCTCGGCGGTATTTGGATCGCGATAGAGACTATGAAACCGCACATGGTCATCTTTACCCCGATCCATGAGCAAATCAAACCACTTGAGCAGCACATAATCATGAGTTGCCAAAACTATCTGCTGACCATTCCGAGCCAACTCCAATAAGATCTCCACCAATAACCGCATTAACTTCGGATTCAGATTGGACTCCGGTTCATCCCAAAACAACGGGCCACTAATACCGGGCTGGATTGCTCCGGTTTCCAAGAGTCGAGAGAGGATACCGATCTTCCGCAATCCTTCAGCCATCGAATTAGCAGAATATTCCGTATTCTCTGTTTTAAAAGTCACATTGCCACCACCATAAAAAACAAAATGACCACCGCAAATATTTTCAATCTCTCCCATCGCCCACTTGGATTTTTCTTGCAGTTGTTCTCGCCGCAGCTCAGGTAGATCTAACAGCAACGAAATATCTTGGTAGGTTTGGTCAAAAGATAGTCCATATTTTTCATACAGACTATTAAAACCCTTCATAAAGGAAAGGATCTCTTTGGTGGGAATAAAAACTGCCTCAGCTCCATCGCGATTGGCTTGGGGGCGATCGTCAATCACCAACGCCTTGGAATTACTAGAGAAAGTTACCGCAATCCTTTGTTCATCGGTGAACTGTGCTCGCAGATATGCCCGCTCCTTCACCCCTTGGTGATGTAATTTTCCAAGTCTGTCATCCAATGGCATGAATAACCGGAGCAGTTTGGCTGTCAGCAAAGCCTTAAAATCTTCGATGCTAGCATCCGGCTTCTGTTTATACATCGATACACCAGCACATAGGCTGTATGCCGCCTTGAGCAAGTTGGTTTTGCCAGTACCATTCTCACCAATAACTATATTGATTTTGGGGGAGAACTCAACACTTAGCTGTCTAAATGCCGTAAAATTCTTCAGTTCGAGATGCTCAATCATATTTGAATCCTCTTTCCATTCCGAATTTCTACTAGCAACGCTGCCCTCATTGAGTCCAAATAACGCTCCACATCAGTCTCATCAGCCAGCCACGCCTTCTCAAAAGCGAACTGCACAGATCGACTGGAAATATATTCGATCGGCTGTTCCTTGGCCGCTGGCGTTGGCTCCACCCGCTGTCGATCGCCACCATTGTCAGAATCAGATTCAGGCACCGGGGCCGGCTGCGCCCAAGCAGTCATTCGTGAGAGCTGCCGCTGATACTCAGTTTCCTCAAAACCGCGCAACTTGTCACGGATCACCGCGATCAGAGTTTGATTTTCAATCGAGACCACAAACTCATCAAACTTTTGCGTAATCTGCTCCTGTCGATCGCCACTCAACGTATTAAATTCAGCCATGCTACACAGACGGCCTTTCATAGCAGCAACAACCCCCTTAGCCCGATCGACCTCAGCTTCAATTTGTGTTGTAACCTGCTGTTGCAATATTTCCACCCAAATCTTCACTTGCTGAATTCGATCGCCCTTGAAGCATTGCGGATCTTTCAACATCGCCGCCAACTGGATAGCCTCATCGCCTTCAATCCGATCGAAGTTGGATTTCTGCTCCTGCACGAACTTCTGGGCACGATCGAAGATCCCCTGCTGCGGCCCACTCATGAATTTACACACTGGGTCAATCACACCCTCCTTCAGATCGAACAGGATGTCTTGCTGGCGATCGTTGAGGTCGTTCAAATACCAATTATATGGCTTGCCCACTAATTCCTTCAGTTGCTCAGAAACAGGGGTTAGAACCTCCAGAAAGGGATATTGTGCTGTTTTGGCTTGATGTTCCGAGATCTGGCCTCTCAGCTCCTTAAATGCGGCTCTAGTTTCCTGCGCGAGGGCTTTTGCTTCGCTGGCGGCTGGTGGCTTATCGAAGAAATCCTCATAAAACTTCTTCAAGGCACGAACTTGGGAAGCAGTGAACTCGACTTGTGGCTCCAGCACGACATTCCCATGACAATTACTATTCCGCAGTGCTTTCTCTAGCGCATCTCCCTCCAGCAGATTGCCATCCTCTCGCACTTCTACCTTCCCCCGCGCCCAAAGTTTAGCCAAGATACACAGCACGGCCGGATAAGACCAGCCATAAGGCTTTTTCTCAAACCGCTCCACCAAGCTCTTTAAAGTACTGCGGATACCATTACGGTTGTTGCTTTGGATAAAAGCAAGTTGTTCCTGCTCGGACTCCTCGATTTCAGTAGCATCATTACCGAATAAACCTTGCTCGGAATTTTTGAGGTAATTGGCGATATCTTTTTCGGTGAAACCGATACCACGCAGCATCCTTAGATTAGGGTAGGTACGGACAATTAACTCATGAAAGCCCTCGAGCGTTCGCGTTTGTCCGTCCGCCGATCTAACATCTACTTCGCTGCCACCAACAAACAATTTAGCCTGACCCAATAGACCTTTGACGCGCTTTTGTAATTCACTATATCGCTCCCGATTTTGAAATCCTTTAGCTGTCAGAATATGTTTAACTGATTCTTGTTGGGTGACAGACATATTTTGTTGGACATATTTCTCAGTTCTTTTGTACATCTGAAGATCGAGAATTAGTCTACTATCAGTTGGCATCACTACCATCAATTCGTCCCGACCCATACCCTGCATCTTCAGGATGGATTCGTTTCCAGTATGTTCGTGAAAAGAACTGATAACGTCGATCGCCAACTCATATTCCCGCCCATACAGACGGTTATCGAGTTTTTTGGAAAAGGGATAATCCTGTCCTGAATTGCTGGAAGTGCTGCCAGCAGAGGCATCATAGCGGATCTTTTTCTGTTTAATTGTATAATCGAAAATAATCTTTTCTAGCTCTTCGGCAACGCTAGATTGTTCTACTTCAGTATTTTTGATCTCCTGCTCGATGTCTTTTTCCTCATCAGTCAGATACTCGTAAGCATCACCATTTCGCTGCAAATAAGTCTGTTGCTCTAGCAGGTTAAGGGCTGCTTCAACCTGTTTACGTTGCTCAGGCAGATCCTGCTCGAAACTTTCCAGCACCAAAATGCATAAATTTCGGAGAGTTGGGTTGAATTCTTTCTTGATATATTTGACCAGGAACAGCGTTTTTAGTAACCGAATGGCCAATCGATCGTCCAGTTGTTTTTCAGCCTGAATAATCGCTCGCTGAATGTTGGATTTGAGCGTGGTGCGAATCCCCTCAAACATCAGGTCAAAGGTAGCCAGATGGCCAATTTCTCGATCGCCGATCTGAATGGCAACTTGCTGGAATACGCCCAACATCGATCTCTCTCCCACAGAGCTATGCTTGCCCTCAAACGTATTGTGTTCCGAGAGATTTTTAATCGCACACTGAAACAGATCGAATTGATAAGGAATAAATGGATAACTATGGATAAAGTGATCCCGATCCTTGAAATTGCGGTAAGTCTTGGAGCCATCGGCAAAGTCGAATAAGGTCTTAAAGTTGTTCGCTTGCGTCTGATAAATATTCGAGAGCAAACTAACGCCTCGATCGTTCTTCATCAGTAAGCGTTTTTGAATCACCTCAGCCACGTCCGCACTAGTCAGTTTCATCCGGGTGGCAAAACGAGCCTGAATTTTCGAGAAGTCATTACCCTTTTGGGTGCTCATTTCCCCTACAACCATTCCCATATCTTCCTGAGCCGTCACAATCACCCAGGCTCGACCACGACATTTAGTGGCTAGGCTCTCAGCAATGGTTTGGAGGTTGGTCATGAGTTTGACATTCTCGGCGATATACTGGCCAACCTCATCAACAAAAAAGTTCAGCCGGAAATCGGCAGATTGCTGCTCAGTAATGTATGTATTAATCTTTTCGGCAAAGTCTTCGATCGATACTCGATAATCCTGGCGATATTTGTCAAGTATCCCGATCGCCTCTGTGCCATCACCACCAGTTACTTGGGCATAAGCCTGAGCAATACCTTTAGCTTCTAATAAAGACTGCTCGCGACCCTTGTGCCAAGTTTTATTGGCCGTAACTTCATAGGCTGTCTTGAACTTTTCGTAAAGACCTTGATGATCGAGATCTCGTTCAAATTGGGCAATGTGCCCCTGTTTTCCGTAGTAGCCGCACATTTCGTCAAAGACCTTCACAAAGACGGCCAGAAGTGCGTCGATCTCTGTTTTACTGATAATGTCAGCTTTTTGATCGATGTTAAACAGGATGCTCTTAGAAGGGATGCCGACTGCCCGCTGGAGATCGCCCCGCAGGATTTGATTATCACCACATTTAGGCAAAAACAATTCGAGCGCGGAAGTCCCCTCAATTTGTCGGTTCTCCAGCAGCAGCGAGAGCATCTTCAGCAAGTGAGACTTGCCAGATCCGAAGAAGCCAGAGACCCAAACACCATTAGCTCCTGCATAATTGTTGTAGGCATCCAGAAAAGACTCCAGCCGTTTCGCAACTTCATTAGTGAGGATATATTCTTCTATTTCAAGGAGAAGGCTTGCTTCATCATCCGCTTTAATGACCCCTTCAATTGGGCGGTCAACTGGCTTATCAAAAATTGCTTTAAGAGTCATAACGCTTACTTTATTTATGCTTCGCAGTGAAAGATGTTAAATGCTCGGTAATACTTGTCATCATGCAGCCGACCAAAAAGATCGAGTGAGGCTCCCGATTCAAGCGAGTGAGTATAAGAGCCAGGAAAAAACATCACTGTCGGCTGCTCTTTTGCAGTACTCTGCAAGTTATTTAGCACATTGTGCGAGCGAATATAGGGGAATACTTCCCCTACTCCCGAAAGAAAAAGCACGTCGAAATCTGCATTTGCCAGTTTTGTCGCAATCGCTGGGACTAAATGTGTCTCTGGATCTAATACACCCTGAAGTAATTCTTTGAGCTGATCCTTGGGAATAGACTCTTCCATCTCTAGAATTTGTCCCCAAATGTCCCGGTCTTGCAGGATTTCGATCGAGAGATCGTATAGGTCGATCTCTAAAATTTTCACACCAGCCTTTTCCAAGGTATTGACCAACTGACACTGAATTTTCTTCATCTCAACAGATTCTTCCTGCTTGAAGGGGCAAATGAAGAATGGAACCTCATTACCCAGTCCTTGCTTCTTAAGAAATCGCTGCCCTGAGATCGTGGTGAATAGATGCTTAAACCTCTCCGGCATAGACATCTGCGCTATATCTTTGTTCACTATGCCATTCCCCTTAGATCTGATTCAAACGCAGGGAAGAACAAAACATCGTTGCGGCTGCTAAGAGATATTGCCTCCAGCAGTCTCGGCCCGATCAGAGCAGCATTAATTGTTTTGTTTGCGGTCAAGAGATCTGCGTCGCGGAGTATTTTGAAAAGTACCTGCCGCAGCTTGATTCTAGTCGATGGATGTATGTTGTCAAGTTCTGTGTGCCACTCCGATTTCCGATTAAAGAAGGAATCAAAGTCCTCATGGCTTAAATCGGTTTTAAATGTGATGTATCGCTCTCGCAGAACTTCGATGGCAAAATCTGCGATAAATCTGTATCGACGACAGATTGCCAGCCACAAGAGGTAGCTCTGCTCCTGTGGATTGGCTTCAACAAGTAAATTCAGCTCACTGGATCTCAGCGTCTTTAGCCGAGATATGATTTCGCAGCAAACGCGCTTTAATGTGTTTAGTGTCCTAGCTTGCAACAGGTTTTCAGTGATGACCTTTTCACGAACAGCATTCCAGTCACCAAGATCCAGATACAGCACGGCCAGTTTCACTGACTCACAGTGAAACAAACTACCCGTTGTAAATGACATGCTGTATCTATCGGTACTCATTTCTGCTTGGAATTCCTTTTTGTATGTTCTGCTGCACCCTTCGACCTGAACGCGAACAGCGGACTTTCCGACTCAGTCGATTTTCTAATCTAAAATAATTGACTGAGCCGCTTTACCCTTAACTGTTGCCAACCATTATCATAATCGAATCAGCGCGCTCGGTCAGTATCGAGCACTCCAGTAATCTTTTCGATTCTCTTTGAGAGCACCTGAGCCAACGAAAGTACTGTATGTTTAGTTACGAATAGCTACGCTAAATCCCTCAACTCAGACTATGCAACGCGATCGAGATCTTCTCCTCTACTCTGCAACCGACTTAATTCAATATAATCAAAGCGAATTTGCAAGCTGGATCGATCGGCTCGAACTAGAGCAACCAAGTGCAATTACCGTCCCCGCCAAAGAAGATGAATTGCTCGAAGCTCTATGTCAACTCGGATCGGAGTACGAACAAAAATTCCTCCGTTCCCTTGAAGAATCTGGAGCAGACATCTACAAGATCGAGCAGCGTGGTACATATAATCTGACGATCGATGCCATGAAAGCCGGATATGACTACATCTATCAGGCAGCCCTAAAAGACGGTGGTTTTATCGGTTATGCAGACTTGATGGTAAGAGTAGACGTACCCTCAGACTTGGGAAACTGGAGCTATATTCCCCTAGAGTGCAAACTTGCGCTCACCCCGCGACCAGATTTCGTCCTGCAAGCCTGTACTTATTGCGATCTGCTAGAAAGTGTCCAAGGCATCCGTCCAGCCGAATTTCAATTGCTGCTAGGTAGTGGAGAAATTCAGGCACATCCAACCGAGCAATATTTCTACTACTACCAGCGGGTACGTCAATCTTTTCTCGAATTCATGTTAGCATTTGATGCCGATGCCATGCCCATTCCCACACCTGGCGACGATCGACATGGACGATGGCAGGACTTTGCTGATACCATTCTGCTCGATCGTGACCATCTATCCCAAGTGGCAAATATTACCCGCAGCCAAATTCGGAAATTAGAGACAGCAGGGATTACCACCTTCAAGCAGCTTGCGTCGCTCGATCCCGCTCTTAAAATTCCTCATCTTAATCCAGTTGTTCTCTCGCGGTTAGTCGCCCAAGCTCGGTTACAGCAAGCAACGATCAGTACCGGAATTGTCAACTATGAAACGATCGAACCACCAGCCCCAGACATCCGCCAAGGACTAGCCCTCCTGCCACCTAATAGCCCGCTAGACGTGTACTTTGACATGGAAGGGTATCCTTTGGTGCATGGCGGACTGGAATACCTGTTTGGGGCAATTATTGAGGATGCTACCGTAGAGAAGGGATTAACTTTCCACGATTGGTGGGCACATAACGAAACTCAAGAGAAACAAGCTTTTGAGCGATTTATTGATTGGGTTTACGATCGCTGGCAGCAAGATCCCAAAATGCACATTTATCACTATGCTCCATACGAGACTACTGCCGTTAAAAGATTGATGAGCAAATATGCCACCCGTGAATCCCAAGTTGACGATCTGCTGAGGGCGGGAGTGTTTATCGACCTTTATCAAATTGTCCGCCAAGGTGTGCGCGTCGGTCAGCCAAGCTACTCGATTAAAAAGCTAGAACCGCTGTATGACTGCAATCGAGCAGGAGAAGTCCAAAATGCCGCAGATTCAGTACTGCAATATTTTCGCTGGACACGAGGACAGGAAGGTGAAACACCCGATCTGTCTCAGACCTTGGCAGACATTAGAGACTACAACCGCATTGACTGTGAATCAACCAAATATCTGGTCGATTGGCTCAGGAGTCTGCAACGAGAGCAGAAAATTAGTTACATCGATCGTCACCACTCGCTCGAATCAGAACCAGACTTAGAACCCAAGCAAAACCAGGCTGCTGAACTTTCCGCCAAAATTCTCTCCTCAGTTACCGAGCAGCCACCATCCGAACATGAGCGGATTCAAACCCTGCTGGCTCATGTCCTCCAATTCCATCAACGCGAAGCTAAACCTTTTTGGTGGCAGCGGTTTAGTTGGCTGGAAGCAGATGAAACAGATTTGGGTGAGGAACTAGATTGCCTTGCCGGAATAGAGCGAACCAATCTCCCACCCTTTAAACCAAGCCCTAGAAGTCGATCTCTTGCCTACGAATATCGCTTCGCTCCCAGCCAAGAAACGAGGCTAGAAACCAAAACATCCTGCTGGTTTTCCCCCGCACAGCTCTTACAAGGATGTAGCTTAGATACAATCGATCGAGCAACTGGATTGTTGACGATTACTATTACAGAAAAGCGGCTCCAAGAAATTCGCCAACAATACTCTGATTGGGAACCACCACATCGCACGAGTTTAATCGACGTTAGCTCAATCTCTACCAAATCTATCAGTCAAGCCGTTTTACAGACCGTCCAGCAATGGCATGAAACTAAGTCTCTCCAGCCTGCACTGCAAGATTTTCTCAACCGACAGCCACCACGGAGCGATGGGCATTCAGTCGGGGAACCGATCGTTTCCAGTGGAGAAGATTTAGTCGAGGGAACCATCCGCGCTGTCAGCAATCTCGATCGCAGTACTCTGTGCATCCAAGGGCCGCCAGGTAGCGGGAAAACCTATACAGCCGCACAGGTAATTCTACACTTGCTCAAAGCTGGGAAATCGATCGCGATCTGTGCGAATAGCCATAAAGTGATTACTAACTTGATGGCTAGGATTGCAAACCTGGCAAAGGCTGGAGGTTTTGAGTTCAATGGTGCCAAGATTGGTGGTGAAAAATTAGACGAAATATTTCAGTATCAGTCTATTCACTTCAAAGACAAGGTAGATTTAGCCTTGCCACCTGAGACTCGACTCGTTGGAGCTACCGCATTTCAGTTCAGTCGTGAATCAGCGATCGGTAAATTCGATTATCTATTTATCGATGAGGCTGGGCAAATGTCACTGGCTAATTTAATCGCGATCGCTCGGTGTGCGGATAACCTCGTTCTCGTCGGCGATCCGATGCAACTAGAGCAGCCCATGCAAGGCTCCCACCCTGGAGAAAGTGGCTGTTCGGCTCTCAACTATTTCCTGAATGGACAAGCAACAGTGCCACCAGAAATGGGGATTTTTCTCGATACGAGCTACCGAATGCACCCTAGCATTTGTCGATTTATTTCCGACGCGATTTATGAAGGCAGATTGCAGTCAGCCGCACAAACAGATCGGCATCAGGTAAAACCTTTGACAAAGAAGGAAAACTGGCATCGAGAGAGCGGGATTTTGTTTATCCCCGTCGAACATGAAGATAATAGCCAATCCAGTGAAGAAGAAATTAATATCGTTGAGAAAGTAGTAGCCCAGATGTTAGGACGTGCCTACGTTAGCGATCGAGGGAGACGAACCGATAAGATTCAATTCGAGGATATTTTAATCGTGGCACCTTATAACTTACAGGTTCGTAAACTGAAAGAACGTTTGGACGACCGAGCTAGGATTGGCACTGTTGACAAATTTCAGGGACAAGAAGCTCCGATTCTGATTGTTTCAATGTGTTCGAGTAATGCCCATACAATCCCGCGAGGTTTAGAGTTCTTGCTCGATCGCCATCGAATCAATGTGGCGATTTCCCGTGCCCAGTGTCTATCACTTGTTATTGGTAGTCCCATGCTGGCGAGGGCCGCTTGTTCTACCCTGGAGCAGGTAAAGCTTGTTAATTTATTTTGTAAGTTGGTTGCCTAAATTATGTGTCGATAGATTTCGGTTCACTGGCTAAAATAACTATTTCTGTGACACATCCATATCTCCAGCTAAAATTTTCAGCAGTATCCATCGATCGTCATCGCTAATTTCGTCTTTGGGCGTGTCTTCTGAATATTTCTGCCACCACAGAGCATCGCGATAGTTTTTAGCCAAACCATTCAAAAAGTCTAGAATTTCTCGCCGCATTTCCGCAGGAACCCGATGTCTTGGTGATTCTACTACCGCCAATCCGATCTGGGATAATCGAGATAACCAAGCCTTACGTTCTCCGCACTGTCCCGAAGAGTCAATCGATCCCCCTCCCAACCAAGCATGACAATGAGAACACCTCCCCACACGAGTCTTCGCCGCAATAATCGGCTGGCTCTTCTGACAACTCGGACAACGGCGATCGAGCAATCGATCGTGGCGAGGGCAAATTGACACGATCGTTAACGACCACAACAGCGGCTCATAAATCTCACTATTGCCATCCTGCCACTCCTGTAAGCAAACTGGACACCATTCCCGATGGCTCTTGAGCATACTGATAATTCGATCGACAAACAACGAAGAGAAAATATTCCCCGTCCCTCGTTTTCCCATCAACCAACTCGACAGGGTTAACTCCGCCAGGTTCGGTTGCATTGTCAAACCTTCGAGTGCATCAATATACCTTACCGCCACCCGATTATCCCCACTTGGATGACTCTGTACATTTACCGATTTAGTAATTCCCTGCTGTCTCATCCCCGTAGGTGGTTCGATAATATAGCGCAATAGATTAGTCGGTGAGACACAATGAGCTTCCGCCAGCCGACAGATATAGCTGGTTAAACCCTCAACATATCCGGTCCCGGTTCCGATCGGTGGCATTGAGTAGAGAATACTACGTTTGGGGATAATGGGCGACTCAATCGATCGCGATCGACTAATATCGAGATCGTCATTTAGCATTTTCGGCTTTGCTGAATTAAGGTATGAAACCATCGGTAGGGGCAATTCATGAATTGCCCCTACCGATGGTTTTGGCGTTCGTTTCGACCGCTTATCATTCATTCAGCAACGCCGCATTTTCAACATCCCCAACGGGATATCTTACCGCCTTCGGTTGCCCGATCGGTTGCTTCTGTTTAGAGGAGTTTGTTGGTGTAGAGCTTGAATTTTTACTGTTTTCCCTGGTGATAGACTCTTTTCCCGCTCCATTATCGAGATCTACAAGTCCCAAGTCTCGGCGTAACTCATTTAATTCTTCTACAGACTCTACAAATCGTTTTTCCCCCGCCAAAATAACGCTCAACATCACGCGACACTGATTAACTGGGCGAGCCTTACGCTCTAGATCTTTAAGCAAAATTGTGACAGCAGGTTTTTTCTTGGTGAGAACATCATAGAGAGTTTCGGAGAGCCAATCTTTTAAAATTCCCACGCAGCCGAGACTCCTTTCGTAGAGAAATTCCCACGATCCGATCAGGTCGGGCTGTTGTTGAAGAGGTAGTTCAATTTCCAGAGCTTTGACAATACTTTTAAACTGCTCACGCTCATCTTCAACACTAGCCCGATAGCGCGGGAAATGAACAATTTTAGTCCGACGACATAATTGATCGCCCAAATCGGTTAGTTGCAGTAGATCGTAGGTACCAGTAGGGATAATTTTTACCTTACCCAAATTTGCTAATGATTTTAATACCTCTGGCTGATCTTTAAGTTTCTGACCACTAGATAATTGCGCTAAGTGATGAGCCTCATCAATGTAGAAAGCATCTGGACGACGATTTTTTAGTGCTGATTCCACGGCCAATCGCCACTGAGATTTAGAATTACTTTTGTTTACTGCCTTATCATGATAAGCGATCTTCTTGTCAATTAATGGTTCATTAATTGCCTCAAGCAACCGTATATAGAAATCCTTCCACTCGAACTGACTGAGTTCTGGGGATTTAGATTCAACGCCAAAAATTGGAATCTTACCTCGATCTATTTCCAGATCTGCTAGGTTCCGCTCGATTACTTTTTGCTCCATGCGATATAGTAATGTGCTTTTTCCGACTCCAGTCGGGCCAACTACAAATATCAGTGAAGTACCAGGGGCTTTATAAACAGCATCAAGAATATTTTGGTAGGCTTTGTTTAAATGGGGATGTGCCATTGTATGTTTGATAAAATGATCCATCCTTTCCTGAACTGGTCGATCTAAAAGTTCTCTTGGGAAGCCCTGCAATTCACTATCAGAATTTTCCATAGTCTTCAAAGTCATCTTCGTCCTCATCCTCAACTGTAATTAAATTGATTTTCTTCTGTTGCCGTTCGTCAATTGCTATAGTTCTAGGTACAACTTCAACGACATTTTCTTGAGCAGTATCAACGACAGGACTGATTATTCTGTTTTCGATCGAACCACCAGACTTTATCTCTAACACTGTCCGATTATCCATTGCTTTTAATCGCTGTTTAAGTAATTCACCTTCATATATTTCAGCAGACTTGAGATGATTTACTAATTCGGTCTCACTAATTTCAACTCTTTTCCCATGACCGAGTTTTCGTTGACGGAGATCCGCACTGATGATCTTCATTTCCTTCTCAGGTCTATCTTTAAGAAACGAATAGTAATTAGAAATACATTGATGCCAAGTGTCTTTTACATATGCATAGGCGATACTGGCATCAAAAGGATCTATTTTAACATTAATGTTTTGACCTTCAATTTCTGGATCGCAAAAAGCATCACACCAGTAATAAATAAGATTGATTTTGACACCACTGCCTCGTTGCACTTTTCTACTATTACCACTAGTAGGTGCAGGAAGTGTCATGAGTTTAAATGTCCGATCGTAGTCAATTCTCACCAGTTCTCGCAGTCCACCGATCGCAACACCTAAATCGAAGGCTTCTTTTGGACTTTGAGTTAGACTGGCGTGGGGACGGCGATCGTAAATCTCATATGCCCATGTTTCTAAGCTTTGATAGAGATCGTGGAGTGTCCAAATTGCCTGATTTTTCGGATTGACTTGTTTAGTAATTTGACGAGATTTTTGGTAGATTTGAGTGTTACCCTGCAATTCGTGAATGAATTCGGTGTTCGTAGTTCCAAATACTCGCTCTACCGGACTGCCATAGCGCGGTTCTCCTGGCGGTCTATATTTATGATTGCGTCCATAACGAGCGATTAATTGCTTAAAATAAATACTTTCAAATTCACTACCGTTGTCCGTGATAATATTTTCAGGCAGTCGTTTAAATCTTTGTACACAGGCTCGGAGAACCATCATACAACTACGATAGCTTGGCTCTTCAAAAGACAGGTATATCGCTAAAATTCGCCGACTGTAGCCATCAATCATAAAAGTGGCCCAGGCACGTCCTAATAAAATATCTCCAGCGATCGCCGAACTGGTATTACACGTATCCATCGAAATTAGAGAACTTACCAACTCGATGTCCAAAGGTGTATGGTCGATATGAACATTTTCCCAGGGTCTTTCACCATTTCTCGGCATTTCACCAGAACCATAGAATGGTTTCATTTTCTTGGCGACTCGGCTGCCTTCACGCGCAGAGATCGCTCCATAACTAGCTAACTTGTCAATGTGCAGGCGAAAAGTCTTTTCCGAAGGTGCGACGAACGGAGGATCGTGACTTTGACAAGCTAGTTTGAACTCTCGGTAGACAGCCGTGACTCGACGATTTTTTGCATTGTAATAGCTAGTGGTGATGAATGCTTCCATAAATTCAACTAGCAGAGGGTTAAGCTTTGGAAGGTGTCCCTTATTCAAATGCTTAGGTAACAGCCCAAGATAACCATTTCCTTTCCCGTATAGCTGTTCTGCGCTTAAATAGTCATCTCGCCACCGTCGGATCGATCGACTAACTTTCGTTATTGGCGGTGCATCATCGGATAAATAAGGTTTAATCGCATCATATCTCTTGTTCGCTGTCTGAGCATCTCGATCTCTAGCGCGACTGAGCAGCATTTGCATTTCAGTTGCTAAGGGTGATTCCGATCGATAATCTAAACCTGAAATATGACCTTGAAGAAAAAGGCTGTAAAATTCCTCATTCGGTAGGTTAATAATTTTACCATCAGTATTTTTGAGATAAATATTCTCTGGACTATAATTAGTAATCTCCCAATGTTGACCATCCCAAGATAAAGCAGCACCTACCTCTATTGAAAGACGATCGCTACCACCCGTCGAGCTTACAACCGATAAAGCTAGAGACTTTTCTTCGTATGCTGTAGCTAATTCCTGATTGGGGAAAATCCTTACTCGATCTGGTTCTGATAGCGGTTCTGTATTGAAATTAATGAAAATCTTCTCTGCGGCGATTGCCAGATTAACACAATCTACTATGGATGCACGTACCCGATCGGGATTACTCATCTGAATATTTTGGAGTAATTCTGTGAAAGTTATTCCTGGCTGAGAGCGCACTAAAGAAATTATTTCGAGATCGGATTGTTGCTCGAATGAAGGGAACGGTTGTTTGAAGTAGTCTTCTAACCAATTCCAATTTCTTACTCGAATCGGGTTCAGTTGTGTAGATGAAACAAACCGATAATTCAACTCATAACTTTTGGCATATTCTTCACCTGGTGGACAACGCCAATTTCCTTCGGCATCTCTGGTATATCGATTGGGCTTATCTTCAGATTCTCGAATCAGAGATTCTTCAAACTTGAATTCCTCCCAGCCAACCCAATTCTTAGAGAGAGTGAAAAAATCTGGAGTGTGTTGACTGCGGACTTTTTTACCACTCTTGCTCAGATAATTTAACTCAATCGTTGAAGGCTGATCGTAGTATTCAAGTACGTCAGAATTGTGTTCTAATCCATCAATAATATGTGCCAGTTCACCCCGATGGGATTCAAACTGGATTGTCCGACCCATTTTGCTACTACTATAATTACCACGAAGATTGCCTCGATTGCCTTGTACGGTACGCACTGGCTGTGATTCCCTAATTTGGGTAATCAATTTCCGAGCGCGATCTGGTAAATTGAGTCGATCGCACCATCGATCGAACTCTTGTGGAGTCATCATAGACTGGCACTGACAGATAGATTAGTTCAAGTTTACCAAATTTGCTCGAAGTATAAAAGTACCATTTAATACAAGTTAAATAAATTTAACACCTTGTATTTAAGAGATTGCTTGTAGCAACTTATTAGGCAAGTCTGATATTTTGAACAGAAGCTAAAGCTAGACAGACTTTGAGGACTTTATTACGATTGTCCATTTCTTGCTTCCATTTTCTTGCGATTGGCCACTTTTACATTCCAATACTCAAACTCGCTTACATTCTGACCTAACGATACGATAGGTGCTTCAGGTTTTGATGTGGCCAGCTTTAAGTATATAATGTGGCCAACTTTACCTTCAAGTCACACCCCATTTGTAAATATGTATATGGGTTAATCCGATCGTCATTGCATTAACAGCAGCATAACTTCACAGTAATATTATTTGAGCAGCCGATTTTGAATTGTGAGATTGATGAACGATCGCAGCCAAATTACCAAGCCCACACTGGCGATTCCCCACAACGGTAATGACCAGAGTGGGTGAGTAGTCAGTAGTAAAATTGCGGCGATCGTACTAAAACCAGTCAGGCAAAGATAGATCAGATTATGAATTGCTAAATAAACGCGGTGGATTAATCGATCGGTAGTTTGAGATCGAGTGGAGAGTTCTAGTTCGCCACGTTCTAGTCGTTGTTCGATGCGTCTAATCAGTAATTCGGCGGTGCTAGGTCGATTCAGTTTAAATTTAAGATAACTACTAGCCTGTTTGCCCAGACTACTAATAATATTACCGCGCTCGGCGATCGCCACACTTCTGATAAATGGTTGAGCGGCGGCGACTAAGTTATATTCTGGATCGAGTGTTCTGGCGATGCCATCGAGGGTAGATAAAGCTTTTAAAATAAACGTAATTTCGGGAGAAAGCCGAAAGGGTTGTTGAATAAATAGTGCGCCCAATTCATGTTTAATTTGATTGAATTCTCGCACATCTACCGGACGCTCGGTAAAGCGTTCGAGCAGGAATTCAATTACGCGCTCGATCGGTCGCATATCCTCGACACGAATCACTAAACCCATACCGACTAATCCATCAGTCACGGCAGTGCTATCTTTTTTCATCACCGCCCAAAAAGTATCGATCATCTGTCCCTTATCGATCGATTTTAGTTCGGCCATCATTCCAAAATCATAGACAACTAACTTACCATCAGCCATAATTGCCATATTGCCAGGATGCGGATCGGCTTGAAAAAAACCATCTACTAGTAGTTGTTTGAGATAGCAGCAGATCCCAATTTGATTAATTTGTTTGGGGTTAAATCCACAGGCTTCTAGGGTGACGCGATCGTCAATCTTAATGCCTGGTAAATAGCTCATTGTCAATACTTTACTAGTCGTATATCGCCAGTAAATTTGGGGGGCGATGACTAGTTTATTTGCTTTAAAATTAGCTCGAAATCGATCGGCATTCTGTCCTTCTTTGGTATAGTCAATTTCCTGAAATAGGAGCGTAAAAAATTCTTGATAAATGGCTCTGAGTTCTTCGACTCGGTGGTGTGGCAATAATCTGTCGCACCACCACAATAATTTGGCAATGACTTGAAAATCTAGCTCGAATAACCGTTGTAAACCTGGACGTTGGACTTTTAGCACTACTGCTTCACCCGTCCGTAATTTGGCTCGATGCACCTGTCCCAAACTAGCTGCCGCCAAGGGAATTGGCTCGAACTCGGCAAACAAAGCGGGGACTGCAGCCCCAAGTTCGGTTTCAATAATCGCGATCGCTTCGGCGACACTAAACGCCGGCACCCGATCTTGTAATTGGCTTAATGCTTCGATATAAATCGGTGGGAGAAAATCAACCCGTGTCGATAAAGACTGACCGATTTTAATAAAAGTTGGCCCTAACCCAATCAGCGTGTTGACTAATTGTTGGGCGCGGCGACGGTGATGGCGTTCATTCTTGGTGGGTAACAAGAAATCTTGAATTAAAGCTAGCCCCCATCTGAGGGCCGCCGTGAACACATCCAACTGTCTGGCTCGATGTGAATATTTGCCGCGTTGCCAGCGAAACTGCTGGATTGGGGAAATCGGCGCGACGGCTAATCGGGGTAATTCGCCAGTTGGTAGTTGCCGTCGCGATTCTAATCTCCACATGACAAACTGTTGACTCCTGTACTAAGAACTACCGATATTCCAGAACCATGCTCGATGCCCGGATCGCCAGAAATCTCGAACTTATTCAATCAATCTGCCGATCTAGAACTGTTGGAACGATCACCGTAAAACATGTTTTGGCGAACGGCTTGCCGTCTGCGCCAGCAATCGCTGCTTCGACTGGCTGACTAGTCACCTCAATCGTGCCATGTAAATGTTCGACCAATGATTTGACTAAGGATAACCCAAGTCCGGTACCAGCGATCGCTTGTCGAGTTGTCCCGTCACCTCGGCGAAATCTGTCAAATAAATAGGGCAGATCTTCACTCGGAATCGGTTTACTCAGATTGGCAATCTGGAAAGTCACCTGTTCTCGATCGGGTGATACCCAAACTTCCACCATCGTATTCGGCAACGCGAATTTGCCCGCATTCACCAGCAACTCTTCCAATATATGTCTCAAGCTATCCACATCAGTTTCAAGCTGAGGGGACACTGGGGGCAGATGGAGTGCTAGTTCCAACCATTTACTCTCTAGCCAGCGATCGGCGACAATCGTTGCCTGTTCGGAGATAAATTGATTCAGGACGATCGGTTGGGGGTGCAATTCTAGTTGGTGCGAGTCTAACTGTTGCAGTTTGAGTAGATCGTTAACTAGCTTGATTTCTCGCTGACACTGCTCGTCGAGGATATCCAGATATTGCTGGCGACGCTCAGGATCGAGATCGGGGCGGCGCAACATTTCGATCGCCAAGGACATACTCGTCAGGGGTGTCCGTAGCTCGTGACTTACTGTACTAATAAACTCATCCTTGAGTTCATTCGCCTGGCGCAATTTATCCATCCGTTTGCGACCAGCATCGTGCAATTTCGCCTGAAGTTGCAGACTAGTCTGCACTTGAGATGTCCGATTAGCAACAGCGTTCCGCACCTGCTTAATCGCTTGCTTGTGGATGCGCGCCAGGGCGATTTGATAGATTTGGCACTCTAACAATTTCAACTCAACTGGATGCCACCGCCGCGAGCGATCGTGTTGCAGCACCAACCACCCCCATAATGCAGCAGCCGGATCGCGCCCAGGAATCGCCGAACCCATCAAGGGAATCATTGCCATACTCGGCAATACATCATCCTGAAAGATCAGTCGATCGGTCTGTGTGCCGCGATCGCTGATATCGAAAGTTTTCGACTGAGGTGCCACAGCTAGAGCTTGCTGACAAAAGTAAGAGCTTTCAAGCGGAAATAAGGGTGGAGGTAGCTGAAGATTTTCGCCGCGAACATCGATCGTTGTCACAATCTGAACTTGACGCTCGCTCTTCGCCGGGACGAGATCGGAACTAGTCGCTGCCGCTAAGCCGTTGGTACTCGCTGCCTGACGATCGCCAGACTTGAGGGTGAGCACCAACCCGCGCTTGAGCTGCAAGGCGGTCACAATATCCGATACCGCAATCTCAAACAGGCGATCAATGTCCTGATTTTCAACAATTGCTTGAGTCAGATGGTAGTGGAGCGCAGGATAAACCTGAGCGATTTGGGCTTGCAGCCCCAGTTCTGCTTGCATTAAGGCTGTAGCAACATAGTCAGCCACAATCTGAAACACCATTTTCGTTTCTGGATACCATTGCACCCCCTTCGTCGCTACCATCAAGCAGCCATTTGTCTGCTGTTGATAACGAGTCTCCACGATCGTCACCTGATAATCTGGCAGCAACGGCATCTGCCAGATTGTCGGTGAAGGTGCTGCGGGGGGAGTGTAACTGGTTAGTTTGGTTTCGATGCCGTGGGTACGATAGTGCATACAAGCACTAGCCGCAACGCGAAAGACACCTGGCGATGGGTAGTGTAACAACCAACAGCCGTCGGCGGCAAAGTTGTCAGCTACGGATTTAGCTAACTGTGTGAGCACGTCTTGTCGATCGGTTCCCGCCGTTAAAGGTTGGATAATCTCAAGAATGCGTTGTCCGAAATAATTAAGTTGGCTGGAATCCTGCATGAGTAAGCCATCAGATGAGCAGCAAATGTAGATACTAAACCTACACATTCATTTTGCCATACTCTTCGATTCGCAGGCGATGATGATAGGTAGAAATCTATACTATATGTTCAGTATGCCCACGGATGAGAGTGAATTAGTAATTAGCCCTTAACTTGACTGTCTCCGACTCTAGGAGTCTTCACCCACTTTAACTGTTTGGGGCGGACTGCCATCCGGGCGATCGCAAAAGGCATCACGACTAACCAATGCAGGATAAACAACGAACCGATTACCGTTTGACCCAGGAGTGTTGGGATTTTAACCTGTTGCCCTGCTTGCTGATAGCTGCGTCGCAACCCAACCCAAGTTGCCCACAAGGGCAGAGCAACACCCAAAGAAGCGGTCATCGGTAACAGCAGCGGCGGATGCCGAAGCCAAAAGGCCATCAGGAAATCGGGAATTCCGGCTGGTGGGAGCAAATATTGAATCAACACAAATGAAATCAGATCGAGCGTTTTCTTTGTCCCCATCCGATTGCTAGCGATCGCGTCCCAGTAGTCGATGTAGCGTTGAAATCCTCCTTCGGCCCAGCGATTTCGTTGATTCCACAAGGCTTTGAGGTTGGTAACACCTTCTTCTTGGACGGGCGGATAGGGCATGAGTTCGATTTGCCACCCCGTCAAATGGAGCCGAATCGTCAGATCTAGATCGTCTGTGATGGTTTCCTCATTCCAGCCATCACAACTAGCTAAAGCTGTACGGCGGACAAATTGACCGTTGCCGCGTAGTTCGCCAATGCCCCCCATAGCAGTACGTTGTTGCTGAAGATAGGCATCTAGACACATTTCTGCCCGCTGTCCGCGTGTGAGAAAGTTTGTACTGCTATTGGCGATCGCTTTGCGGAGTTGGATTGCCCCGACGGTTTCGGTTTGGAAGTAGGCTAAAACGTTACTGAGTAAATTAGGGCTGACTTGAGCATCAGCATCAAAGACCCCAATAATATCTCCCTGCATCAGGGTCAGCACTTGATTGAGAGCACCCGATTTACCGCCGGTGGCGGCTCCATCCCGGTGGAGTACATGCAGTTGCGAATATTGCAGGGCCAGACGATCCAGAATTTCGGCGGTGCGATCGGTACTATTATCATCGATCGCCCATACTTCATACCGATCGGCAGGATACTCTAAACGACAGAGATTATCAATCAGATTAGCAATTACTGCCGCCTCGTTTTTGGCCGATACAGCGAGGGAAATAAAGGGATAAGTCTGTGGCGGGATAAATACTGGCGGCGGAGCTACTGCTGTCGTGACTAATCTCAGTGCCCGCCAGCAAAAGATGCCAGTAATCCCCCAAACTAAAAGATACCCCCAGGCAACTAAGTGTAAGGCAATTACCCCGATCGATAACCCACCGACCACTATCGCTGATTTCAGTTGTCGATATCCCATCCCTGCTGACCAATCAATGCTTGGTACCGGAGAATCTTCAACTGTTAGCTCGATGCTGCGATCGGTCATTGTCTGAGGCTGGGGATAAGGGACAGAGGTTTGCACACCTTTGCACATCTTAACCTGTTGCGGTCGGGGAGGGAATAGGGTTTAGGCTTTAGGCTTTAGGGGAAAGGGGAAAGGGGAAAGGGGAAAGGAAATATCTCCCCAACTCCCATACGGTGGTATAGCAACTCCTAACTCCTAACTCCTAACTCCCAACTCCCCACTTTTGCACGATCGAATCCTTGACTCTAGAATATATGAAGGAATATGTAGGATAAGCTATGAGCGATCGACTGATTCGAGCAACGGCAGCAGGTGGGGGGATTAAAGCAGTAGGGGCGATCACCACCAGCCTCACGGAAGAAGCTAGAGTTCGGCATCGGCTCTCGGCTGTCTCCACTGATGCCTTGGGGCGGGCGATGACGGCTGGATTGTTATTAGCATCTGGCATGAAAACTAAGTTTTCACGGGTTAATCTCCGGATTAAAGGTGATGGGCCGATGGGTGGACTGATGGTTGATGCGGGTGTCAATGGGACTGTGCGCGGCTATGTCACGAATCCGCAAGTGGAAGTGCCACTGACTGGTACTGGTAAACTGGATGTCGGTGGGGCGATCGGCGATCGGGGCTTTGTCTATGTCTTTCGGGATGTTGGCTATGGTCGCCCCTATTCTAGTACGGTGGAGTTAGTTTCTGGCGAAGTGGGTGATGATGTGGCAAATTACTTATTTAGTTCGGAACAAACACCATCAGCCTTAGTATTGGGGGTATCGCTCAATAGTCAAGGTGTTCAAGTGGCGGGGGGACTGTTAATTCAAGTCTTGCCCAAAGCCGCACGAGATGAGTCGTTAGTGACGCTATTAGAAAGTCGGGTGAGTGGTTTGCAAGGATTTACTCCCCTATTACAATCGGGTAAAAGTCTGCCAGAGATTTTAGAGGAGCTACTGGGCGATCTAGAATTAAAGATTTTTCCGGACGAGAAAGAATTAAAATTTGACTGTCCTTGTTCCGAACAACGGATGCTGGGGGCACTGAAGCTGTTAGGCACTGCGGAACTTGAGGACATGATTGTCACAGATAAAGGCGCGGAGGCTACTTGTGAATTCTGCGGTGAAATCTATCGTGTCAGCGAACACCAACTCTCGGAACTAGTCGGTGAGCTGGTCGCAGTAGGGGAATAATAATCTCACGAAAAGGGGCAATCGATCAATTGCCCCTTCTTGTCGCCAGTACGCCCTAACCCATCGATTCCAGATAATCTCGTACCCGATTGCGGCGTTTGGGTTGGCGGAGCTTTTGAAGGGCTTTAGACTCAATTTGGCGGACACGTTCGCGGGATAGCTCTAAGACTCGACCGATATCAGCTAGGGAATGAGCTTGATTGTAGCCTAACCCAAACCGCAGACAGATTACTTCGCGCTCTCGATCGGTCAAATCAGCGAGTAATTGAACGAGTTCGCCCTGGAGGGACTCTCGCATCATCAGTTGTTCGGGCGTGACTTCTTCGGCTTCGAGGAGATCGCCTAATTCGGTGTCTCGATCTTTACCAACCTTTACGTCCAACGATACCGATCGAGGAACGCGCATCAGTACTTCTTGCAATTGCCCCACTGTCATGTCTAATGCCTTGGCGACATCTTCCATTTTCGGTTGTCGTCCGGTTTCTTGGGTCAGTTGACGTTGGACTTTTTTAATTTTATTGAGTTTCTCGGTGATATGGACGGGGAGGCGAATATTTCGGCTCTGGGTGGCAATGGCGCGGGTGATTCCCTGCCGAATCCACCAATAAGCATAAGTACTAAATCGATAACCCTTAGTGGGATCGAACTTATCTACCGATCGTTCTAAGCCCATTGTGCCTTCTTGAATCAGGTCTAACAGTTCCAAGCCACGGTTTTGATACTTCTTGGCAACGGACACCACTAGGCGCAGATTTGCCTCGATCATGTGCTCTTTGGCGCGGGTACCTGCTAACTGGATGGCATCGAGTTCGGCAACTGTGACCCCAGCTAATTCTGCCCACCGTTGCTTCCCTGTCGCCAGGAGCGGCTTGAGTTCCCCCAGGGAAATCCCCACGGTGTTAGCCCAGCGGGATAGGGATGGACGATGCCCTAATTGAGCTGTTAACCTGTCGTGAATTTCGATCGCATTGAGATATTGAGCGATTGTGGTGTCGTTATTTGCGCCAGCTTGAGCTTGTTGAGCCGCATCAGCGCGCAATTCGAGTAATTGCACATACCGCTGCACTACTTTCGCTTCAGAAATCTCTTCATCTCGGCGTAACAACCGGACTTTGCCAATTTCTTGCAGATATAAGCGAACTAAATCCTTACTGTAGTAAATATTTTTGGCAGCACCAGGAACCACAGTACTATCGAGATCGGGTTCAAATAATTCGGGTAAAGCCGTTCGGAGACTTTCCTCATCTGTGTCTAGATCATTAATATCTAACTCTAGTGCTGGTTCATCATATTGTGCCGATCTGTCTAAAGATGTGCTTGGCATAGAATGTTCTCAAGTGTACTCAACAAAATTTAGATATCAAAAAATTAGATTTGACTAACGATGCTCCATCGGCAACAGATTTAGCGTAAGGATGGAAATTACATAGTAAGCCACGTCAATGGCGATTAATCATATCATTCCCACCTTTTCGGCGAGATCCCTCACTCCTAAATTGATTTTTCCCCACTCTATACCAGGTATAGAAGATTGGGACTGCTAATCTCAGCCAAAAAAATGACACAGACTGAATCAATCTATGTCATTGAAATATTTATTAATGTTTATCGATCGTCTAAAAAGAGCTACTGTCAGCCCAATCTAATCAATAACCCAAGTTGCTACCTATTTCTTGCCTACGACTGAAGTCGAGGCTGATGTTGCAAAGTCCGGCCGCCCCGACAAGTTTTTTAATACGCGCCAGCCGGCGTTTGACGAAGAGCCGGGGTTTAAAAACCCGGCGGTTATGGGTAGCAACTTGGGTTAATCAATACTCAAAATCCAGGTGCCTACATACCGAGCGATCGGAAACTCAACGCTACTTTTAACCTGACAATTAAAGTAATACATGCCAGCCCCATCCGGATTTTTGACATTATTGAGAACTACTTCAATGTCATCCTTAGTTTTCAACTGTTCGGCGAGATCGATCGACAGAGTTTGCCGCTCTCGATCCCATTTCACATCTGAAACGGGAACTGATTTATTGCCAACGTTCACTTCGATGCTCTTGTCATCAAATGTCCCTTTATAGTAATCAGGATAAGTGATTTGGATTTGGGCAGCACCTAAACGATTAATTTTTGAACCAGGAATCCGCAGACTATAACGATCGGTTGCGCTCCGATTGCCGGAATCTAGGCGAAAGGCAAGTTGATCCGCTCGATCGATTCCACTAAACAGGGTAAATCCTGGTAAACTGTCGGCTCTAACGGCAACAGGTATGACGGCAACTAAGCAGCCAGTTAGCACTAAGCAGGGCAATAATTTTTGAGCGATCTGACTATTCAACATCTGTCTTTTCTCCAAACGCCACGGGTTAAGAATCTCCTACTTAAATCTACTATTAATTTCTGATTACTTCACTAATCTCGATCGATTTCAGTAGATTGTCTAGAAAATAAACCCGATCGATCGTAGAGATCGATCGGGTTTATTTAGGTGGGATACCCACTAGGGGCAATTAGAACCATTTTTCAGGCACCGCTTCTTCCTTGGTGTTGGTATTCCGCGACGGAGTGGCTCTGTCGAAGGTCATGTGAACCGAACGTTGTTGTTCGCCATCTTTGGCTACAGCGACGATTGGATAGTCGATATTGCCATCCTGGAAGGACATCTGGAACCGGAATGTGCCATCGGGATTGAGCTTGATTTGTCGTCCGCCGATCGAAACTGTCGCGTCGGGTTCGGTGGCACCGTAAACGATTAATTCAGCATCTGCAATCAGCCAGAATTGACGCTGACGTTCGCCTGTATCTAGTCCAATACCAGACATGCCGACACCGGACATATTTACCCCAGAAGCAGTCGGTAGTGCCCACATGCCAACCCCAGAGGGGAAAACAAAGGAACTGAGGGATTCCATCGGCGACTGCTGCATCGAACCATACAGGGAACCAGCAACACGCATGGATTCGGTCGATTCGGCCATGCCAAAGATCCGTTCGTAGATGGCATTGCGCTCAGCGTTATTGTCTACATCAGACTGCTCACTAGCACCTTCCATAATTTTTTGGCTAGGGGGGATGAGTTCGACGAAGGTTTTGCCGACTAACTCTTCTTCCCAAGGTACGGTGATGAATATATCTTCGATCCAATCGGAAGGATAAACAGGTGGAATGCTAACAGATGCCGATCGAGCTAAGACTAGCCAGCGACCATCGCCACAACGATAACCGATGTCGATGACGTAAGTGCGATCGCTGACGGGAATCGGTAGGTACCATTCACGCGCCATTTCATCGATCGGATATTCTTGAATGCTATGGGGACTTTGGTGCTCTAAATTGATGTCGGTGACATCATAAATCCGCAGTGCTAGTTGCTGTCCGCCATGAGCGCGCAACTCATTTTTGTGTTCGATCGGAATATCCCAGTAAGCATAAGCCCATTGAGGATCGCGAGGTAACAAGACAATCCGACTCTGCCCATAACCACCAGGGAGATCTCCCAATCCTTCATCGACATCTGCTAATTCTTCGGGGGTAAGATCTACTGCTAGTCCGAGTTCAAATTTTCCTGCTTCCACTGCTAGTTGTGCCTCCAATTTTGTAGATAAAGTTTGCGTAGATTGGCTACTCTGGACTTTTTGAATTTCTTCTAAAAGTTGAGATTTCCGCATTCGACTATAGCGGGAGACTCCACAGGCACTAGCTACACGGCGTAGCTGTCTGAGTGTCATTTCTTCTAATGTGTTCTCTGTCGTCACGATCTGACCTCTGAATAAGGTGGAGATGGCAAATTCCGTTGGGGTTTGCATCTACACTTTGGTTGTCACAAGAATAAAATTTGCTTGAGCTGATCTATCTGCTAGTTTGAGACAGCTAAATGTAAGCTGTTTATTAATTTTTTAGATCTGGAATTCGAGGGGATAACCTCAATAATGTGTGACTAAATTGCTATTTTATTAGTACATGAGCAGACTGATATCTGATGGATATTTAAATCAACTGGGTATAAACACTATTTAACAAATTTTTACCTCGATCGGTCAAGGGGGGATCGCTGCTGATTTATTGGGTTTGACGGGTTTACGCTGTTTTAGGCTGTTTTATTGTCAAGGAATCATGACAATTATGGAATGGGGTGTGCTGCGGGGATTTCTGGTGGGGTAGAACCCGGATCTGGGGGGATGTCACCCCAGACCCCCCCGTTGGAAGAGGCTCAAACGCCTGTCTTGATGCGCTAAACCGTCGGGAAACCCAACGAACGCGCATCGCTCCCCCAAACCCCCTCCAAAGGTTCAAACTGTGGGGATCGAGTTGGATATCTTGTAGTTGTCCCAGGATAGATTAATCGGGGGCTAATAAAATTAGTATTGGGCAAAGCAAATTCAGCTCCCAGCTCTCATCCGGTGGTACAGCAACTCCTAACTCCTAACTCCCAACTCCCAACTCCTATTTCAATCGCAGCATCACGGTAAATAATCGATCGTGTTGTTCGATCGAGCGATCGAGTGGATCGCGACCAAATTCAGTGGTATTGTGGCTCCAAGCTAGACTGATCGAGGGACTGTTTGGATCTTTACTAAAGCGTAAATTGGCACTAATGCCATAGGGGGAACGGATGGGATTAGTATTTATAGGAGTCCAATAGCCGGAGATAGTAAAATTATCGGTCAAGCGAATCGCGAGGCTAGTGGCTAGGGTGTTTTGGGTAGAGTTGGGTAAGCCAGTGGCAAAGGCTTGGGAAATGCCGAGGGAAATTCGATCAAAGTTGGCTGTTGCGCCAAGGTTGATGCTACTATTTGCTGATTGAAAGAGGGTGCGATCGATGGTTAATTGACCGTCGGCGACATAGTTGACATTACCGGAGAGGGTGAGGAAATTTTTGGGACTAAGGGCAAATTTTTGACTGATGCTACCGATCGCATAACTGTGATATTCCGGGTCGGGACTAGTATAAATCATCCCGCCTAATCCATAAGTCAGACCGCGATCGGTAATTTGGCTATAGTCTAACCCTGCATAGGCATTGACTCTATCGATCTTCACACCGGCTTCCGTCTGAACTACTGCGCCAGTGTAATAACGAAAGATCGCGTCACTATTGGTAATATTTCCGGTGTAACTAAAGTGGGGATAATAATGCGTCGTTTCCGTCAGTTTGCTATTGGTAAATAGAGTCACATCCTGGTTGTAAACGGTGACATAAGCTTGCTGATAGACATTTTGAAGCTGTCTGGCGTCAAATAAAATTCCATTTACCCGCGATTGAATATTGACGTTATCCCCAATCCCACCTTCTTGTCCGATATCATTAACGATCCGTTGAGGTCCGGTCAATTGGATGGTCGATCGATTTTCCTGCGTTCGGGCAATCACTGGCGATAGCCCAATCCACCACCCCTGATAAGTAGCTGGGGGGATTTGAGTAAGTTTAGCAACACGCTCGGCGGCATGGGGAGCGCGGGCGATGCCATAGTGATACAGACTAAAGCTATTCTCCGGAATCCGTGCCAGATCGGGGGCTTTAAATAGATTTCGATTGACGGTGGGGCGGCGGTTGGATGTTGCCGCTGAGAGGATCGGAATCGCCTCTGGCAGGGCTTCGATCGCGAGTTGGAGTCCTACCGCGATGGCAAGATTTCGATCGCCTTGAACGTAAGCATTGCCCCGAATTGTCCTACCGATCGCGGCTTCTCGATCGTTGACGACAACTGTTTGGTGAATTCGGCCGAGGGCGATGGCGGGAGTTTGCTGGATGTCTTCTCGTCTGCTAACGATCGTTGTCATCGATTGTCCATTGCCCGCCTGAATCCCGGCATTAGGAAAATATAAATCTGTGCCCAGGATTTGACCATCGGCACCAGCTTGAAATCCTGGCTGTCTCATCGCTGCCAGGGATGCGGGGGTGACGACATCGCCAAATTGAGATGGTTGGTCGATCCTCGTCGGCTGTTGGTTGGCATCGATACTCGTGCGATCGGTCACTAAGCCCGGTAAATAGCTGCACTGACTGGTCGCCGGGGTGCCAGGTAAGGTACAGTCTCCAGTTAGGGTCAGCCGTTCCCGAAATCCAATCATTGTACTAGGTTGAATCACATCGGTCACTACCTGGCGCGACTTTCTCAGGGTTTGGATCTGACCGAAAGTGCCCCGATAATCAAGGGTGTAAATACCATTAGAATCGGTCTGTTCTGTAGTTTTTCCGGCTAAGTCGATAATGCCATTGACAGATTGGACAGAGTTACGATTCGAGCCAGATTCGTTACCGAGTGTTAATTCCTCACTTGTGAGATGGTTGACAGGACGGCCATTAAAGATCCAATTAGTGGTGTTAGGCTGAACGCGATTACTCGGTACAATCTTCGGCGCGGTTGAAGGCGCAGCTACTGCTACTGATTGGATGGTAGTTAATTCATGTTGGGCTGAGTTTAACTCAGGATCTAGACTGGCAAACAGTTCGAGGTAATCATCTAGACTAAAGGATTCTGGCTCGACGATTGGCGGTGTTGTCACACCAGGCAAAGGTTGAGCTAATCCAGCGGTTGCGCCAACAAGCGACAGTAGAT
Organism: Chamaesiphon sp. VAR_61_metabat_425; assembly: GCA_031425415.1. Classification (GTDB taxonomy): domain Bacteria; phylum Cyanobacteriota; class Cyanobacteriia; order Cyanobacteriales; family Chamaesiphonaceae; genus Chamaesiphon. The sequence goes on along the minus strand of JANPJH010000136.1, from coordinate 2,484 downwards.
TGCCACCGATAAATGACAAACATACTAATTGCCAATATTTCAACTGGTGGCGGTAGGCGAAAATCGGCATCAGCTTTAGTATTTTTGAATAGATTCAATCCTGATCCTGCGGGTGGATCGAATATTCATTATTCTCTCTCTCATCAGCTAGATCGGGAAACTTCTCCATTCTCTGGCATTTCTCTGGTATTTGTCGTTCGAGCAGTTTTGGCTAGGAGTGTTAAGCCGCGCCTAGATCGATCGGACGCAGGGATCGACCGATAAGTTGCCAATCGATCGGGTCTAAACATAGAGAAGCCCTACCACAATGATGGCAGGGCTTCTTTTTCTTTTTGCATTTAATTTGAGATAGCGGCGATCCTTCTCGTTGCTCTGTCAATCTGCGCGTAAAGTAAGATCTCCAATTTAAAAATTACTGATTGATAGTTAAGGCTGAATTACCCTCGATCGAATTAGCACCGAGGATAGTTAATCCTTGGCTATGATTGTGTGGAGACTCAGCACCCATAAGCTGAACGCTAGCACCGTTGGCACTCAAACCCTGCATTAAGATACTTCCTGCACTGGCTCCGGCACTACCACTGGTTGAAAATTCGCCAGCAGTAGTAATCGCAAACGCATTCTGTCTGCCGATCGCGATCGCTGATGAGGCGGTATCGATCGAGTTACACCCTTTGCTGAAATTAATTGAAACACTTGCAGCAATACTGTCGCCACCAGCTTGAGCGGGAGCATTGAAGCCACAGAGTAAGGCACCCAGGGCAATCATCCCTGCCGTGATATTAGTTAAGTTTTTCACAATTTACCTGTTTTTGTTTTTTTGGAGTTCAGTTGAGCAGAGTCGGAATCCTGTTCTCTATACATCTGAAATAGTTTGGATAAATCATGTTTATGCAAAGACTTTAGATCGCCCACCCAAGTTCAGCCAAAGATATTAGCCGCTCGGCGATCGTAGCCAATTTTCGAGAGAATTCTAAATTAAAACGAAGTTTCGATCCGCTAAACAGCCTAGCCTGTTACTATTTAAGTAAGTATAAATAACTAGTCAAATATTTAATAATCCTGGCAATATCTGATTAGGTGGACAGCACTAATCTCGTTGGCGGTTCTCTACCGGAGAATCTTGCTCCTCTCTATCGCCGGATATTGAGCATGTCATAATTTGGATCGGCTTTTAAAACATGATGGAAACCACTACCCAGTCACTGCGATCGCGCCAACACATTTTAATTCAACGCCTCGCCAATGCGATCGAGACTACTTGGGCACAGTACCTAGATCTTTCACCCTACGATCTTCCGGCTGAACTAGGCTATGTGGAGGGACGATTGGAAGGTGAAAAACTAGTCATCGAAAATAAGTGCTATCAAACACCCCAATTTCGGAAACTTCACCTCGAACTCGCCCAGGTGGGAAAGAACTTAGATATCCTCCACTGTGTCATGTTTCCCTATCCAGAGTACGCACTGCCGATATTTGGCACAGATTTAGTCGGTGGGAGGGGGCAAATCAGTGCGGCGATCGCTGATTTGTCGCCGATGAATGCCCAACGGATATTACAAGACAATTATCGCCTATCGCTCCAGCAATTACCCTCCCATCCCTTTAGTCAACCCCGCGAGTTGCCTGCCTGGGCGGACATCTTTTCCGAATTCTGCTTCTTCGTCCGTCCGACTACTCCAGAAGAGGAACAATGGTTTCTCGATCGAGTGGTGGGAATGCTCTCAATCCATTGTCAACAAGCTGTTCAAGCTGTCCCCGTCAGCAGCACCGAACGCGCCGAAATTCTCACGGCGCAAAATTACTATTCTAATAAACAGCAACAAAATGACAAAACCCGTCGGGTGTTAGAGAAAGCCTTCGGCACGGAATGGGCGGAGAATTACATGACGACGGTATTGTTTGATAGTTAGGATATGGGCAAGAGATCTATAGTGTGTACAATTACTGATAATCTCTCATCCGGTACCCGATGAAAATCCTGCACTTATCTGATATTCACATGGGTAGTGGTTTTGCACATGGGCGGATCGATCCAGAAACTGGGCAGAATACGCGGCTGCAAGATTTTGTTAATGCCCTAGCACGGGCGATCGATCGAGCCTTAGCTGAGCCTGTTGATTTGGTCTTGTTTGGTGGTGATGCTTTTCCCGATGCCACACCTGCACCCTATATTCAGCAAGCTTTTGCCGGACAATTTCAACGCCTCGTTACCGCTCAAATTCCCACAGTCTTACTAGTTGGCAATCACGATCAACATGCCCAGGGGCAAGGTGGAGCCAGTCTCTCAATTTATCGATCGCTAGGTGTGCCTGGAGTCATCGTTGGCGATACGATCGCGACTCACCAAATTAGTACTCGCAGTGGTGAGATTCAGATCCTGACGTTACCTTGGATCAATCGATCGACCCTACTCACGCGAGAGGGAACAGAAAATATGTCTGTCCCTGAAGTCAATCAATTATTACTCTCGAAACTTCAACC
>JANPJH010000135.1:0-1863 GCA_031425415.1 Chamaesiphon sp. VAR_61_metabat_425 | reverse complement strand
CGATCGAGCCAACTACTGCTCAATATATTTTAGCGGCTAAAGTGCTGCCCAAGTACGAACAACAACTAGCTTCTGCTAAGTAAAAAGCGATTAATTTTGTCAGTAAATCTTCCCAAAATCCAGTGATTTCTACTGAAGCGGCTGGTCTCTCCCCGCGAGATGTGTTCTCTATCCCCATTCGTAAAAAATTAGGTGGCGTACCAGTAATTGAAGTCACAATGGATAATCAGAAAGTCTCGATGTTAATGGATACAGGAGCCAGTCACACGCTAATTACCCGATCGGTTGCCAAAAGACTTAAACTCGAAGTTGATGGAATGTCTCAGGCTGAGACAGCTAATGGTAAGGCGACATTTGATGTTGGCACGATCGACAAAATTAAATTTGGTTTAGGTGAAGTTAATGATGTTCGAGTTGCCGTCGGTCAAGACGATCTTCCTTACGGATTGTTAGGGCATGATGTCTATGATGGATATGATATTACGATTAAGGAAAGCTTGATCGAGTTTCGGAAACCATGATTTCACCCACATTAAAAATCCTCGGTAGTTATCTCGCCGGAGAATTTGAGAACCAGGCACAGGCGATCGCTGAACCCATCTGGTACGTCAATTTGCGGCTGTGGCAGCGTCCAGTGCCTTTATTTATTGAAGATAGTCTCACCCTCTATGCCGAGCAAGCCAACATCCTCAAGCTCGATTACCCCTATCGTCCGCGCATTATTCGGCTGCGGCAAGTTCGATCGGATCTGATTCAGATCGAGTATTACATGCTCCAAGATGCTGAGGCTGTTCGTGGTGGTGGGAGCAAACCAGAATTACTCGCATCCCTGACAGAAGACACACTGGAATTTTTGCCGGGATGTACGCTGGATATTCGATCGGAGCTAATTGACGGTCAGCAACAGTTTATCACCACCCCAGCAACCGATCGAGCTTGCACGTTCACCAGTCAAGGACAAACTTTCCAAGTATTCCTGGGCTTTGCTGTCTCGGCTACAGAACTTTTAACTTACGATAAAGGCATTAATCCCGAAACTGGCACGGCAATTTGGGGCGCAATTATGGGGCCATTTCGCTATCGCAAACGTACAGATTATGCTGGGGAATCAAGATAAAATAAAGTTCAGACTAACTAGGCAACAATCATGATTGCTCAACTCGTTCCAACTCGAATTAATCACGCACCGATAGTTACTTGGAAGCCATTGCCCAAGAATTTTCAATTAGAGGATGACCCTGTGGAGAATGATGGACAGCCTCTTTTAGCTGGGGCATTGCGCGAAAGTTTGGAACTCAGTGGTTTTATTCAGCCACAGATGCTCATCCTCTCCAACTTTGGGCTGTGCGCGACAATTGACGAGCGAATTGTGGTGAAAGCTCCTGATTGGTTGTATGTAGCCTCGGTGACACCCGTTGAATCCACTCGAAGAAGCTATACACCTTATGCTGAAGGGGATCTGCCTACGATCGTGATGGAATTTCTCTCTGATGTCGATGGTAGCGAATATTCCGTCAAGCGCACCTTTCCCCCTGGCAAATGGTTTTTTTACGAGCAAATTCTTCAAGTACCAATCTATGTTATTTTCGAGCCAGAGGGTGGATTATTAGAATTTTATCAACTCCAAAATAATCGTTACGAACTAGTACTTCCCGATCCAGATGGACGACATTGGATCGCGGAAATGAATTTATTTTTGGGCACATGGCACGGCAATAAAGAGGGCCGATCTGGCTATTGGTTACGCTGGTGGGATGAGTCTGGAGCTATTTTACCTTGGGCTGTAGAGAAAATCGAGCAAGAACGTCAACGCGCGGAGCGATTGATAGCTTACGTGCGATCGCAAGGTATCGATCCAGATAA
>JANPJH010000134.1:0-34194 GCA_031425415.1 Chamaesiphon sp. VAR_61_metabat_425 | reverse complement strand
GCATTTGGGGCGATGGTGGCGGTCATCATTATCTTACTCAAAGCTTGTGCATTGAGTGCAATTACTCATGATCGAATTTGGGTATTGATGCTGGCAGCGGGTTGGAGCCGTTGGGGACAAGTCCTTTCGATCGCTTTATACCCCTATCTCAAAGCCGAGGGCAAGGGTGCCTTTCACCGTCAAGGCATGAAACTACCCCAAGATGTATTACTAGGGCTGGTGGTGATGCTCGGCGTGACTGGATGCCAGATTTATCTCCAACCGCAAAATTGGTTGGTGTTAGGGCTGAGATCTCTGGCAGGTTGTGGAGTTGCGGTACTAATGGGAGCTTATTTCGATCGCAAGTTAGGCGGACATACTGGCGATACTTATGGCGCAGTCGTCGAATGGACGGAAACATTTACGTTGTGCTTGTTCACTATTCCCCAAAATTTGTTATTCTAAAAAGGTTGTCTAAAAATTCGCACATTCAGGAATTCGGGTGTTTCTGTCACAAGAAATACAGCCTGGATGGAGGATAAACCCGATTAGGAGTAAGAAGTCTCATGCCAGTAGTATCTTTGGCGCAAATGATGGAGTCTGGCGTTCACTTTGGACACCAAACCAGACGTTGGAACCCAAAAATGGCTCCATACATCTTCACTGCGCGGAACGGTGTACACATCATTGACTTGGTGCAAACTGCCCAGTTGATGGAAGAAGCTTATGTATATATGCGGACAGCCGCAGAGCAAGGCAAACGCTTTCTGTTTGTCGGTACCAAACGTCAAGCCGCCGGAATCATCGCTCAAGAAGCGAGTCGCTGTGGTGCATCTTACATCAACCAACGGTGGTTGGGGGGTATGCTCACTAACTGGACGACGATCAAAAGTCGGGTCGAACGGTTGAAAGATCTCGAACGTCGCGAAAATAGCGGCGCGCTAGATTTGTTACCGAAGAAAGAAGCGTCCGTGCTACGTCGGGAAATGGCCAAGCTCCAGAAATACCTGGGCGGAATCAAGAATATGCGGAAGGTGCCCGATATCGTCATTGTCGTCGATCAACGACGGGAATATAACGCGATGTTGGAATGCAAGAAGCTGAATATTCCGATCGTATCGTTACTCGATACCAACTGTGACCCCGACTTAGTTGATGTAGCTATCCCCGCCAACGATGACGCGATTCGTTCCGTCAAACTGATCCTCGGTAAACTCGCCGATGCGATTTACGAAGGTCGTCACGGTCAACTCGACGGCGAGGAAGAATTCGTTGACGATTATGAAGGCGAATTTGACGAAGAAGGCGAATTTGTTGAAGCGGCTGCTAGCGAAGAAGGCAGCGAAGGCTAAAATTAGGGGATTAGGGATTAGGGATTAGAGATGAGGGGGTGATGAGTTAGAGATGAGGGAATTAGAGATGAACGCTTGTAGTAATTTCCCCTTTCCTCTTTCCCCTGTCTTGATTCGCTGTCTTGAAAAGATGCTTCACTTGGGCAAAGCCCAAGAACGCACTTTTCGCTAAACCGTCGGGGAACCCGACGTTGGCGTAAGCCTCTCCGAAAGGAGATACGCGAATCGCTTTCCCCTTTCCCCTTTCCCCTTTTCCCACAAACCCTTAACCATCTCGAACACAGATAAAGGAACATGGCTGAAATAACTGCAAAGATGGTTCAAGAACTGCGTCGCCAAACGGGTGCAGGGATGATGGACTGTAAAAAGGCTTTAGGTGAAACTGAAGGCGATTTGACCAAAGCGTCAGAATGGTTGCGTCAGAAAGGGATGGTTGCGGCTGGTAAAAAGAGCGACCGAGTTACAGCAGAAGGTTTGGTAGATAATTTCATTCAAGCCGACGGCAAAACTGGCGTGCTGATTGAAGTTAACTGTCAAACTGATTTTGTAGCGCGTAACGATGCTTTCAAAGATTTAGTGCAAAGTTTGGCACACCAAGCAATTACCGCTGAGACCGTTGACGCACTCTTAGCCCAACCCTACGCGGCCGATAGTAACATTAAAGTATCCGAAGCGATCGTCCAATCGATCGCTAAAATTGGTGAAAATCTGAATGTTCGTCGTTTGGCTAACTACAGTGTTGCTGCGGGTACCGAAGGTGCTGTCGATTGCTACATCCACACAGGTGGAAGAGTTGGTGTCTTGCTAGAACTCGGTTGTGCTTCGGCAAATGTAGCCGATAACGATGATTTTAAAGCTTTGGCGCGGAACTTAGCCATGCAAATCGCGGCATGTCCGAATGTTGAATATCTCAACGTTAGTGAAATTCCGAGTGAAATTGCGACTAAGGAAAAAGAGATCGAAATGGGACGCGACGATATCGCCAACAAGCCCGATAATATCAAAGAAAAAATCGTCCAGGGTCGGATTGATAAACGCCTCAAGGAAATGACCTTGGTAGATCAACCCTACATTAAGGATCAGAATATCACAGTAACTGAGTTGATCGGTCAAACCACCAAACAGTTAGGTGAAGAGGTGACGGTGCGCCGTTTCACTCGTTTCATCCTCGGTGAAGGGATTGAGAAGAAAGAGTCCAACTTTGCCGATGAAGTTGCCGCTCAAATGGGTAAACTCTAGGCTTTTGATGGGTATTATATACAGACAGGTCTAAATTTAGACCTGTCTTTTTTTTACAGCTTGATGTGATAAAGTAATAATCCTGTTCGATCGAGGTAGCATTTCAGTAGATAAACTCGATTAAGTCTGGACAAATATCCTAGCTTGAATCGAAGATGGTAGTTATAGCGTTGCCGATCGATTATTGAATAGTAAAAAAATTTTACCTCATTATTATGGCTAAACCGATCGAACAAATCGAACAGGATTTAACTAAACTCTGCCAAGCAAGTAGTCAGATGGGGATAGAACTAACCGCCGCCTACAAAAGCTACTTTGAGACACTCGCGCCGACACTCAAGCAACAGTCGATTCAGGGTTGTTATTATCTATGTACTAGTGCCTATACTGAAAGTTTCTTACGACTCAGTTACAATCAACGATCTCAATTGCTCAAAACATTGCAACGGGTGATTAAAAATGTAGTTGCCGATTTAGTGACTAGGATTGAACCAGCCGCACATCATCATGATGCTGATGATGATGAACCAACTGGTGACTTAACAGCGATGGCGGCTACCTCAATTGATTGGTTTGCTACGCCTGAATCATTATCAACTTGGCACAAGAATTTAGAATTAGAAATTGGTCGAAGTTTGAAGGAGATTTCTCATAAAGTGAATCTGCTCCTTCAGCAAGGGCAAATAATGCCACCATCCATTCCCAAGCCAATTTTAGAAGCCAATCCGCAAGCTGATGAACGGGGTGTAAATACAACTAATATCCCCAATATATTGAGTGTATTAATCGAGCAATCTGCGAATAAAGATGACCAACTAAATAGTGAAAATGAGGATGAAGATGAAGATGATTTACCAAATATCGTCCAAATTCGTAGTCTTTATTTGCGATTGACAGAGATTGAATTTTCTAACATCGCGGTGTTAACATCGCGAAAAAACATTAATCAATTAACTAATAAAATCAAGATATTACGGCGTGAATATCGGCAAAAACAACAAGAACACAAGATTGCGGAAGCCGAATCAGCTTGGCGGAATAGTTGGTTTGAGGACTAGATGCGGGGTAGTTCATCTTCTCCCTCTGGATGCTCCACGTTGTCTAACGGCTCGTTGGTTTGGATGGTGTCAGTTGGCAAGTTTCTCGATACGGATTTAGCGGTGATGGCGGGTAGTTGGGGCGGCTCTGGTGGAGCTGTGGGTGGCTTTACTGGTTGCCCGAGCGGTTTAATAGCAGTAGTGGGGGAGGGCTTAATTTCTAACTCGATCCAAGCTTCATCACTTTTATGCGGAACTGGGGGAACTGTGGTTGGCTGAGTTTGCTGTTCTCGCACTATGGGCACATCCACGTTGGTGGGAGCGACAATGTCAACAATTGGGTCAGCGACAGGAGCCTGAATCCGGGCTGGTGGGACTGGTGGAGCTTTAGGCACACCTACTTTAGTAGGAATGGTAGCTCGATCTTTGATCTGAGCGGCTGTGTCAACGACGGGAGGAACTACCGAAGCTTGAATATTAGGGGCTACCGGTGAGATCGAAGTAGTTGGCTTAGGCGTGGGGAAATTTGTGGTAGCTGGTTTAGAGTTGGTTGGTGGTTTGGCAGGTTTAGCTGGTTTTCCACCTGTCGGCTTTGAGCCTAACTGCTGTTGAATTTGAGTTGTAGTGGGAATGGGAGTTTGTTGATTTGCGGGGACTAGTTGGCGACGGAGTTTTAGAGTTTGCCATGCAAACCAACCAATTAGGGCAACGCTGGCTATCTGTCCGACTAAAATACCACCAGTAGTCTGACGGGCATAAATCCACAGCGCGAGGGCATAAAAAAAGCCGACTCCACTCCAAATAAAATCATGTTTGCGATGGATTTCGGGAAAGAAGAAGGCGGCGATGTACAAACCAACGCTACCCGTACCCACCAAGACAGCTAATATATGTGCCAGCATTTTCTAGAACACTCCTGCGAGCCAATGTCATCGTTTAAACTCAGCATCTCATAATCTTGGTCATGGCGATCGCGTCGTTAGATTCAGAACACCACTGCAACAGCAATCAACCTCACCCATAGTTGCTACTTACACCCAAAGTGGTTTTAGTCACAGGGAAAAAATAGATGGCTCAACTTTGCTGAAAGTCCGATTTACCCCCAGTTTTACTAATCAGCCGAATATTGTCGATCTGCATCGATTTTTCGAGTGCCTTAGCCATATCATAAAGGGTTAATGCTGCTACTGTTACTGCTGTTAAAGCTTCCATTTCTACACCAGTTTTAGCTTCGATCGTTACGGTAGACTGAATTTGAAAACCTGGTAACTGCCGATCGGGTGTTAATTCCACCATAACTTTACTCAATGGTAAGGGATGACACAAGGGAATCAGATTTGCGGTTTGCTTGGCTGCCATGATGCCGGCAATTCTTGCCGTACCGATTGCATCACCTTTAGGCGCGTTACCCGCTAGAATCGCGTCTAGGGTACTCAAGGACATACGAACTTGTCCGCCAGCTACGGCAGTCCGCCTGGTCACAGCTTTGTCAGCAATATCGACCATTTGCGCTTCCCCGCGATCGTTGAGATGGGTAAGCTGAGGATCTTGGCTGAATTCGGCGTTGTCAGAAAAGTTTTGCACGATTGGGAATAGGTATGCTATATTGATATACGGACTGGGGGCAAGTAGCTCAGTGGATAGAGCTTCTGACTACGGATCAGAAGGTCGGGGGTTCGAATCCCTCCTTGCTCACTACCATATTAACGGGGTTTTAGCCGAGTGCTAAAGCCCCGTTAATTTTTTCATCATTCCACATCTGGCAATTTTCCAACCTTCAGGAGTGAGGTGTGCTGGGGATTAAAGAGGTTTATGATAGTAGATTCTAATCCAAACTGCGATGTATTTTAAGATTTCCTCACTCTTCGTAGTGATGACACTAGCCATCACTAGTCCAAAAATCCTCGGCGACACTTTACCATTATCACCAGCATTAATTCCCTTGAATTCGATTGAAGGCGAAAAAATATTACTGGATAGTCAAGCTAGAGCAGATTATTTTTTATTAAGCAGTCAATTTGTTACTCAAAGCAATCAAGCTTACTGTGGCGTGGCGAGTAGTGTCATGATCTTAAATGCGTTGGGACTACCCGCACCTGAATCTTCACAATACAAACCTTTTAAGGTATTTACGCAGGAGAATTTTTTCGCTGGAGGAGGCGATCCTAGTCAGAATCGATTAGAAACTAAACAGGTTGTTTCGCCCGAAATTGTCTCGCGGCGCGGCATGACACTAGGACAGTTAGGTGGATTATTAACTAGTCATGGTGCAAAAGTGCAAGTTTATTATGGTTCGGATCTGGACTTAAATCAATTCCGTTCTTTCCTCATTCAAAATTTATCAATGCGGGATAATTTCGTAATTATTAATTATTTACGCAAAAGTATCGGACAAGAACGTGGCGGTCACATTTCACCGATCGCCGCTTACAGTCAACAAACCGATCGCTTCTTAATTTTAGATGTTTCTCGATACAAATATCCCCCAGTATGGGTAAAAGCGATAGATTTATGGCAGGCAATTAGAACGATCGATAGTGATTCTGGCAAAACACGAGGTTTTGTCTTGGTGGGAAAATAAACAAAATCAACTGTCAACTGTCACCTGTCACCTGTCACCTGATTCAAAGCTTTTTGAGCCACACGAGTTAAATAAATAGTCATCGTAACTGTCGCAATCAAACCCACGCCGCGAATCGCCCATTGCACCGCTTGAGTTTCTGAATTAGTTGACAGATCTGATTTACCCAACGTCGCCAGATCTCCAATTAAATCACCGAGGTAAACATACATCACAGTGCCTGGAATTATCCCCAGCGAACCCAAAATATAGTCCTTGAGCGAAACTTGAGTTAGCCCAAAAGCGTAATTTAGCAGATTAAAAGGCAAGACAGGCGAAAGACGAGTCAACAGGACAATTTTAAATCCATCTTCGGCAACTGCGTTATCAATTGCCTCAAACTTAGGATGCCCCTGAATCATCCGGACAAACATTTCCCGACACAAGTATCGACCGATTGTAAACGCCCAAATCGCCCCCAACGTTGCCGCGATCGCCACATAGACAGAACCCCAGACTACTCCAAATAGTACCCCACCACTCATGGTGAGGACAATCCCTGGAATAAATAGTACGGTTGCCACGTTGTAGATCGCGATAAAGGCAATTGGCTTAAAAGCACCGAGACTGTTAACCCAAACTAGGGAAGTCCGTAATATTTCCTGAAGATTAAAGTATTTGGCAGCAGCAATGGCGATCGCCAATAAACAAGCAACCAGTAATAGTTTGAAAGGGTAATGCCATCGGGACTTTTTCACTTGAGTCATCAATTTTCGATCGGGCATTGTTTCCCCTAGCAACAGCCGCCACCGTCATAATGCCACGTTGAATCAGTGATGGTGATTTCCGCTGGATGTAAAGCAGCTAATTTAGCCGCCGTTTTATCACACACAGCCGCAGGTACTCCCTGTTGAAGAATATGTCCTGCTCGATCGTCAAAATAGGATTCCATTCCAGTATAGATACCCGTTTTACCTGTAAAAATACAAGCCCCATCTGCCGGAATGGGCACTTTAAATGCCACCGAATCCAGACTTTCTAGAAGTAAGTGTGCGGTTAAACCATAAGTTTGGCGATTGAGCATCCGGTATGGGCGACGCGACCGAATTTCCACCTGACCAAAGCCAGCATTGACGAGTTGTTCGATATACTGCTCGTAGGTCATCGCACCAGATAGACACATCGCCCGTAGTCGTTCATCACTTTGCAAATGTACGGGGATCGGACTAGTTGCAATTGGATCGCTCATCAGTAAGCGTCCATTTGGCTTTAACACCCGCCAAGCTTCTCGCAAAGCTAGCTGTAAATCTGCTGGTGTAAAAATATTAAACAGGCAATTTTGGGCAACCACATCTACCGAGGCATCGGGAACGGGTAAATTGAAGGCATCACCCGATCGAATTTCTACAAAACTTGGCTCGAACCAGGGATTTTCCAAGGCAGCAAGTTCGAGGTTTCGCGTTGCAGCTTCCCGCATCGCCGCCACCGGATCGACGGTAATTACTGCACCTGGATGACGGGAGAAATAAGCAAATTGCAGTGCTTCTAAGCCACCGCCAACGCCCACATACAGCACAGTTGGATCGTTAGCTAGTTCGGTGGGATGAACAGTTGTGCCGCAACCATAGTTCATTTCCTGCATCTGGAGCGGAATTTTTAGTCCAGGTAGTTGTAACGGACTGCTTTGAACGCAACACAAACCAACGTCTGGTGTTTGAGCGACTTCAGTGTAAAAGTTAGCGGTGGTTTCGAGATAACTCAATGTTTTACTCCGGCTGTGTTGTTGACTGTTTGAGTTGGGCTGAATTTGCCGTTATGTACTACCCCCGTTGAGGAGCGTTACGCCGCCCCTCAAACTCCCGGCGTATTTTGGTTATTTTTACTTCGTGGCGTATGCATTGCTTTCACATTGTGGCTGCGGGGTAGGGTCTGGCTTGTGTTAATTTCGATTGATTGTGCATTCACCCTCCCCTGGGCGTAAACTTGGAGCTATGACTCTAAAAGCGCAGATTCGTCATCGACTAGTACAAAAAGTCACCTTAACAGGTGTACCGTTATGTGCCAAAGGCTCGATCTCCAACATCGCCCAAACCAGGCACAATAAAACCAACCTCATTGACATGTTCGTCAATCATCGCGGCATAAATAGTCAGACTGGGATAAGTCTCGCTTAGTTGTTTTAAGGCTGGCGGTGCGACGATAATCGAGATAATTCTCACCAAACCTGGATCGATGCCGCGCTGGGTGAGTTCTAACATCGTTTGCATAATTGTCCCCCCAGTCGCCAACATCGGTTCGGCGATGATAATCCGTGTCTCTGGATCGAACTTGTCGGGTAATTTATTCAAGTAGCAACTGGGGAGCAGTGTCTGCTCGTCGCGGACTAATCCCAGATGATAAATTGCCGATTCCAGAGGTAAAACTGACTGAATCCCCTCCACCAAAGTCAATCCAGCGCGTAAAATCGGCACGATCGCTAGTTTAGTCTGGGGATGAATAAATGTCGCCGTCGTCTCGGCGAGGGGAGTTTCCAGAGGGATATCGATCGTCGGTAGCCAATCTCTAATCGCTTCATAAGCCAACCATTTACCCAACTCTGATAAAGTTTGGCGCATCACCTTAGGCGATGTCTCCACATTCCGCGCCATCCCCAACCAGTGCTTAATTAACGGATGTGGAGGTACATAGACACGCAGTTGGATCGCCATAGGGTTAGGGGTTAGGGGTTAGGGGTTAGGGGTTAGGGGTTAGGGGTTAGGGAAAAGGAGTTAGTAAGTGTAGCGACGCTGTTACCCTCTACTTTCTACGTTCTATTCCCTGACAAGGCTTGTTGTGCAGCTTCAGTTAATAACTTAATTTCGGCTAATTCTGGTGAGGCAACTAGTTCATCACTATTTGTATTTAACCACAATAAATATTCAATATTCCCAGCGGGGCCAGTCAACGGCGACCAAGTTAACCCTCGATAATGCCAACCCAAATCTATTGCCGCAGCTAACACCCCCAAAATTGCCCCTGCTTGGGCCGATAAATCTCTAACCACTCCATGCTTGCCGATCGCCTGTTTACCCACCTCAAATTGCGGTTTAACCAGCAATAAGAGTTCTTTTGGTGGAGCCAACAAGGATAATAATGCGGGTAAGATTTTTGTTAGAGAGATAAACGAAACATCAACCACCGCTAAATCCGGTAAGGTGACTGGATAAATCCCCTCAATTGGTTCGCCATAAAGTTCGGCTGGAGTCAGATGGCGAATATTCGTCCGTTCGCGTAAGATAACTCGATCGTCTGTGCGGAGTTTCCAGTCTACTTGTCCATAGCCGACATCGATGCCGTATATTTGTTTAGCACCAGCTTGCAACAGGCAATCAGTAAAGCCACCCGTCGAAATTCCCCCATCTAGACAAATTCGATCGAGTGTTTGAATGCCAAATAGCTCCAAAGCTTTGGCTAATTTTTCCCCACCCCGCGATACAAACCTAGCTCTGGCTTTGACTTCGACTTCTGCGGTGAGTAATATTTCAGTTCCAGCTTTATCGACTATTTCCCCATTTACCCGCACCTCTCCCGCCTGAATCCAGCGTTGAGCCAGTTGGCGAGAGGCACACAGATTGCGTTCTACAAGTAGTAGGTCAAGGCGTTGTTTTTTCAAGTGAGAATAGGCAGTGATTGGTTCTATCTATTATTTCACTACTCGTTGGCATCGCTAGAAAGAGAATTAACTCACCACATACGGTAAAACACCATTCACAATTCATAAGCAACGAGTTGTTCTCGCGCCGCTTGCCACAACTGCAACAAACAGGATTCGACTCGATGGGGGAGTGTCGCGATAAAGATCCCTTCATCACTGTAGACGTGAGCACCAAGCCAGTCCCCAACCAGTCCGATTTCTACATAATCCCGATCGCAGCAATGCACTGTCACCGTGCTGGTTCCGGCTTTGTGAAGGTCAGCCGCAACTTGACAAATCGGGTCTGGTAATAGAACTGTAGCTCGTGCTCGGCTCACCGTTAGACGTTCGCCAATACTAGTCGCTAATTGGAGTCGTTGGGCGATCCAGTCATCTCGATCGACAGCAAGCAGTTCTAAATGTAACCCAGTTTCCGTATAAATAATTTTCAGCATAAATCAGCAGCTTCCTAATATTGGTGCTAGATACTTGGGGTTGTACTGAGGTGTGATGCGAAGATCGTGATTGGCTCGTTAAGATCTGATTCGTTAGCGTTGCTAAGCCTCAGCAGAAATTCTACTCCCAGAGGATCGAGCCTAATTCAACAATTCACCCAGAGTGGGGATAATCCACTTGAGGTGATAACTCACCGCCATAGCTTATGGAAATATTATGCGGAAGTTGTGAGGAAGTTGTGAGGAACTGAGGCATGTCAGCTTGCAATCAGCAGGATCTCGTAATTACAATGGCTTAGCTGCTAGTTTCAGACCACCTTCCCCATTGTTTGAAAATTATTTCGTAGGAAAAATGGTACAAGTAGACACAATTGCTGAATAATAATTAAGGTTTAGTAAAAATTGCCCATTCGTGGCAAATATATACTACGCTAAATACACCACCCTGTCTATATTTAATTCTCGGAGCAACTTCAATGATGATGCACACCCTCAAGCGAACACCCACAACAGAGATGGAAGTTACTAGTATTCGACTAGAGCGCGAACTCAAGGAACGGCTTAAAGAAATCTCTGGACATCAAGGCTATCAAGCCTTGATCCGCGAAGTTTTGTGGAAATATGTACAGCAAAAATCCGGTGACTATCGTCATCGTTTTACTTCTGAAGATATCCGCGCTACCGTCGCCGCAACAGCTAACACCGAAGAACGCTGTGGGATTACTGGCAAAGTTATCAATGCCAACGAGCCAATGCTATTGGGTTTAACCAGCACAGGTGATTTTATTCCCCTAACACTCGATAGTCTCACTGCCGTGACTCCCGAACCAGCAGCATAAACATCCAGAGCGAGGCTAGCAAATTTGCCCCGCTCTAGATGTCACAAAAGTAAGCGATCGATCTAAACAATGCTGATTTACAGCACAGAGATCGATCGCTTATTTTATTGGCTACCCAGCTAAACTTTTAAATGTCTTGTTCGCTGATTTCACGGGTGATGTGGTCGAAAGGTGCGTCTACACAACTAGTATCAGTGATACCAGTTGCGGCTATTTGCGCCTTAACCAGATCCTTCATAATTTGAATCCCACGCACCGTTGGAGCAATGGGTGTACCCAACGAGTTATAAGTTTCCCGTAAGCCTTGTAGAACGCGCTCATCCAAGACATTTGTATCACCAGCAACGATCGCGTAGCTAGCGTACCGCAGATAATAGTCCATATCCCGCAAACAAGCAGCATAGCGACGGGTGGTATAAGCATTCCCGCCCGGACGGATTAATTCCGGCTGTTCTTCAAATAACTGCGAACCCGCTCGTCTAACGATCGCCGCTGCATTGGCATTAATTACCCCCGCAGCCGCAATTCTCGCAGCACCAGTATCAAAATAGGATTTTAGGCTATCTAGTGCGTTCCGGTCTAAGTAACGACCTGTTATATCGTAAGTCTTAATGAGATTTGTTACAGCATCCCGCATGAGATAGCTCTCCCAACTATAAATAATTCTTTATCGGTTTATAAGTATGCCAGAAAACCAATGCCATCCGTGAGCGTCGCGTTACAATTCGCAATTGTATTTTAAGATTTCGGCTCATACGGCCGCATTATGAATGCTGTCGGACTAGTTGTTGATGACTGGTGGGCTTGTTCCGTCTACCCGTGACTCTGGCTAAGGGATTAAACCAGTCAAAAGCACTCCCTACTTGGGGAATTACGTTTAACTCTTCGGGGTAGCGAGGTTGGGGATCGCTGGCAAGGATTACTGGGGGCACCATATAGGGATCGTAGGCAATCACTGTATCGAATACGCCAGGACGGTGTTTGAGTTCTACCTTTTGTCCGGGACGATAGATTGCCATTTCTTGTGCTTCGCTCCAGGCTGCTTGCTCCATAATTACTACGATCCCCCTTATATTACTGATTAATTTTACTTATCAAAGTGTTACCAAAATTATCCGTCAAGAAAATGAATTTTGGTTAAACTCGATACATTTTTTTAATATTTGGTCGGGGAGGTATTGATTTCAATCTCTCAACTAACTGCTCGATCGAGTGTACCTCGATGATATTGAGGGCAGATCGATACAAGAATAGTGGACGCGATCGATTTCCACTATCCCAGGAAAGCCCACCAAGCGCAGATCGAAGCTGGTTTGACCGTCGGGGCGAATGCGTTTGAACGCGATCGAGATGTTCAAAAGCGAACTCGCTCCACAACACACGCCATAATTGCGACTCCTAGCTTGTTATTCTACTATATTACTATCAAAGAATATGCTTGAAGCAGTTGAAGATGTGTCCGAAGATGTCAATAGCAGATCGACTAAGCCGTTAATCAGGCGATTTTGTTCGATCGGCAAAATCGCTTGTCCATGTAGAATCTCATGAGTAATTACATAGTGCATGAGTGTCCCCACAAACATTCTCGCGGCAATTTCTGGATCGGCATAATTTAGACTTGGCTGATTTTCAAAATAGTTAGTTAATTGTTCGATCATCGGTTTTTGAATCGTTTGGACAAAAGATTGTGCTAACTCTGGAAAGCGTCCCGACTCCCCCAGGGTTAACCGAATAAATGTCAGCAGCGGCTGCTCTGCCGAAAATTTGCTCAGGATACTTGTTGCTAGATGTCGTAAGAAAATCTGGGGTAGTAGTTGGTGCAAGAGTGGATCTTGCAGGCTGGAGAGAAACTCTTTTGGTAATAACTGATGAATCAAGGCTGTAAATAAGCCTTCTTTATCCTGAAAGTAGCTGTAGAGCGTGGGTTTAGATACTCCAGCCGCGATCGCGATTCGATCCATACTAGCTGCGGCAAACCCATGCGCGGTAAACTCCTGCAGCGCACCTGCTAAAATCGCCTCCGCCTTATCAATTTTGCTGCGGCGGGACATCGAAATCATCTTGGTTGATTCCATTGGGATCTAAATACCTGCGAGGATAAATTGCTGTTTAATATTAAGTTTACTGTGCCGTTTAGTAACTTTACTGAAACGTTTAGTAAAATATAATCAGCAGTATGCCAACTCAGGAGATCTCCGCTCATGCAAGATCGAGTTAAAGGTGAATCTTCATTATCTAAACTACCTCGTCCTTGGATTGCCTGGATCGGTGTCGCCCTGGCGAGCGTAGCTGGTGGGACAGTATATATGAGCCGTCAGGCACAACAGTCGCAACAGGCACAGCAGGCAGCCTCTACCCCCCTGGAAATTAAAACCGTGACAGCTTTGGGGCGGCTGGAACCGCAGGGAGAGATTATTAAATTGGGGGCGGCGACTTCTAGTCAGGAAAATCGGATTAGCCAATTGTTAGTCAAAGAAGGCGATCGAGTCAAGGCAGGGCAAATCATTGCGATTTTGGCTAGTCGCGATCGACTCCAAGCTACCCGCAAGCAACTAGACAGAGATGTGCAGGTAGCTCAGGCGAAACTAGCCCAAGTCAAAGCTGGCGCGAAGCAAGGAGAGAAAGGGGCGCAGCAATCAGAAATCGATCGGTTCAAACAGCAGTTGCGCGAGGAAGCCGCTACGAATAGAGCCACCTTGACACGGTTAAAAGAACAGCTAATTTTTGAGCCGCAAGCCCAAGGCGCGAAGATTCAGTCACTTGTAGCTCAGTTAGCTGGGGAAAAACCGACTTATCGATCGCGAGTGAGCCGTTTAACCGCCCAACTGCGGAATGCAACAGTCGAATGTCAACGGTATAACACCCTATTCAATCAGCAGGTAATTGAAGCCAGTCGGCGCGATAGCAAGTGTCTGGAGCCAGAGACATTGCAACAGCAACTCGCCGAAGCGAAAGCTCAGTATCAGCAGAGTATTAGCGTAATCGAACAGCAGATTGCCGAAAATACTGCTACCAAGCAGCGGATTGTCAGTAACTTAACCCAGCAGATTAGAGAAACTGAGGCTAATTACCATAAGACAATCGCGACACTCCAGGGACAAATCAAAGAATCTACGGCAAAATTAGCGAAGATTGCGGAAGTGCGATCGGTAGATGTCGCCGTTGTGCAAGCAGAACTCGATCGAGCCATTGCGGCAATTGAGCAAGCCGAAGTCAACTTAGCGCAAGCATACGTTCGCACTCCTCAAGCTGGGGTAGTCATGGATATTTACACCCACGCTGGTGAACTTATTTCCAGTAACGGCATCGTCGAAATCGGTCAAACCGACCAAATGTACGCCATTGCCGAAGTTTATCAAAGTGACATCCAAAAAATCCGCGTCGGACAATCTGCCCGTTGTACTACGGAAGCCCTAGCTGGAGAGTTACGGGGCGTAGTCGAGCGGATCGATCGCAAAGTCCGACGGCAAACAGTGATTAACACCGATCCAAGTAAAAACATTGACGAGAGAACGATCGAAGTCCATGTGCGGCTAGACCAAGCATCCAGCCAAATCGCGGCAAACTATACCAATTTGCAGGTTCAAGTGGAGATTGCCCAATGATTGGTTTGATTAGACAACTACAACGCCGTACTCCCTTGGGTTGGTTGCAACTCAGTCACAGTCCCAGTCGCTTACTCGTCGCCCTGTCGGGGATTGCCTTTGCAGATATTTTACTATTCATGCAACTGGGTTTCCAATCATCGCTTTATGAAAGCAATACCCAGATTCGCCGCGCCTTAAATACTGATATCGTCTTAGTCAGCCCCAAGGCGAAGAATACCCAAAACCTCTCCACATTTGCGCGGCGACGGCTATATCAGGCGATGGATGTTCCTGGCGTGGCTTCCGTTCATCCCCTATATTCCAATAATCTGATCTGGAAAAATCCCCAAACTAGGCGTGAGGCAACCATTCAAGTAATTGGTTTGAGTGTCGATCGACCAGCCTTTCGGCTACCGGAAGTCAATCGACAGTTAAATCGGATTAAGCTGCCCGATGTAGTTTTATTCGATCGCGGTTCACGGGGTGATTACAAAAAAACAATCGCCCAGGTAGAAGCAGGGAAAATCATTACTACCGAAGCAGAAGGACGCACAATTCGGATTGGCGGACTATTCACTTTAGGAGCATCCTTTGGTACCGATGGCATTTTAATGACGAGCGATCAAAATTTTCTGCGCCTGTTTCCCAAGCGCGATGTTGGCAGTATCAGCTTAGGTTTGATTGATGTTAAACCAGGACACAATCCGCTCCAGATTGCTAACACATTAAAATCACATTTACCCAACGATGTTAAGGTGATGACCTTAGCAGAATTTATCGAAGATGAGCAAGCTTACTGGCGCAAAGAAAGCCCGATCGGATTTATTTTTACGATGGGTGCTGCAATGGCATTTGTGGTGGGGATGGTAATTGTTTATCAGGTACTTTCTACTGATGTAAATGCTCATTTGAAGGAATATGCCACTTTTAAAGCGATGGGTTATCGCCACAGTTATTTACTTGGCATAGTTTTTGAAGAGGCGATGATTTTAGCGATCGTCGGATTTATTCCAGGCTTAATTTTACCGCTAGGTTTATATTCGCTGGCGGCAAAAACAACTGCTTTACCGATTTATATGACTGTCGCACGGGCTACGCTAGTGCTGATGCTAACGCTGTTGATGTGTCTGTTATCTGGCGCGATCGCTACTCGTAAATTGCAGTCAGCCGATCCTGCTGATATGTTTTAAATTAATTAATAATTAATAATTATTAATTAATTTGATCGACAATCGAGGTATTATATCATTCTCGGTGATCGATTTCATTGATTCCAGGGGTTAACGATCTCGATTTGACAATCTAGGAAATCATCGACATTGCGAGTAGCAATGGTAGCATTATTTGCCAGACAAATTGCGGCAATCTGCCCGTCTGCTTGAGCTAGGGGTCTACCGATTTTCTGCCGATGTGCGGCGATCTCAGCGAAACAGCTTGCGGCTTGCTCGTCAAAATCAAGCATCTGTCGGGCAAAGTCTTCGCGGAACATGGCTTGGGCGGATTCTCTCAACATCCGGCTGCGTTTACCTTCCGGTAAGATTGCAATCCCATAAAGGATTTCGGCTTTGGTGATGCTAGTTACATATAAGTTTTCTCTAGATTGTGCGCCAACCCAACTTTTGACGGTAATTAAGCCTTGAGGCTTCATGAGTTCGGATAATACGTTGGTATCAAGGACGATCTTCATCGTTATTCTGCTGCAAAGTCGGGAGCCGCTCTCATCGCATCTCTGGGAGTCTCTGGGAGTTCAAATTCACCCAGATCTGCGAAGCGTCGATCGATTGCGGTGGCTAGATTCTCCATAGGAGAGGCTACGCCAACGATTTGTGGTGATGGTTCTGGGATTAATACGCTAGACAGAATAGATTTAATCTCAGCTTCGATCGTTCGTCCGTGTTGGGCGGCGCGCTGTTCCAGACGGTGGCTGAGATCTGGCTCTAGCTGGTCGATGGTGATGTTAGACATGGCAAAAATGTAAGGTCATACATTTTATTATAATTTATTTGCTTTTATGATTAAATGTTTACCGTAGGCGCGTTTAGTATCTTCATCATTAACCCAGGCATAGGCGACAATTTTAATTTCGCCTAGTTACTTATTTGTTAAACTTGAGGTTCAAACCGTGAATTTATCACCCAAAATACCTGTAATTGAGATCCGCAAAGTCGATCACTATTTTGGTGAAGCTGAACAGCACAAACAAGTTTTAGATAATATCAACCTCGACATTTATTCTGGTGAAATCGTGATTATGACCGGGCCTTCTGGCTCTGGAAAAACCACCCTATTAACCTTAATGGGTGGCTTGCGATCGATCCAAACTGGCAGTCTCCAGTTCCTCGGACAAGAATTTCATGGTGCGACTAAAGAACAATTAGTCCAAGCCCGTCGCCACGTTGGGTATATCTTCCAATCACACAATCTCCACGGTAGCCTCACCGCCTTGCAAAACGTCCGTATGGGGCTAGAAGTCCATCCCGACTACTCCCCTGCCGAGATGAACCAATTGGCGGCAGAAATGCTCGCCCAGGTGGGGTTAGGTGAGCATTTATCGAAATATCCCGACCACTTATCAGGCGGGCAAAAACAGCGGGTGGCGATCGCTAGAGCATTAGTGAGTAAACCACAACTACTTCTAGCAGACGAGCCTACAGCCGCACTAGATAGCATCACAGGGCGAGATGTGGTGACACTCATGCAACGGTTGGCAAAAGAACAAGGTTGTACGATTGTTTTAGTTACCCACGACAACCGAATTTTGGATGTGGCAGATCGGACTGTATATATGGAAGATGGACGACTCGGTAAGGCTAAGATTACCACCGTCCACTAATTATGTTATCTGACCTCTAGAGGATGGAAGATTACCAGAAATTTAGACAGTATGGACATCACCGGAAATTAGGTTGCTGTAAATTTATGCAAAGAAAGCAACTTTATTATTCAGCGAAATGTATCATTAGATACAGAAGTTAAATGCTCATTATAAAGCTGTAAATCAATTGCCTGAATAAATTGAGTTCGCACGACTGCAATTTTCTCATCAAGCTGGAAATAAACTATGCTACTACTTTCAACCGATCCGATCTCTCCATTGGGTTCAGAGACTGAAGGTCTAACCGTATCAACCTGGAACCCGGTTTGTCACATTACCTATACTCGGGACTCTTGGGTCAAGCTGATTGAGCGTCCCAGTCCATATAGTGCCGATGAAGCTCTGCTGATCTGTCAGGAGTCGATTGATACTTGGGTTGCCTGGGTGCCCGATCTCGGCGAAGTTCGGTTAAATAGAAGTAACTTGTACTGTTAAATTATGGCGATCGAGATTGAATTCTCCCTGAAATTCCCCAGCAAGAACTTGCTGGGGTTAAGTATTTTCAGGCATCTGCTGCACTCTCGAATGAGAATTTGTTAAGAAATGCACTCTCGATCAAAATCGAAGACTCAGTTAAATTTTTACAAGAAATCTAGGGGTGGGCAATCCAAGTTTTTACTACTAGTTTGAATGGCACTGTTCACAATCGGTTGTACCGCTAAGGCAAAACCTGCGGTAAAGGTGCTACCAACGACAAACTGACGGCGTGAAATAGGCATATTGAAGTAGATATAGACGTTTATTTAATCTTAGCGATTTTCAGTTGCTACCCAAGCGCGTAACACTTTAGCAACAGTCCAAGCTTGAGCGATACAACCCCGTGGAGTCATCGGCGCATCGCCATCAAATATCTTGCTACAAGTGAATTGACAATCGAGCAACAGGGTTATCATCGATCGAAGCAGAACGAGCTGCTCTGGAATAATCCTATTTTCAGCAACAAATCGCACCCAGTTTGTAAATTGACTCCTTTTTGCCTGACAACCGTAGTACGCTGTCTTTCATTTGAGCACCGCTGAATCACCAGACAGCCTGAATCGTACAGATAGTTATGAACAAGTGACTCGTATCCCCAAAAATTCTTTGCTTTTACATCTAATGGCGGATGAACAGCAGGCTAGTTACGACAAATAGCTGATATTTTCTCTCATGAGAAGATTTGTAAAAAATATGTATTATTAATTTCTTATACTAGTGAGCTAAGAGTAATATATATTGTAACTCCACTCGCATTTAAATTTAATTATTAGATACTAATGAAAACTACAATCTTATTCAGCTTACCAGTTGCTGCGGAGACTGAGGGACAGCCGACGGGCACTAGTGTTGTCTGTCCGAATGTCGACAAACAATAGAATTCTCTAAAAAATAAAATAAACTATCATGATTAAACCCAGATTTTTGCTATCTTTCTTAATGCTAACTAGTCTCTTTGTTAGTATTCAAACTGTCCAAGCTCAAACCTATCAACCGTCTAATCGTACTCCAGTTGCCGACAATACCCTCGGCACACAAGTGTCAGGTGATGGGAATAACTTCAATATTACAGGTGGTTTAATTAAGGGACGGACTCTATTCCATAGTTTCACGGATTTTTCTGTGCCTACTAATGGACAGGCTAATTTTCTCAATCCAATTGGTAATCGGGATACAATCGTTCGCGTGACTGGAAGTTTATTCTCTGATATTAATGGGCTGGTAAATAGTAATGGGGCTAACTTCTTTCTGATTAATCCCAATGGGATCGTGTTTGGTACGAATGCTCAGTTAAATGTGGGACGAGCATTTATGGCAAGTACTGCCAATGGGATCGATTTCGTTGATGGTGGGGGCAGAGCGATTACGTTTGGGACTAATCCGAATGGTGATGCACCCTTATTAAGTGTTGCGCCGAATGTATTGTTTGATGTCTCTCGTTTGAATCTAGGTGGAGGAAATGGACAAATTAGTAATTTTGGAACATTACAAACTACTAATCCGAATCAATATATCGGTTTAATTGGTGGGAACATAACGATGAATGGGGGGCAAATTAATGCGCCAGGTGGTCGAGTTGAATTAGGGGGATTATCCACAGTTGGAACTGTTACTTTTGGGGGAGATATCAATAATCTCAGGGCACAATTCCCGACAAATGTGGCACGAGGGGACGTGTCGCTGACTAATCAGGCGAGGATAAATGTCGCTGGAACTGTTGGTGGGGGTGGAAATATTGCGATTAATGCGGGTTCTTTATCACTACTAGATGGCGTTGAACTTTCCGCTTCAACTTTTGGACAAGGGGATACGGGCAATATTGATGTGAATGTCAGTGGATCTGTTGTTTTAGTTGGTGCCAATGTCTTCAGTAAAATCGAATCACTGGGTGAGGGAAAAGGTAGCACGATAGATATTAAATCTGGTTCCCTATCATTAGCGAATGGCTCTCAAATTGACACGTCAACTTCGGGAAGAGGGGATGCAGGTAATATTAATATTACGGCGAGAGATGGCGTTTCTTTGACGGGTTCTGGTACTAAAATTAGTAGCAATATAAATGCGGGTGGCGCAGGTCAAAGCGGCGATATAAATATAAATGTCACATCTGGCTCTCTATCATTAGCTAATGCTGCTCAAATTGAAACTTCAATTTCAGGCAATGGGAATGCGGGTGACGTTAACATTACAGCAAAAGATGGTGCTTCTTTGACAGGTTCTGGTACTAAAATTAGTAGTAGGGTAAATACAGGGGGTGCGGGTCAAAGTGGTAACGTCAATATTAATGTCACATCTGGTTCCCTATCACTAGGTAACGCTGCTCAAATTGAAACTTCAATTTCGGGACTAGGAGAAGCAGGAAATGTAAATATAACAGTTAAAGAAAATGCTGTTTCCCTTGCCGACTCCAGTAAAATTAGTAGCAGTGTAAATACAGGCGGTGAGGGGAAGATTGGTGATATCAATATTAATTCTGCTTCCTTATCATTAACTAATGCCGCTCAAATTGACACATCAACTTCGGGAAATGGCGATGCAGGTAGTGTGAATGTGAATGCAAAAGATACTGTTTCTCTTGCTGGCTCCAGTAAGATTAGTAGCAGTTTAGTTCTTGGCGCAAGAGGTTTTGGGGGTAATATTAATATCCAAGCTGGCTCTTTGTTATTAGCTAATAGCTCTCAACTTGAAGTTTCAACTTCAGGTAATGGAGATGCAGGTAATGTAAATTTGAACTTAAAAGATAGTGTTTCTATTACCAATCTCAGCAAAATTAATAGTAGTGTAAATCAAGGAGCAGAAGGTAACGGGGGTCTGATTGGAATTAAAGCTGGTTCAGTGTCAATAACTAATGGTGCTCAACTTACTGCATCAACTTTGGGACTTGGCATTGCAGGAAATATTAATGTAGATGCGAAAGATAGTATTGATTTGTCAGGTTCAAATAACTCAACTCCTAGTGGTTTATTTGTTAGTTCTCGCGGAATAGGTGTTACGGGAGATATCAATCTTACCGCACCTAAAATAGTTCTAGATAATGGTGCGACGATCGAAGCTTTTTCGCGCTCTGATAGTGCTGGAAATATCAACATTGGTGATAAAACTCTTGCTAATACTGACTTACTTCTGCTCCGACGTGGGAGCAAAGTTTCTACTAATGCTGAAGGATCTGCTGAGCGGCAAGGCGGTAATGGCGGCAATATTAACATTAATTCAAAATTAATTGTCGCAGTCCCTAATGAAAATAGTGATATCACCGCTAATGCGATCGAAGGTAGAGGTGGTAATGTCAATATCAATTCTCAAGGGTTATTTGGCATCCAATTTCGTCCGCGCCAAACTAACAATAACGACATCACTGCCAGTTCTGAGTTCAATCAACAAGGAAATGTAGATATCAAAACTCCAGGTACAGATCCAGGCAAAGACAGTATTAAACTCCCGAATACTACTACAGATGCCAGCAATCAGATTTCTCAAGTTTGTAGTTCCAGCAACCGCCAAAATCAATTCACAGTAGCCGGACGTGGTGGACTACCATCCAATGCTAGCGACCCTTTGACTAGTGATGTCATTTGGCAAGATGCCCGTGCCGCCAGCAGACAGCCAGTAGCTAGTAGTGCGATGACTAATCCAATTACGTTAGCACCTCCGGCGGTGGGCTGGGTATTTGATGGCAAGGGAAAAGTTACCCTAGTTGCTGCGGTAACGCAGGGACAGCCAACGGGGACTAGGATTGTTTGTCCGAATAGCAAATAAAACGAGGGTAAAGGTATTATTAGCCCGCTAACCACTTCTGATAAGCTGTTCATCATTTAATTTACATATCTTCCCTTCTCTCCGTTTTCAAGAAATCAAGTATGTGATTTAGATGTTCGACAGCTTAACTCTAATCTGTGTTTTCTTTCCCCTTCCCCTGCTTGGTGCGCTTCCATGGTCGGGGAACACGACCGGAGCGCATCCGCTTTCCCCTTTCGCCCTTCTTCAAAAAACTTACATTTATCCCAACCAAAAACTCGTGTTTAAATCAACTTTCAAACTTAATTTACTTGCTTCTTTATCGGTAATTTCAAGTGCAACACTGCTGATGCTCGGTTTTCCAGCAATCGGATTGGCTGCTACAATCGCCCAGCCTAACACCCAGAGTAATCTAGATGGCGTAATCGCCCAAGCGACACCGACTCTACCCCGTCCTGATTTCCAAAGACCAGCACCGCAGCCCAGCGAAGAACCTAAGCCCCAACTGCCACCTTCTCAGGAGATTATCCCTAGCAACCCCGTTCCCAATCTCCCCAGTCAACCAGTCGCGCCGGATAATTTACCAGCAGCGATTACAATTAGGCAATTTAACGTTACTGGTAACACTGTTTTTTCCGCCGCCGATCTCGCTCAAATTACCGAAAAATTTACCAATAAACCCCTCGATTTTGCCCAACTGCTTCAAGTTTCTAGCGAGATTACTCAGTTATATGTGAAGAATGGCTATATTAACTCTGGGGCTTATATTCCAGGCAATCAATCCTTCGATGCTCAAGGTGGAACGATCGAGATTAAAGTGATTGAAGGTCGGGTTGAAGATATTGTTGTTGCTGGTACCAGTCGATTAGACCCCAATTATATTAAGAGTCGGATTGCGCTGGGTGCGGGTAGTATCCTCAAGATCGATCGATTGATCGATAGTCTCAGATTACTCCAACTCGATCCATTAATTAAAAGTATCAGCACCGAACTAGTCAGCGGACAGCAACCTGGCACCAGTATCGTCCAGCTTAAAATCAGCGAAAGTCCCAATTGGCAAGCAGGGGTAAATCTCACCAATAATCGCTCGCCTAGTGTGGGTGAAAATCAAGCCCTACTCTCGGTAGCGCAGAATAATCTGACGGGGATTGGTGATGGAATTGGGATTGCTTATGGCAAAAGTGAAGCGAGTGGCGTTTTAGATTTTAACTATACATTGCCACTCAATCCGCGTAATGGCACATTGCGGTTTCAATATAGCAACTCTAATAGTCGAGTGATCGAAGCACCATTCGACAGATTGGATATCAACAGTAACGGGCAGGATTTGGGGTTAACCTATCGTCAACCCATCATTCAAACTCCATCCCAAGAACTTGCGCTGGGGGCGACATTAACGCGGCGCGAGACAAATACGGGCTATCTCTTTGCCGTCATTGGCGAACGGATTGCCTATCCTACGCCTGGGGCGGATGCAAATGGATTGACGCGAGTAATGGCAGCACGGTTTTTTCAAGACTACACAGTCAAAGATACCCAACAAGTCTTTGCATTGCGATCTCAGTTAAGTTTAGGACTAAATGCTCTCGGTGCAACCATCAATCCCAGTGCGCCAGACAGTCAATTTTTGGCTTGGCGCGGACAGGCTCAGTACGTGCGATCGCTAGCACCCAATAGTATCTTTCTGGTGAAATTAGAGAGTCAATTAGCCGATAGACCCCTACTCGCGCTCGAACAAATCGGTGTAGGCGGACAAGATACCGTGCGCGGCTACCGTCAAGACTTATTACTTGCAGATAATGGTGTCATCGCCAGTGCTGAAGTCCGATTGCCGATTTTCACCCCCCTAGAGAGCAAGCAAATTCTCCAAGTCGTTCCCTTTCTAGACTTTGGTTGGGGCTGGAATAAATCTAATAACCCCAGTCCCAATCCAACTCCTAGCACGATTGCTTCGACAGGATTAGGATTACGGTATCAAGGTAGTGATAATTTTACTGCTAGATTCGATTATGGTATTCCTTTAACAGCGATCGATGCTATCAAACGCACTGGGCAAGAGAAAGGGTTCTATTTCTCACTTAATTATAATCAAGCGTTTTAAGAAGGGGAAAGGGGAAAGGGAGCGAGCTTTCTCGAATGCTTTCCAACCCAGTTAAATCGAGCCTACCTCTTGTACTTAACTTTTCCCTCTTCCCGATTGTTAAGTCCCTTATCAAATCACATCTAACATTAAAAATCATGAAAACATATCTCTCAACTTTATTACTCAGTACTCTAATAATTTTGCCAGCAAGTGCTAGTAATTTTCCCGATCGTCCAACATCAACTGCTGTTAATCCGACTGAATCAATTAATCCAATTCTTAAAAATGCTCAAATATTAAATCAACAAGGCGCGGCATTTTTAGCGGCAGGTAAACCAGATCAGGCTCTGGCTAATTGGCAACAAGCTCATAAGCTCTATACCCAGATTAAAGATAATAATGGCATTATTGGTACTAAGATTAACCAAGCTCAAGCTCTGCAATCATTAGGATTTTATCGGCAAGCACTATTAGATTTACAAGAAGTTAATACTAATCTTCAAAAGCAGACTGATTCGGATCTAAAAATGCGCGGCTTACTGGCTTTGGGTAACTCACTTCGCGCTTTACGAATTCTAGATCGAGAAACAACTATTGCTAATCAAGGTGTGGTTTTAGGTGCTGAAGAAACTCTAACTCAAGCTTTAGAAATTGCTACTGCACTCCAAGATCGCGGCGCGATCGATCAAATTAATTTAAGCTTGGGTAATACCCTCAATTTGACTGAGGGAAAGGAGCAAGCGGCGATCGAGACTTATCAAAAGATTGCTCCGGATGCAGCACCCCTAGTCCGCATTCAGGCTCAAATTAATACATATCGAATTGAATCCACTCTCAAAACTGCGCCTAATACCTTAACCTTCTTGACAGATATCCGGAAAATTCTAGATCCGATCGCGCCTAGTCGCGGTACGGTTTATGCTTATATTAATTTAGCAGAAAGAATTAAGCAAAACCAGGAAAGTAGTGTTGTCGATCGAGAAATATTAACCCAAGCTGCCAAGTTATTAGGCACGGCAATCGGGCAAGCAAGAAGCATCAAGGATACCAGAAGTGAAGCTCAAGCAATTGGCTCTTTAGGTAGTCTGTACGCATTAACCGGACAAACTCAAGAAGCTAAAAAGTTAACTAAAAAAGCCTTAGTTATCGCTGAAAGTTTACCTGCTCCAGATCTGGCTTATCGATTAGACTGGCAACTTGGTAAAATTATTATGGCTAGTAATCCTAACGAAAAAGATATTGAAGTTGCCACTTCTGCTTATCGTCAAGCGATTAACCACCTCAAATTATTACGCAACGATTTAAATGCGATCGATGCTGATGCTCAGTTTACATTTCGTGATAGTGTCGAACCAGTTTATCGGGAATATGTCAGTCTGTTATTAAGAGATGGCAAACCAATATCACCAGATAATTTAGATAATGCTCGCGATATTATCGAATCATTACAAGTAGCAGAGTTAGAGAACTTCTTGCGTCAAGGTTGTTTGGATACTTATACCGTCCAACTAGATAAAATCGATCGATCGGCAGCAGTAATTTATCCAATTATCTTAGCCGATCGTGTAGCGACAATCGCCTCTATTCCTGGTCAACCGTTGCGTTATTACAGTCACAAAACTTCTGCTGCAACAGTTGAAAGTATAGTTGCCGAACTCCGAAATAGAATTAATGAACCAAATTTCAACTCCAAACAAGAACGCGATTTTAAAGAAAAATCGAAACAACTCTACGATCTACTATTAGCTCCCTTGACAGCAGATCTCGCTCAAGCTAAAACTAAAACTCTAGTCTTTGTATTAGATGGAGATTTACGAAATATTCCGATGTCCATCTTATATGATGGCAATAAATATTTAGTCGAAAATTATAATCTGGCTTTAACTCCAGGTTTACAATTAGTGCCACCTCAAAATTTAACAGAGCGCGGCAAGTCACAAGCTCTCTTAGGTGGTATTTCGGAAGCTCGTCCAGGATGGAATGCTTTGCCAAATGCCAAGGCAGAAATCGAATCGATCGGTCGGTTATTACCTCATCAAATACTCTTCAATGAACAGTTTAGAAGTGCGCTAGTCTCAAATAATCTAGTTACAAGTACTGCTCCCATCGTTCATTTTGCCACTCATGGGCAGTTTAGTTCTAAAGCTAAGGACACTTATATTCTGACTTGGGACGATAAATTAAATCTCGACCAATTTAGTAATCTACTTAAAGATCGTGGCAGTCGGGCTGGTAATGCGATCGATTTATTAGTATTAAGTGCTTGTGAAACCGCCTCAGGGGATAACCGTGATACGCTGGGTTTGGCAGGGGTAGCAGTCAGGGCGCGAGCTAAAAGTACGATCGCCTCTTTATGGCGAGTTGAAGATAAAGCAACTCAAGAACTTATGGTTAATCTTTATCAAAATCTAGCTACTAAAAATTTGAGTAAAGGCGAATCTTTACGGGAAGCTCAAAAAGCTTTACTCAATAATGCTAATCCTGAATATCGCTCTCCCTACTATTGGGCAGCATTTGTTTTGGTGGGGAATTGGCAATAGCTTTTTAGGAAGGGTAAAGGGTAAAGGAAATAATTATGAATCATTCCTCCCTTTCTCTTCTGCTTCAACTCTTATCCCTATTTATTCCTTCCCCTTTTCCCTTCATTCCCTCTCCTCACCCTCCTAAAAAATATGAAAACCAAACTCTACCTATCTTTTCTAACTCTAGCTACCCTACTTTTAAGTATCTCTAGTGTCCAGGCACAAACCTATCAACCGTCTAATCGGACTCCGGTAAGTGATAGCACTCTCGGTACTCAAGTATCGGGGAATGGTGGCAACTTTAACATTACAGGCGGGGTAAGTAAGGGACAGACGCTATTTCATAGTTTTACGGATTTTTCTGTGCCGACGAATGGACAGGCAAATTTTCTCAATCCTGTCGGTAATCGGGATCTTATTACCCGCGTAACTGGTAATTTGTTCTCAGATATTAATGGTGCAGTTAATACTAACGGGGCAAATTTCTTCCTGATTAATCCGAGTGGGATTGTGTTTGGGCCGAGTGCTCAGTTAAATGTGGGTAAGGCATTTGTGGGGAGTACGGCGAATAGTATTGATCTAGTCGGTGGGGGTCGAACGATTACATTTGGGACTAATCTGAATAGGGACGCACCATTATTGAGTGTTGCGCAGAATGTGTTATTTGATGTTTCGCGATTGAATTTGGGTGGGGGAACTGGCACGATTAGTAATTTTGGGACGTTGCAGACTACCAATCCGAATCAATATATCGGGTTAATCGGTGGGGATGTCAGCCTGAATGGGGGGCGAATTCTTGCTCCAGGTGGGCGAGTTGATTTAGGCGGATTATCAGCACCTGGAACTGTTACTTTGGGGACGAATATAAATAATCTCAAGGCACAATTTTCGATGAATGTGGCGCGGGGAGATGTCTCGCTGATTAATGGTGCAACGGTAGAGGTAAGAGGTGCTGGTGGTAGGGATGTAGAGATTAATGCGCGGAATGTCCAGATAGTAGGATCGAGTTTTGTCAGAAGTGGTATTCTGTCAGGCTTTGGGACATCAGCAACTGTCGCAGGAGATATCAAAGTTAATGCCACAGAGGATGTGAGGCTGGCTGATGGTTCTGCTATCTCCAATCTGGTAGAACAGGGTGCAGTGGGTAAAGGCGGTGGAGTAGAGATTAGTGCGCGCAACCTCTTTGTGACTGATGGGTCGGCACTCAATGCTCTTACTACAGGGCAAGGAGATGCAGGGACTATCAAAATTACCGCGACGGCCGATGTTCTGTTCAATAATAATAGTGGAGCCTTCAGCATAGTAGATCCGGGTGCAGTGGGCAATGGCGGTAGAGTAGACATTAGTGCGCGCAACTTCTTTGTAACTAATGGGGCGGGAGCACAAGCTCTAAGCAGAGGACAAGGAAATGCGGGGACTATCAAAATTACCGCTACGGAGGATGTCCGGTTTGATGGCAGAAAGGACGGTTTTGGTAGTCAAGCTTTCAGTACGGTAGAACAGGGCGCAGTGGGCAATGGTGGTGGACTAGAGATTAGTGCGCGCAACATCTCGGTGACTAATGGGGCGGAATTACAAGCCAGTACAAAAGGACAAGGAAATGCCGGGACTATCAAAATTACCGCGACGGGTGATGTCCGGTTTGATGGCAGTAAAGATGGTTTTAGTAGTGGAGCAACCAGTTCGGTAGAACAGGGTGTAGTAGGCAATGGCGGTGGAGTAGAGATTAGTGCGCGCAACCTCTCTGTGACTGATAGGGCGCAATTATCTGCCAGCACTACAGGACAAGGAGATGCTGGGAATATCAAAATTACCGCAACGGGTGATGTCCTGTTTGATGATGGTGGCAGTACTTTAAGTACGGTAGAACAAGGCGGAGTTGGTAAAGGCGGTGGGGTAGAGATTAGTGCGCGCAATCTCTCTGTGACTAATGGGGCGCAATTACAAGCCAGCACTAAAGGACAAGGAGATGCAGGGACTGTCAAAATTACCGCGACGGGTGATGTCTCTTTTGATAGTTCTAATAGTGCAGCTTTAAGTACGGTAGAACCGGGTGCAGTGGGTAAAGGCGGTGGGGTAGAGATTAGTGCGCGCAACCTCTCTGTGACTAATGGGGCGCAATTAACTACCAGTACTAAAGGACAAGGAGATGCTGGGAATATCTTTCTGAACGCGAATAATATCTTCCTGAATAACGGGACAATTGTATTAGGATCGTTAGGTTCTACAGGCGGAGATCTGTTTATCACAACAAAAGACTACTTACTGTTGCGAAATAATAGTCGCATTCTTACCAGTTCAGCTAGTACAGGAGCAGGTGGTAACGGTGGCAATATCACTATTAATAGCCCTCTAATTATTGCCCCACTAGGTAACAACGATATCAGTGCTAATGCCATTCAAGGAAACGGCGGTAATCTAACTATCACCAGTCAAGGATTATTTGGTATCCAATTTCGAGATAAAGGACAAGACTCGCTCACTACCAATGACATTACCGCTAGTTCCATCTTCGGACGGAATGGAAATGTCAACATTGACACACCAGGAACAGATCCAGGCAAAGACAGTACCGAACTCCCAAATGCAACCACTGATGCTAGCAATCAGATCTCTCAAGTGTGCAGTGCAAATACCCGCGAGAATAAACTAACCGTAACGGGGCGAGGTGGACTGCCACCCAACGCCAACGATCCGTTGATTAGTGATGTGGTCTGGCAAGATGCCCGTGCCGCCAGCAGCCAGCCAGTAGCCAGTAATGCACAGCCAGCCAAACTAGCACCTCCGGCGGTGGGTTGGGTATTCAATGGCAAAAAAGTTACTCTAGTTGCTGCGGGTACTCCGGGACAGCCGACGGGAACCAGTGTTGTCTGCCCGAATATCAAATAAAGGTGGAGGGAAGCGGTTTTATCGCGGATATCCAGTGACTTTATCTGACCAAAATAAATAGCGCGGCAACTAAGTAGACCTAATAACTTTGAGGATTAAATTCAATGATTGCTGTCAGAGATAATTCTCCACGATTTACTCCGGAAGAATACTTTGTTTGGGAGGAACAACAACTAGAGCGACATGAATTAATTGATGGTCAAGTTTATGCGATGAGTGGGGGGACTATTAATCATGGTAGAATCGGCATTAAGATTACTGCTATGTTAGATAGTCACTTAGATAATAGTCCTTGCATAACTGGTAATTCTGATATCAGGATTAATATTTTAGAAACTACAGATTATAGTTATCCAGATGCTAGTGTAACTTGTGACGAGCGAGATAAAACCAATACTCAATATATAGCTTATCCCTCCTTGATAGTTGAAGTTTTATCAGATAGTACTGAGGCTTACGATCGCAGTGAAAAGTTCTATCGATATCGCCGTAATCCGGTGTTGAAAGAATATGTTTTGGTTAGTACTAAGTCAATATCGATCGACCTTTATCGTAAAAACGATCTGGAAGAATGGGTCATTACCCAATATCGCACTGGGGATATTGTTGAGCTAAGAAGTATCAATCTAAGTTTCCCAATCGAGCAAGTTTATCGTGGTATTGTGTTTGAATGAATCAGTGCGGTGTTTTTCGCCGCTGCATCTATGCGATTAGCAAAATTGGGCAGACAATAACAATGGACTTGTCCAGATTTCTCCATCCCCCTCTAAAACCATGATCTTCAACCGTTATCTAATCCCCATTAGTCTAATAATCACTACCGTCCTAACAGCTCCTCCGCAAGTTGATGCAGCTCTTGAAACTAGAGCAATTTCCACCAAAGAAGTAGCCACGATCGCCAGAAAAACCGTAGTTAGAATCGTCTCCTCAGATGGTGAATTTGGTTCTGGTGTAATTATCGGTCGGGTGGAAAAAGGGAATACAAATGTTTATACAGTTTTGACAGCCGCACATGTCGTGCGGACTCCGACTAATTATCGAATTATTAGCCCAATCTTGATCGATAACTTGGGTATAAGAAAGAGAGTACCGATTAATATTGATGCTCGACGAGATATTAAAAAGCTGTCATCAGATGTCGATTTGGCAACTGTTTCTTTTGAGAGTAGGTATACATTTGATATCAGCACCATCGGGAATTCTGAATATGCCGATGAAGGCAGTCCTGTCTATATCGCAGGGTTCCCCAAACCAGGTAAAGCAATCAAAAAAGTTGCTTTTCAATTTACTGGCGGGATGGTTTCTTCACGTTTAGATGAAATCGATAACGACCCTAAAGAGCGGAATAATGGTTACGATTTAGCTTATACAAATATTACTAGAGCCGGAATGAGTGGCGGCCCAGTCTTCGATGCTGCTGGCAGAATTGTCGCCATTCATGGACAAGGAGATCGCAATAGTCAAACGCCAGGCGAAGAGGCTAGTCGGGGAATAGTTGATGATGAGAAAACTGGATTTAACTTAGGTATTCCAATTCAAATCTTCCTAAAACTTCAACCACAATTTAGTAAGAGAGGTGGTGCGAAAATTGATAAGTCACCCATAAACTATCAACTACGCGATCGATCTTTAACGATGGGTACCAAACACAAGAAATTCACCAAAAAACGTCGAACTAGAAGTGACGATCCACCACTTTTCGATGTAACTAAGGTGAATGAAGAAACGTTTGACTAAAGAGGGAGAAAGGGCAATGGGCGATTTTTGCTTCTTTTCCCCTTTATCTATTTTGATGTCGATCGAATGTTGATGAGTTGAGGGGTTTTAAAATTTAGCTTTGCCGCGTTTGGGTTTGGTAGCTGAAGGTCTTTTAACTTTAAAAGCTTTTTGCTCCCAATTACCCAAATTGAAATTGACTTTCTTCGATCGAGATCTGGTACCTTCTTCAATGGAACCGCTGCCATCTTCCGCAAAACTGAAAATTTGTTGTATCACAGCTTCGGAATTGGCAGCATTCTCTGGTTTGAGTGTAAATAACATATTACTGTCATCGCATTTTTTGCGACCGCTTTGTAACGCACAAATTACCGTCTGGAAGTTGACAGTACCACTAGCCAACTCTAAACCTTTAAAAGTACCACCATTCAGGTTAGCCGCCTTCTGGAGCTTTTCTGATACGATTTGACAGCGGTTTGCAGGAGTAAACTCTTTCCCAAAATAATCTGTAGTCCAAGTCATCAATACTGCTTGTTGGTCATCTTTTTTGACAACAGTTTTTAAATCCTGACATCTGACTTCGATTTCAGATACAGCGGCGGTAGTCGTAGATGCCCCATTCGGTACGACGGGTGTTGTGGTATCAACAATCGTTGGCATTTGCGCTTGCGCTAGTTGGGGAATAACGATCGCGCTAATAGTAGCAATACAGCTCCCCAAGATTTGAGTCATCATAATAGTTTTCATTTTGAATAATAGTTAATAAAGTTACTTTTATCTTAGTTTACTTTCTTGAATCAACAATCTAATTGACTCAGGAAAATGTTACTGTTGAATTAGAAGCCTTTACCACTAGTATTTCCGGTAGCAGTCAATCTAGTTATAACTGAATTGTTGGGAGTTGTAGGAGTTGTGCGCGGCACCGTGCTAATGTCGCGTCGCAATACAACATCGTTATTATAAGTATAGTAGCCAGGAGTCATCGCTTGATTGGGTTGGACGCAGACGGTATTGGCATTGGGGTCGAGTCCATTTATAAATACTACTCCTGGTGTGCAACCAACACGGGCGACACCCCATTTATTCAGAACTGGACTAACTTTATCTGCTGTAGCTGCAATCCGCAGTTTTTCTCGTTCGATCTCCGCTTCAGCGTTTATCTTAGCCTTTTTCAACTCAAGGTCAGCATTAATTTCGGCGGCGCGATGAGGCGGGTTGAACAGATTATTTAAAAGTCCCACCCCAATCCCAATTAAATTGACATCGCCTGGGGCCAATTCCGCAGATGCTGGTAAGCCAGTCG
The DNA here is from genome assembly GCA_031425415.1 of Chamaesiphon sp. VAR_61_metabat_425. Taxonomy (GTDB): domain Bacteria; phylum Cyanobacteriota; class Cyanobacteriia; order Cyanobacteriales; family Chamaesiphonaceae; genus Chamaesiphon. The sequence continues at coordinate 1,873 of JANPJH010000134.1, read as the reverse complement.
ATAAAATTGTGACGATCGCGAGTACTAAGCTGAGTTTATTCCGGTTCATAATAGGATCTCCTCGATATCCGAGTGGTTGAATTGTTTCTCTATATCTATTTGTACGATCTAGTCCATTTTTTCATTCACAGCAGCCATCAATCTCCCAAAAAGTCTATACAGCAAAGAATCTAGCTAAATATTATCCCCCCCCTTCCCCTTCCTTACTTCCGTTTCCGAATAAAAATCTGCGTAAAATAATATTCCCCATTAGCACTTCGAGCGACACCAATCCCCGTTAAGTCATAACGACCGATCATGTTCCGATGATGCCCTGGGCTTTCGATCCAGCCTTGAATTGCCACAAGATCGGGATGCTTGTAGCCGCGACTGCTAGCAACATTTTCTGCTGCACTGCGATAAGCAATTGTTTGGGCGACGGAACTAACGCGCAGATTGAAACCATCATGACCAAAAGTACCTGTTCTCGCCATTTCTTCGCTATGTACCTTGGCTTGAGCGGAAATGACTGGATCGATGGTTAATGGCGGTAAATTGAGTGATTGACGGTATAAGTTGACCTGTTGATAAATAGCTAGTTCTAGGGGATTCGTCGCTTGATAGGAGATAGCTTGGGGCTTGCTAATAGTCGATCGAGTCTGACTGACAGGAACATTCGATCGATTAATATTAATATTAATATCAGCTTGCGCTCTTGTTGTTATCCCTAAAGAGACTGTTAAAACACCTAAAATAATAAATAAATAATGTTTCATCATCTGATTCTCGAATTAATTACTAAACCCCCTGTTGAATTAAGATGATGTCGATCTAGATCGACATCAGCAATAGTAGCCACCCTGAAGTTGATGAAATCTTGAAACTCGATCGATATTACCCTCTATAAAGTTTCATATCGATCCTCCTATTTATTTCAGCTAAAGTAATCCTAAATCATTTGTGAGATTCGATTGAATTCTATTTTAGCCACAGAAGTGCCGAGAAGAAAATACCTATTTTCACATGTTGAATAGGATTGCTATATCTCGATGATTTTTGATTCGATTTCTTCACTTTACTCATTGTCACAGACAATCTTGTCTTCTATAACTTTAAATTTTTCTTTCCAGCATGAGATATTTATATTATTATCGATAGGTTGGCTGGTAGTAGATTGAGTGTAATCATAAATAGGCTGAACGTAATTATAAATAGGCTGAACGTAATTATAATCAGGCTGAGTGGTGCTTAAATTAATGGGTTGAATTTTACTTGTATCGATCTCCAAATTTTTAATCAATTTATTAATGTCATCAATTTGAGGTAACGGATTTAGATTAATAGATTTATTAATGTCATCAATTGTGATAGGGAATGGCAGCGGGGTATTTACATGAACTGGTTGAGGGCTAATAACTAGTGGGTTAGCTAGGGCAGGGTTGTTAGTAAGTAAAGGAAGTAAGCTGAAAATAGTAGCGATCATCGTTTTGTTTAACATTGTTTTTGTGTATTCGCTAAAAATGGATGATGATTGACTAGTGCTAAAGCTGTAGGGTGCGCACTATCCCTGATCGAAGCCAACGGGTTCTCACTACAAAGATTTTAGGTGATTTCTATCTATAACTACTCAAGCTGGAGAAGGGGGAAAAATAGTGGTCAGAGGCGAGATAGATTTCGCCTCTAGTAAACTCACCAATCTATTTAGCCTTTTGATAACTGCGATTAGTTTGTGCAGCTTTTTGTAGGATATGATTGCGATCGCCAAGAGTAGTAGTAGCAGCATTAATTAATTGAGAAGATCCTTTGACGCTCTCACCATAACGACCAGTTTTTTGGAGGTTGATATTAGTCTGTTTTGTGGCTGTGCTGACGAAGTTATAGTCACCAACAGTGG
>JANPJH010000133.1:0-31046 GCA_031425415.1 Chamaesiphon sp. VAR_61_metabat_425 | reverse complement strand
TACTTGAGAAAACTCAATACCATAAATTTTGCCAGTATCAATCTTTCTCAACATTCCTTCAATTGTTACCCCACCACCAAAGCCAATGTCCAAAGCTTTGTCTGTCGCTTTAATATCTAACTGTTCGACAGCAAAGTGATTCATTTTCTCATTGTGCTTATTGAGAAAATCAGCCATTATAAACTTACCAAATAGTCCAGATGGTTGACAAAGTTGGGCTGCTAGAAACTTCTTAGATATTAGGCGAAATATTATCGTTCGCATTTTTATTCTTCCTTTCTTTTCTCTGCGCTCTCTGCCTTGATTTGTTCTTGTCGGGTTCCCCGACAAGAACAAATCGCTGCGCCTCTGCGGTTAAAACTCCTTATTTATATGGGGTTGATGTCATCAACCCCATATAATAAATTAACCGACAGTCCCTTCTAATTTCAGACTCAACAACCGATCGGCTTCAACAGCAAATTCCATCGGCAGTTGATTAAAGACATCCTTACAGAAACCACTAATCATCATCGAAATCGCATCCTCTTGGGAAATTCCCCGTTGAGCGAAGAAGAATAACTGATCCTCCCCAATCTTAGAAGTAGATGCTTCGTGTTCAACTTTGGCGGTTTGGTTCTGAACTTGGATATAGGGGAAAGTATTCGCCTGCGCTCTGTCGCCAATTAGCATCGAGTCACATTGGGAATAATTTCTCGCTCCTTTTGCTGTCGGATTCATTTTGACTAAACCGCGATAGCTATTCTTCGATTTTCCGGCGGAAATCCCTTTGGAAATAATCGTACTTTTGGTATCTTTGCCTACATGGATCATTTTGGTGCCAGTATCAGCTTGTTGGAGATTATTAGTTAAAGCGACGGAGTAAAATTCACCGACGGAGTTGTCGCCGACTAGGACACAACTGGGATATTTCCAAGTAATTGCTGAACCTGTTTCTACTTGTGTCCAAGAAATCTTAGAATTGACACCTTTACACAAGCCGCGTTTGGTGACGAAGTTATAGATCCCACCTTTACCCGTTTCATCTCCAGCGTACCAGTTTTGGACGGTGGAATATTTAATTTCGGCGTTATCTAATACTACCAATTCGACGACGGCGGCGTGGAGTTGATTTGTATCGAATGCGGGGGCGGTACAGCCTTCGAGATAGGTGACAGAAGCACCTTCATCAGCGATGATTAGTGTCCGCTCGAATTGTCCGCTATCGCCAGTATTGATGCGGAAATAGGTGGATAAATCCATCGGACATTTGGTACCTTTGGGGATGTAGACAAAGGAACCGTCACTGAATACGGCGGAGTTTAAGGCTGCAAAGAAATTATCGGCGATCGGGACGACGCTACCCAAGTATTTCTCGATTAATTCAGGATATTCTTTGACGGCTTCGGAAATCGAGCAGAATACTACGCCTTCTTTGGCTAATTGTGCCTTAAAAGTGGTGCCGATCGAGACGCTATCAAATACCGCATCTACAGCCACGTTCGAGAGTCGCTTCTGCTCGTTGAGGGAAATCCCTAACTTTTCAAAGGTTTCGAGGAGAATGGGATCGACTTCATCCAAGCTGTCCAACTTTTTGGCGGCTTGCTTGGGGGCGGAGTAGTAGATAATATCTTGATAATCGATCGCCGGATAGTCTACATGCGGCCAGTCAGGTTCGGTCATTTTCAACCACTGACGATAGGCTCTGAGGCGAAAGTTGAGCAAAAATTCTGGCTCATCCTTCTTGGATGAAATCAACCGCACGATATCCTCACTCAAGCCACGGGGAATCTTGTCTGACTGAATATCAGTCACAAATCCGTATTTATAAGGTTGATTAACTAAGTTTTGGACTATAGTACTCATCGATCGCCTGTGTTCTCTCTAAAATAAGGATGGATAGCAGTGATCAGTCGGTTGCTGTTCGCTGGCGGCTGATTTATTGGTCTGAGGTAGGGAAGTCAAAATATCATATACTTAAAACAACCGTTCGATTGTTTAATTATATTCTAAAGTACTTTAGCAACATAGTTGTTGTCAAAGTCACGAAATTGACCCAAGTTTTTTATCTGCACGTCTGCGAGTGACCACCTTCTCAATCCCAGCACCCATTATGATGACAGAGCAGCAGACTTCAACCAAACAGGATATTCTCGAATATCTTCTTAAACACGGACAAGCCATCGCTCAAGATTTGGCTACCGTATTAGATATTAGTCCGCAAGCAGTTCGCCGCCACCTCAAGGATTTACAAACCGAGGGTTTAATTGTCTATCAATCGGTATCGGCTGGAACCGGTAGACCGCAACATATCTATCAACTTAGCCCCAAAGGACGCGAAAAATTCCCTAATCAGTACGATCGATTCGTGCTATCTTTCCTGGATACGCTGGTGGATAATGTTGGTTACGAACAAGCGGGCGAAATATTACATCAACACTGGCAAAAGAAAAGTATCGACTATCGCCACAAACTCGGTAAAGGAGCATTAATCGATCGAGTTGCAAGACTCGTCGAGCTACGCCGCCAAGAAGGTTATATGGCTGACTACCACCCCTTAGAAGGACAAAATGATAAATTTGTCCTGACCGAGCACAACTGCGCTATTTCCCAAGTAGCCACATCTTTCCCTGCTGTCTGCGGACATGAGTTAGAAATGTTTGCGGCTGCGCTTGAAGACTGCCAAGTCGAACGGACTCATTGGATTGTCGATGGCGAACACCAGTGTGGTTATCTAATTTCAACCTTAACCAACAACTAAGCAATGACGGCGAATAACGAAAAGTACCTCAGTCAAGCAGAAGCTTTAGACGTAGAGATGGCGATGCTATCTACTCACGAAAAATTTTTAACACGGATTACGATTTCTTCGCTTAGACTGTTACAACAGATAGCGGTAGAGGAAGATGTGAAAATTGAAGATCTGACACCAGCACAGATTATTAAATGGTTTGAACGGGACGCAGAAATCAAGCGATCGCAAGGCGAATCCGCAGGTTCATTACAGTGGTAAAATCCGCCTAATTAGTTGTGAAACTCTACTATGACTATCTCAACCGATAGACTAACTTTTGCAGAATATCTTAAATATACCGATGGTAGCGACAGGCGTTATGAATTAGTCAATGGAGAACTAATCCCGATGAGTCTGGGAACGGGACAACATGGCGCGATCATCAAATTTATTGAACGTGCGCTAGAAACGGAAATTGCTAGCGAAAATCGAGATTGGGTTGTTTTACCAGGATTAGTCGGCGTTCGTAGTCCTAGAGGTGGAAAATGGGATACTTGTCGTATTCCCGATCTAGTTGTCATTCCGGCGGAGCAGTGGCGAAGATTAGCGACTCGTGAGGCGGTAATTGAATTTACGGAATCTCCACCTTTGTTAGTAGTCGAAGTTGTCAGCGAATCGACTAAAACTACAGATTATCGAGCCAAACGCACCGAATATAGCATTTTAGATATTCCTGAATATTGGATTGTCGATCCGTTGCTAGATAAAATTACTATTTTTACTCTTGATGAAGGTTGGTATGAACCTGCTGAATTTCAAGGTGTCGATCTAATTCAATCTCCGACATTTCCTAATCTACATTCAATCGCCGAACAAATTCTCGATCGGTAAATTTAATTGTTAAAATAGAGTTTTTTGATTTACCTTTGATTCGGACGAGTTACTTGCTGGTAAGTCTTCGGCAGTGAGGGTGAGTTCATATTCAACTGGTCGATCGCTATGGGAAATCAGCACAAACTCATGATAGCCATTCATACCTGTTTTACCAGACCAATTATTAGTTGGTGTTAATGCTAAAATAGCTGGTAACTTGCTAGTTGGCGGATAAATTGATAACTTAGTTCGATTGTTGGCAATTACGCTCACTTCAATATTCTGACCGCCAGCGAGACTGGCAATATAGGCAGTACCTTCACCCGGTTGGAGTGTACCTTTTACTATGCCACTGGTACCACCGACGGGGAAAATAATCTCCCCCATCGCTTGTTTCGATCGGATCGCCTGGACTCGATCGAACATTGTGGCTAGATAAATTTGGCCCATTGGGGTATTTAAAAACTGACTGAACCCAAGTTGTAATTTTTGAGCTGAAAATTCAGTAATTGCATCATATTTAGCATCAGTTAAATCTGTTAGAGCGCGTTCGCTTAGATGTAATTTATTGATCCTTGATTTCCAGAGCGAGCGATCTGCTGCTGTATATTGTCCAATTTTTTGCACTGCCTCGCTACTAAGCTGATTGTTTAATTTATCACCCAATTCACCAGCGATCGAGTCTACTTGAGACTGAACTTGAGCATCGCCGATCTTGATGACCTTAAGTTGAGGATTTTGACTAATAAATACTTGTTTAACTGCATCCCCATAAGCTTGAGAATTTACGCCTTTACTCGTCAATGAAGCGGGAATAGCTGGCTTGATAAATGAGACAGTGGTGATGCCTGTAGGTGTTGGTGAACTGCTCTCACTGGGAATAGGTGTTGGAGTCGCACTCTCGCTAGGGGTAGGACTTTCTACAGGAGCGGCTGAACTGGGTGCTGAATCAGAAGAACTGGTGATAGTAACGGTTCGAGCAGGTTCCGGTTCAGGACGTTTTGCCGTCATACTCGCCACCACCCAGCCTAGCCCAATCGCGCCAAAAATAGCAGCGATGGCAATCCAAGTTTTCCCCAAAATTGCCAGAAATCCGGATTCGCTGGGCGTAGCTGTTGTGGTTTGGGCAGCATGTTGCTGTTGTTTGGGAATAACGGCTACCGTTGCGACTTGAGACTTTGGATCGATCAATACTGCTGGCGGTTGCTTGGGTGAAGCGTAGGGAGTAGAAGTATTCAAAGGTAGTGAACTAACCAAATTTGCCGATTGCAGGGCTGCAAGGACATCCTGGGCGGATTGGAAGCGATCGTTCGGCCGGAGTTCGAGCATTCGATCGAGAATCTTCCCCAGTTCAGGACTGAGCCTGACATGCTCGCGCCAATTCCAAGTAAAATTTTGCGGATCGATCAGATCTGGGGGTTCTTTTCCCGTCAGTAGCACCATCGTGGTAGCTGCAAGCGCATATAAATCACTGTGCGGAGATACTACCCCCCGTTGCATTTGTTCATTAGGTGCATATCCGACTTTACCTAGCCTGGTATAAACATCACTATTGTTGATGCTCCCTGGCATATATTGCGTTGCGGCATTGACTGCGACTTGTTTCACACCCCCAAAGTCGATCAGCATTGGCAATCCATCGCTGTGCCGCTGAATCAAATTATCTGGGGAAATATCGCGGTGAATCACTCCTAGCGAATGGATATAGCTGAGAACAGGTAAAATTTGGCTGAGAAACTGAGTCACTTCAGCTTCGGTAAATGTTGTGCCTTGATTTAGTTTCTGTCTAAGAATGCGCTGGTAATTCTCTCCAGCTACATAATCCTGGACTAGGAACAACTTTGACACATCGCCTTGATTAACCCGAAACATCTCGCGAAACATCGGGATTTGGGGATGTTGGAGCCGATACATGACTCCAGCTTCCCGTTCAAATAATTCCTGCGCCTTGGTAAGGAAAGCCGTTCCTTGCACTTGGGGGGCAAATTCTTTGAGTACGCAGAGTTCCTTAAAGCGATTGACATCTTCACACAGATAAGTTCGTCCAAATCCTCCCTGTCCAATCTCCGCCGTAATCCGATATCGATCGCCAAGTATTACTCCAACCGCGATCTGATTGTTAATAGGGTGGATGACTTTAGTTCCACACACATGGCAAAAACGGTTGCTATCAGGGTTTTCGTGTCCGTTGGGGCAGAGTATAGTCATTGCTGGGTGAAAATATCTATCTCTAAGGATACCCTCAACTTCTACATTATTAGAGATAACTAATCCCATCAGATCGATTGATCGTGAGTTAGAGTAATAATTCTTCTAACTGGTTTTGATTGCACAACCATTGGTATAGTCCAGACTGACTGATTAACTCTTGATGTGTGCCAGTTTGGACAATTTCACCTTTATCCATCACAAAAACTCGATCGGCTGTTGCGGCGGCGGATAATTGATGTGTTATAAAAATTACTGTCCGTTTTTGTCCGGCATGGGAAAGGTTTTGGAGAATGGCTGTGGCTGTCTGGTTATCGACACTAGAGAGCGCGTCATCAAGGATCAAAATCGGGGCATCGAGTAGCAATGCCCGCGCTAAGGCTGTCCGCTGGCGTTGCCCACCTGAGAGGGTAATTCCCCGTTCGCCAACGATGGTATCGTATTGTTGGGGAAAATTCAGCACTTCTGAGTGAATTTGACCGAGTTTTGCGGCTGTTTCGACAGTATCTTTGCTAGCGAGTGGGTCGCCATAACGGATGTTATTCTCGATCGAAGTGCTAAATAGAAAGCTTTCTTGGGGCACATAAGCAATGGCACCGCGCAAGTCGGCTAAACTCAATTTGTTGACATCATAACTATCCAAAAATAGGGTATTGTCAGGTACTTCTAATAATCTCGGTAAGGCGTTAGCAAGCGTAGATTTACCCGACCCGATCGGTCCAACGATCGCGATTGTTTCTCCGGCTTTAATAGTAAAATTAAGATGTTTGAGGGCTGGGGTACTCGCGCCTGGGTGAGTGTAGCTCAAATCCTGGGCAGCAATTTGACCTTGAAATCGAGTATTGAGATGGATTGTTGTGGCTGTATCGGCAATTTTCGGCTGGTTGAGTAAGATCGCTTCAACTCGATCGATACTGACTTCACCCCGTTGATAGGCGGTAATTGTAAAGCCTAATAATGCCGTAGGGAAAATCAGATTTTGAGCGTAGATAACTAATGATAAAAATCCCCCAACTTCGATTTCTTTATTAGCGATCGCTAGTCCACCTTGCCATAATAAAACGAGTAAACTAATCGATGCCAATCCCTGAATAATCGGAAAAATCGTGTTCCGCGATTCGGCTAACTTGAGATTTGACTCAAATAACTCTTGATTCTTTTTCTGAAACGCTTTACGTTCGTTTTCCTCTTGAGCATAGATTTTAATTAAAGCAATCCCGCTCATATCCTCTTGAATCAACTCACTCAGATCGGAGATTGATTCTTGGACGGCTACTTGTTGATCTCGCAATTGCCCGCTAAATAACTGCACCGCAATCAACATCAACGGATATACAGCTAATGCCATCAGCGTCAACTTAACATTAATCAGTAACATCGCTGGCAAAGTCAATGCATAGGCAAAGATAATATTTGCCGTACTTAATACCGCAAACCCCACCAACCGCGTGATGTTTTCCACATCACTAGTAAAACGGTTTACCAAGTCTCCCACCGTCGTCGTGGCAAAATAGCCCGGTTCTAAGCGTAAGAGATGCTCGAAGATATTCTGCTTGAGCATCGCCTGTACTTTTCGCCCAACCCGAAAAATCTGGAGGCGGGAAAACATCCGCACCAGCCACATAATTGAAGTTAATCCGACGATTGCAATCGCGAGTTGAATAAGATAATCAGCCGTTAATCCTGGTTTGAGTCGATCGATTCCCTCGCGAATCAGCAGCGGAATATAGACACTCAAGGCATTGACAACAAACAGCGCAGCGATTCCCTGAATGGTTTGCCCTTTATATGGTTTGAGATAGTTTAGGAGTTTTTGGAAACGAGACATTGATAAGAAAGGGGAAGGGGGAAAGGGAATTACCTATCCTGAAAAGTGCTTAAATCTTGGTAGATAGTTCAGGTAAGTACTGACAGAGGTAAATTTTGTGTGGTAAAGTTATAGGTTTGTGGCACTATCTCAAACTATAGCTTAGAAAGCTTAAATAGAAATCACTATGGCAAAGCGCGTACAGTTAGTTTTAACTCAAGATGTCCGTAAACTGGGCAAAAATGGTGACGTAGTTGAAGTGGCTCCGGGCTATGCTCGTAACTACCTCCTCCCCCAGAAAATTGCTACGAATGTCACTCCTGGTATTCTCAAGCAAGCCGAAAAACGCCGCGAAATCGAACGGCTGAGATTGTTGGCACTCAAAGAAGTTGCCGAGACTCAAAAGGCAGCAATTGATAAAGCTGGTAAGTTCTCCATTGCTAAGCAAGTTGGGGAAAATGAAGCAATCTTTGGTACGGTTACGACTGCGGAAGTGGCTGAAGTTATCAAAGAAGTCACTAAGCAAGAAGTTGATAAGCGGGATATCGAGATTCCTGATGTCGATCGACTCGGTACCTATAAGGCAACACTCAAGTTACACCCTGAAGTCATTGTTACTGTTGAGATCGAAGTTGTCTCTAAGTAATCTTAGCCAGCTTTGGATCGATCGTTGAGCAAATAAGGCTGCATTTGCAGCCTATTTTTGTGTCTAGATGCACCTTGAGTAAGTATAATAGTACTAAACAATGTCCACAACCTCATTCTTTATTCATGGCAGAAGAACCGAACTTTAGATCGACAAGTCTGATTCCTCCACAGAATATTGAAGTTGAGGAAGCCATTCTAGGTGGAATTTTACTCGATCCTGAAGCGATCGGACGAGTTGCGGAAAAGCTGATTCCAGAGGCATTCTATACCCCTACACATACTGATATTTACAAAGCAGCCTTAGCCTTAAATAGTCAAGGTAAGCCAACAGATTTAATTACAGTTACTGATTGGCTAATCGACCAGAAACAGCTCGAACGAATTGGCGGACAAGCTAAACTAATTCAACTTTTAGAGCGGACAGTTAGTGCTGTGAATATTGACTCTCTTGCCGTTTTAGTAATGGATAAATATATCCGACGGGAGTTGATTAAAGCAGGTACAGAGGTCACTCAACTCGGATATGCAGCCGATCGACCATTAGAAATAGTTCTCGATGAATCGGAACAACAAATTCTCAATTTAACCCAAGCTAGACCGAAACAAGGGCTAACTCCGATTAAAGAAATTGTTGCCACCACATATCAAGATATTCAAGATCGGCATGATAAAATTATCCCGCCTGGATTAACCAGTGATTTTAGCGATCTAGATGGAATGACCGGAGGATTTCAGCGATCGGATCTAATCATTATTGCTGGTCGTCCGTCAATGGGCAAATGTCTAGCTTATGATTCTGAAATTATTTTAGCCGATGGTTCGATCGCAACTATCGAGCAGTTATGTCAGCAGCAACAAGCAGAAATTCTAACTCTGAATAATAACTGGAAATTTAGTCTAACGAAACCATCAGTATATGTAGACGATGGTATCAAGCCAGTTTTTAAAGTTACAACGAGGTTAGGTAGATCGATCGAGACTACAATTACTCATCCCTTTTTGACATTAGATGGATGGAAAGAGTTAGGGGTATTGCAAGTAGGCGAAAAGATTGCTATTCCTAGAATCATTCCCATCTTTGGAAATCAATTGATGCGAGAATGTGAGGTTAAATTATTAGGCTATTTAATCGGTGCTGGATGCTTAACTCAAAATAGAGTTAGTTTTACCAATATCAACTTACTCATTCAGCAGGACTTTATTGCTGCTGTAAAAGAATTTGATAATCTTAAAGTCAGGATAGAAACTGCAAATGGAACTCGTGCACTGAGCTTACTAGTCACTGCTAATTTAGACCAATCTCAAATTAATCGAGAAAAATTTGGCATAAAATTAAGACAGCTTTTAGAAAGATATCCTAAAATTTCAGATCGACAACTTGCTAAAAAGATTGGAGTTAGTCCATCTTTGTTATGCCAGTGGCAACAAGGAGTTTGCGCTCCTACAAAGGAAAAACTAGATCGAATATGTGATATATTGAAGCTCGATCTCACCGAATTAATCGAATCAGATTCAGCTATTAGTTCCAATAATAGTCTACTCTGCTGGATTAGATCGATCGGGTTAGCAGAACATACAGCACATCATAAGTTTGTGCCAGATTTAATTTTTACTCTTCCAAAGCATTTAGTAGCTTTATTTTTGAATCGTTTATTTGCTACAGATGGCTGGGCTTCAGTACTTAGTAGCGGCCAATCACAGTTAGGCTTTGCCTCAGTTGCCAAAAAATTAATACACCAAGTTCAACATCTATTATTAAGATTTGGAATTATCACTCAAGTTAGATATAAATCTGTTAAATATAAACAAGAGCGACGTGATGCTTGGCAATTAGATATTACTGATGCTCGATCGATCTCTACCTTTATTACAGAAATTGGAATTTTTGGCAAAGAAGAAGCAATTAATAATGTCAAAGAAGCATTATTGACTAAACGATATCAAACTAATCGTGATTTAATTCCAATATCAGTTTGGTCAAGTCTTAATATTGCGAGAGGAAAAGAAAGCTGGCAATCTGTAGCTACCCGTGCGGGGCTTGCTAGTACATCAAATATTCATGTTGGTAAACGGGCACCAACACGAGATAGACTTCTGAAATTAGCAACTGCTGTCAGTGATATAGATCTACAAAATCTAGCACCTAGTCAAGTATATTGGGATGAGATTGTCTCGATCGAATATACTGGCGACAAACAAGTTTACGATCTGACAATTCCCGATACTCATAACTTTGTTGCCAATGATATTTGCGTTCATAACACAGCCATAAGTTTAAATATTGCCTATAATATGGCAAAACTTCATAATCTTCCTGTCTTAGTCTTTAGTTTGGAAATGTCTAAAGATCAATTAGTTCAAAGATTGATTGCTAGTGAAGCAGGAGTAGATAGTAATCGGTTACGGGCTGGGCGCATTAGTCCGAATGAATGGGATTCGGTATATAAGGCTGTAGACAGAATTTCTGAACTGCCGATTTATATCGATGATAATGCCAGCATGATGTTAATGGAAATGCGTAGCCAAGCGCGCAAATTGCAAGCCGAACATGGCGGAATGTTGGGATTAATTATGATCGATTATCTTCAGTTGATGGAAGGTAGTAGTGATAATCGCGTTCAAGAAATCTCCAAAATTACCCGTGGATTGAAAGGATTAGCACGGGAATTACAAGTACCATTAATTGCTTTATCACAGTTAAGTCGAGGTGTTGAAGCCAGAAATAATAAGCGTCCAATGATGTCTGATTTACGTGAAAGTGGATCGATTGAGCAAGATGCAGATTTAATTGTTATGTTATATCGAGATGCTTATTATAATCCCGATACACCCGATCGAGATATTACCGAACTAATTATCACTAAACATCGGAATGGCCCGACTGGCGTAGTAAAATTAGTCTTCGATCCAGCTTTGACAAAGTTCAAAAATCTGGCTCGTCCGATGAATTAGATTCTAGAAATAGACATAATAAAACTCGATCGATAAATAACTCGATCGAGTTTCGCTCAATTATTTTCAACCTCAACTATCTACTTGATAGTATTCCTTGGTTGTATCGGTATATGCCCAGGCTAAGCCATCAGGATCGCGGTTGCGAGTCCATTCGGTAAAGTTGGGTTCGCTGCGCCGCTTATAAACAGTACTAGAATGTACATCTAATCGCTTCGCTAGTTCCGACTGGATAATCGTCACCAGCGGTCGATCTATTGTTGGTGGTGCGGGTTCGAGGCTAGCTGCTGTCGGGGTGAGATCTTTATCGAGTAAACGATCGAGATGACTCGACTCTGGATTAGCCTTTGAGATGGGGATATTTGCCTGCAGCAACTGTGGATCTGGAATAGCTGATATTTCGGCTACTTCAGCGATTGTAGACTGAAGAATTTCAGGTTGTGCTGCTGCTTCCACTACCGTCACTGATGTAGAAGTTGGTTGTAATGCCACAACTGGAGTCGTCGGCGCAATCTCCGGCACATCCTGTTCGCTATCATCAAAAATACTGCCTAGAGTGCGAACCGAGACAAAATAATAAACTTGACCTCGTTCGGGATGCTGACGGCTGCCAGTGCCAAATTCATTCGCCTTGGCGATTAAATACCGCTTGGCTATTGCACCAGAAACATTAGCTGAGAGGGAGAGATCGATCGGGGTGATTTCACCGCGATTTTTGACGATCAGTTGTTGAAAAACTGGATTGATGGATTGAGCCGTCTTCGACCATTCATAGCTCTGCCACACGTTCCCACCAACAAGCATCAACGTCGCTCCTAGTATTAATGGCCACGCCACAAATAGGGCAGATAACGCTAGTGCGGCGGGGAGAAGGATTAGGAGAAAACCCGTAGCATTTCTTGGATTTATAGCTCTTTCAGGCATTTGCCCTATCGTTTTTTAACTTAACGCTAGATGATTAAAATCGATTGTACCGCTTTCGGTGCATACCTGCTTAGTATTGATAACTATCAGTTTGCAAAGTAGCCGCAATTCCCGATTAACTATCGATCTCTTTTGTAGTTAACAATTCCCGCAAAATCAGCCGCAGCTAAACTTGACCCACCCACTAATACACCATCTATTTCCGGTTGTGCCATAATTTCGTCAATATTATTCGGCTTCACCGAACCACCATATTGAATCGTGACAGCAGGATTCTGGAGCTGAGCGCGAATTAGTCCAATTACCCGATTGGCTTCAGTCGCTTCACAAGTTTCTCCCGTGCCAATTGCCCAAATTGGTTCGTAGGCGATTACCAGCTTATCTTGTCTCACCCCAATCAGATCTTGGCTTAATTGACCACTAATAATCTGCTCAGTTTCCCCAGCATCTCGTTGCTGCTTGGTTTCTCCAACACAAAGGATCGGAATCAAACCATTATTTTGAGCAGCTTTAAGCCGTAAATTTACCGTTTCATCAGTTTCGCCAAAGTATTGACGGCGTTCGCTATGACCGACGATTGCATACCTCACCCCCATCTCTGTGAGCATACTGGCAGAAATCTCGCCAGTATAGGCACCACACTCTTCCCAGTGTACGTTTTGAGCACCCAGCCGAATTCGGTTGCCATGAAGACTTTTATTGACGATCGCCAGATCTGTAAATGGCACGCACAAAACCACTTCACGGTCTTCAGGTGCATTATCGATTTGGGGGATAAATTCCATTAAAAACTCAGCGGATTCACCCTGAGTTTTATACATTTTCCAATTACCAGCAATAATAACTTTACGCACTGTCTAAATTTAGATTTCTCGATCAGGATTGCCTTATATAATCCCACAAATCGGGTAGTTGGGAGTTACGGCTCACGTGTCTCCGGAGAGGCTAAGCCAAAACCTGTGTTTCCCGACGGTTTGCGAAAAGTGCATTTTTGGGCTTTGCCCTGTCTTGTCGCACCTTTTCAAGAGAAGCGAGACAAGATAGTGAGTAGGGAGTTTGCGGGCAAAGGAGATCGCCGAGTTGTTCCGCGCTTAAGTATCGCCCAACGGCTTGATTCCTCGAACCCACAGAGCGATCCCCAGTAAACTAGAAGGCAAAAAGACAATCACAAGCACAGTCATAGGAGTAGGGACAGGAGCTAGACTGGTGCTAAAGTATTTGATTGCGATCGAGATTGCGACCGATGGCAATAGCATTTTGAGCAAGAGGCCGATTTGGTCTGACATTAAATAATTTTTACTCCCGAATCTATGATCCAATTTAGCGAACTGATAATTAAACTAGGGTCTGCTGTCAAAGCCAGTAGTTGGGACAAGACTCGCGATCTCAACCCGATTTTAACTGGCTTGGCACCGATCGAGGCAGCCACTGCTGGGACGATTAGCTACATTGAGGGGGATAAATTTACCAAATTTGTCAGCAGTACGGCGGCGAGTGCCTTGATTCTGCCGATGAATGAGGCAATTCAAGCCGCAGCCGATGCGCGGGGCATTGCCTGGATTGCCGCCAGTGAACCGCGATTGTTGTTTGCTCAAGCAATTAAAGTATTTTATCAACCATTCCGGCTACCCACCGGTATTCATCCCAGTGCAATCGTCGAAACTGGCGTAGATCTGGGCGCAGATGTCGCAATTGGTGCCCAGGTGGTGATTCAATCGGGGGTAAAAATTGGGAACGGTGTGACAATTCACCCTAATGTCGTCATTTATCCCGATGTGCAGATTGGCGATCGAACAATCCTTCATGCTAATGCTACCATCCACGAACGGACGCGGATCGGGGCGGATTGTATCATCCACAGTGGGGCAGCAATCGGCTCAGAAGGCTTTGGATTTGTACCTACGGCTACAGGCTGGTTCAAGATGGAACAGGCAGGTTATACGGTCTTAGAAGATGGGGTCGAGATCGGTTGTAATAGTACTGTCGATCGACCAGCAGTAGGTGAAACGCGAATCGGTCGGGATACTAAGTTAGATAACTTAGTCCATGTGGGACATGGTTGTCAGATTGGCTCCAATTGCGCTCTCGCTGCCCAAGTTGGGTTAGCTGGCGGCGTGAAAGTGGGAAATGGAGTGCTACTTGCCGGACAGGTGGGAGTTGCCAATCAGGTAACAATTGGCGATCGAGCAATTGCTTCCTCAAAAACTGGTATTCATAGCAATGTCGAACCGGGCGAGATCGTTTCAGGGTATCCGGCAGTTTCCCACAAGCTGTGGTTAAAAACTGCGGCGATTATCAATCGACTGCCAGAAATGTATCAATTCTTTAAACAAAACCAACGCGGTTAAACAAGCTGAATTGATGGGCTAGCTGGTATCGATCTATTTTGATTGATAATCCCTGTACAATCGCGCTCCAATCTACATTCCAATCCTCTCAACTTAGTCTCTTTGCGCAATTGAGCGAAATCACTTTTTCTTAGATATCAATAGTATTTATCGATTCAGCATAGAATTAGTTAATTAGATGGATGCCATTCTGAAGGAAGCATGGTAAGCTACATCTGTATCAGCATTGGTTGATAAGTGAACAATAGATAACAGCTCGCTATATTCACTTTTATCCAGTTCCAACAAGCATCTGCTAAATCTTTACTTTGCTACATATCGATCTCTACTGATTCAGTTGTTTATAGCTAACAAGTAGATCTAAGTTAAACTTTCTTTAACTTAAAATTTGTAAACGATCGGCAAGGTTTGTAAGCTCAGTATATTCGATCGCATTTTGTTTAATCTGTTGCACCTGAGCAAGTGGTGTGATGCCGCTAGTGTGGGACACCATTTACATCTGCCGTAGGCGGGTGTATCTCACGACCACGGCAGGGAAATGGCGGCTTTTTCAACCCTAATATGCCCTGTTTTGGTTGAATTATCACAGGTATGCAAGACTGTCTTCGGAGATTGGCAATTTAGTCCGTTTTGACATTCACAATATTACATGGCAAGGATATGAACGAAACTTGGCAAATGATCGGCGCGATATCTGGCACTCAGATGATGAATAATCATTGGCTAGTCGCCCAGGTAGCTACACCCAATATCTCAACTACTGGTGTCGAAAATTTCGTCAGACAGACGAGTGGAACTGTCGGTGCTTTTGTCCCAAGTCTACTTGGCGCACTGGTCACACTACTAATCGGATGGATAATTGCACTTGTTGTATCGACAGTAGTTCGTAATCTCCTCAAACGTACCGATCTAGACAACCGTCTGGGCGGAATGATTACGGGTGGATCTAGACAGAAGATGAATACTGAAAAATTAGTCGGAGACGTAGTTTTCTGGCTAATTTTTCTGTTTGCCGTCTTAGCGGCTCTAGATGCGCTGAAGTTGAATTCGGTAGCTCAACCGCTTAACAACGTCTTGAATCAGGTGCTCGCTTTCCTGCCGAAATTAGGCTCGGCAGCAATCCTAGCAGGAATTGCTTGGTTATTGGCGACAGTAATTAGAGAGATCGTCATCCGCGTTTCCGGCTCAGTGATGCCAGCGATGTCGCGACGGTTGGCGGTGGGCGAAAATCAAGTTCTACCCAGCGAAACTCTCGGCAATGCTCTCTACTGGTTTGTTTTCCTATTTTTCCTCCCCCTAATTTTGGATGTCCTCGATCTCAGAGGCCCCCTCGCACCAGTTCAAAACTTGTTAAATGATATTCTCAGTGCCCTACCGAATATCTTTAAAGCGGGTTTAATTGGTGTTGTGGGCTGGTTTGTCGCGCGAATCGTCCGTGAATTGGTCACTAACTTGTTGGCGGCGGCTGGAACAGAAAGATTAGCTAGCAGAATCGGCTTGAATAGAGCTGCTCCAGGACAATCTCTCTCTGGTTTGTTAGGGACGATTGTGTATTTGATGGTGTTAATTCCGACTGCGGTAGCTGCACTGGACGCACTTCAGATCCCCTCGATTTCTGGACCAGCAACTTCCATGCTCCAACAGGTGTTGAATACCATTCCGCAAATTCTCACCGCAGCAGGCATCCTGGGTGTTGCTTATGTGGTCAGTCAATTTGTCGGGGATTTAGTTACCAACTTACTAGCTGGACTAGGTTTCAATAACATCCTCCAAGTGCTCGGACTTAACACCTTGCATGATGCTACTCAACCCAATTCAACTAGCGCAACCACCCCTGGGGCATTAATTGAGCCAACCACTCCCAAACAGACTCCAGCCGAAATCGCTGGCGTTGTAGCGCGAATTGGCGTGATCCTCGTAGCCGCAGTTGCCGCTACTGATGTTTTGGGGATTCCGGCACTAACTAATCTGGTCGATGGCTTGTTATTAATCTCTGGGAAAGTTTTGTCTGGAATCGTCGTATTTGCGATCGGTTTATATTTGGCAAATCTCGCTCAGCGAGTGGTCAGCAGTTCTGGCACTCACCAAGCACACGTCTTGGGACAAGTAGCTCGGTTAGCAATTCTGGCATTTGTTGGGGCGATGGCCTTGCAACAAATGGGAATTGCTTCTAGCATCGTCAATCTAGCCTTTGGCTTGTTGTTGGGAGCGATCGCAATCGCGATGGCAATCTCCTTTGGTTTAGGCGGTCGGGACGTTGCTTCCGAACAACTTCGGGATTGGATGTCCGGATTCCGCGATAAACGCTAATCTAGCAGTTTAAATTTTAGTGAAGTTTAACCCAAATCAGTCAGAAATCAGTACTCAAGGCTGATTTCTGACTTTTTGTTTGAGCGAGGATGGAAAAAAGCAGTGAAAACTCAGTTGAGCTAAAATATTTGTAAGTTTTAAATTTTTTTGAAAGAGACAGAGTTTAAAGTGGAAACTAAACCGATCGACTGTAATGAAGTTTGTACTAATGGATGTATTCAACCCGATCGCTGTCAAAATCAAGCTCATGTCCAGTCAGCTTCCAAATTTATCAGTGAAACTTCCTTAGACAAAATGCTCGAAATGGCTGAGGAAGCTCGTCGTAAGAAACTAACGGCTCCACCACAGTGGGTGATTCCCGATTGGGACAGTTAGAGCAAGCTATTCACTATTTTCACTACTCATTAATCATGAACCTAGTCTCACTCCAGAATCAACTGGATAACCTCTCTTTCGGTATCTTACTACTGACAATGCTGATTTATTGGGTGGGCGCAGCTTTCCCGCAGATTCCATTTTTGCCGAACTTAGGCACCACGGGAATGGCGATTGCCAATCTGTGTATGGCAACTTTGTTAGGAGCTAGATGGATTGAAGCGGGCTACTTCCCCTTGAGTAACTTATATGAATCCCTATTTTTTCTAGCATGGGGGATTACCACCATGCACTTATTCGCCGAATCGATGAGCCGGAGTGCCCTTGTTGGGGTCGTAACTGCGCCTGTCGCGATGGCAATCACTGCATTTGCTGCATTGACATTACCTGGTGATATGCAAGCATCAGCCCCATTAGTGCCAGCATTAAAATCTAACTGGCTGATGATGCATGTTAGTGTGATGATGATTTCTTATGCCACCCTTATGGTTGGCTCTGTACTGGCGATCGCTTTCTTGATCGTCACACGCGGACAACAAATCGAATTGCGGGGAAGTTCTTTCGGTAGTAATGGTTATCGGTTAACTAGCAGCCTGACGACCCAAACATCAGCAGTAGTTGAGCCTGTGGCCATGAACGTAACAGAGCTCGGCACAGTTGCAGTTTTAGACTTACCTGCAATTGAGACTAGTCCAACAACTACGGTGACCTTATCGCCCCAGCTGCTGAGTCTTGCCGATACACTCGATAATATTAGCTATCGGATTATCGGGCTGGGGTTCCCCTTACTCACAATCGGCATTATTGCTGGTGGGGTTTGGGCAAATGAAGCTTGGGGTTCTTACTGGAGTTGGGACCCCAAGGAAACTTGGGCTTTGATTACTTGGTTAGTATTTGCCGCCTATCTCCATTCCCGGATTACTAAGGGTTGGCAAGGCCGCAGACCTGCAATCCTCGCCGCAGTCGGCTTTGTCGTGGTGTGGATTTGTTATCTGGGTGTCAACCTGTTAGGCAAAGGATTACATAGTTACGGTTGGTTCTTGTAGGTGTCAATCTAGATCGAATAGCATGACATTACGAGCAGCTAATTTGGGTACTTTGTAAAGTATTGGAGCATATTTATTTATTTATGAAAGATCGATTTGAATCGTTAGAAAGCGGTGAGGTTATCTCAGTTCAACAAGATACCCCAGTATTAGGTGGACAACGCACTTTTCGAGTTGGCGAATTGAATGATGCGATTAGAAAGCAATTAGAAAGTGCGATCGAGGGCTGGAACGAGGACAAAAGTGCTTGGTTTAGTCCCGATGGAATTGACTGTGAGGCACTGAGATTTGGCTCGAAGGGTTGGCAAAGAGGACGAATTAGATTATGTTTGGAATTTTGTCCAGATGAGCCAATTTCGGCGACTGAGAGTGTCAGTACTAGCTTTGTGCCGACAACAATGGCGACTTCCCCATCGAGCCACGTTGCGACCCTCAACGCGCCAAGCGACAGCAGCGATGCTAATCGCCTAACGGCAGTTGTTGAACCCACGCCAGCGACAGTTTTACCTGAAACTTCAGAGTCCAGACCCTTGGCTGCTGCTACAGTGGCAACTGTTGCGGTTGGTGCTGCTGTGCTAGCTGCTACACAGCAAGAAGTGGCTAGTATTCCAACATCTGATTTCGTGACTACACCACCGGAGGTAGCTAGTGTCGTAACAACTCACCTGACTGATGTTGTGTTAGTAGCGGAAGACGAACAGCTAGAAGGGTCAAACGATCTTCATGTGGAAGGGTTAGAAGAGATTTCCTTTGAATTTGATGGGAATAATGGCGACGATCGTCAAGGAACACTTGTCCCCAACGGGATGATGGAACTAGATCTAACCGATCTCGACCTCGATCGAGGAGAACATGATTATCTCAATTTTGAAACCACGGGACTGTCCGATGCTGTTCAAGGATTAGCGGATTTGCCGGAGCTGAGTCATTCAGACAATTCTGGGATACTCATCGATGAGGTTTGGAATGAAATCAGTCAACAACCCAGTTGGCCGGGAATCCACTAGAGTTCATCAATTTCATCAAGACAGAGTGGCTAGAGTCGTGGAATCGGGATCGCCCATTCCCGCTCTCGCACAAAGTGTTCTATCATCAGCTAAGACGCGATCGCGAGTAAAATCGATCGTTGAGATGAGAAGAGTGTGGATTTATGGACGTTATTCAATTAACTGGAATTCGTTGTTACGGATATACTGGGTACTTACAAGAGGAACAAGTTTTAGGCCAGTGGTTTGAAGTCGATCTGCGAATTTGGCTGGATTTAGCCACTGCGGGACAGAGCGATCGAATTGAAGATACACTAGATTATCGCAGCATTATTACAGCGGTCAAAGAGATTATCTCAACTGCAAAATTTGCACTAGTTGAGAAGTTAGCCGATACAATTATCACCGCAGTTTTAGATCACGATCGAGTGCAACAAGTACAACTAAAATTACATAAACCAGGCGCACCGATTCCTGATTTTGGTGGCAGAATTACGATCGAGTTGACTAGAAAAAATAGTTATCAAGTTTAAATTTAGTAAAAAGCAGCAATTTTTAACTAGAGAAATTGCTGCTTTTTACTAATTATAGATCGGCGATTGTCTAAAGGACAACTAATGCCAATGAGTCTAAGTTTAAGGAATCAATAAAGGAGCAGAGCGAGCTAACATTAACCAGCGTCCATCTCCAGTTACATATCCAATTTCAGTTAAATAACGATGTCCGCTTTGGTCGATCGGTATTTCCAGATCCCAAGCTAAATCGTCACACTCAAACTCTTTGAAGGTAGTTGGTAACTCCATACTCGGCTCGACATTATTGGTCACATCGTACAGTCGCACTGCCAACTTTTGACCGCCCTGTTCGCGAAGTTGCCGTTTCAAGCGCACGGGAATTTCCCAGTGTGCATAAGCTTGAGTCGAACTAGGCGATACCAGGGTAATTTGACCTTCGCTATAGAGATTAGAACTACTCTCGCCACCACCATCATCAGTGGTAGGAGTTTCTTTGCCTGTGAAAAAAGATTGAACCACTTGACCTGCCCCGACAGCAGCAGCACCACCAGCCAAAGCAGCACCGCCAAATTCCTTACCATCTTCTGGTAAGTCGGCTGCCGTATCTTGGAAACCAGCAAGTGGGTTGCTGCGATCAGACTTTGGGAAATCTTCGCCCGTTAGTCCTCCAGTTTCTTCCCCGAGTAGGTCTGATAAACCAGCGAAGGGGTCATCGTCTAACCCTTCAAGGCTGATGGCTTCTAGATCGCGATCGAAAGTATCCAATTCGGGGTCAAGTAACTCAAACTCGTCTGGAACTTCCGATTGTTTAGTCGCCCCAAACATTTCAGCACCACCGGCTAGAGCCGCTGCTCCGGCAGTTCCGGTTGCAGCAGTGCCACCACTTAGCATGTCGTCAGCTTTATCGCTGAGTGCGCCAAAGGGATTATCCTCATCGGGCTGGACAGATTCGGCAAGATTCGTGGCTGGTTCTGGAAAGTCGGATAAGTCGAAGGGATCATCGATGCCCGATGTTTCTAATGACAGTTCTTCAGAGCGATCTTCCACTTCTTGTTGGTCACCAAAGAAACTGCTGACTGTTTGACTTGCACCACCGGCTAGCGCGGCACCACCGACTAGGGCTGCGGCACCGCCACCCTGAATCAAGTCACCAGATTTAGCTTGAATGTCTTCTAGGGAATTCTCAACGTTCAGATCGGGACTTACGTCGCCAGCTTTAGCTTGGATGTCTTCTAAAGGATTCTCCAGGTTGGGTACTTCCAGATTGAGGTCTGCTTCTGATGCTGTATCAGTTGTTGCTTCACCAAATAAGTTACCGATCGATGCACCAGCACCGCCAGCTAGCGCGGCACCACCAGCTAATGCGGCAGTCCCAGCGGCAGCCGCACCAGCACCACCGGGGAATAAATCGCCAGCCTGGTCTTTAATGCCTTCTAGCGGGTTATGGAGATCTAAATTGGGTGTAAGGTTGGAAGACTTATCTTTCAGCCCTTCGAGGGGATTAGAGAGATCGATGTCTGGGGTTTTGGCTTCGGGGGGATGAACTTCGCCATCTGGCTCGTTATTCCGATCGAAAATTGCCTTCCCCGCAGCAGCAGCGGCAGCCGCACCACCAGCTAGTGCCGCTGCACCAGGTAGATTTATCCCACTACCTGTAGTGGAATCAGCTACACCATTGAAGCTAGGATTTGGGGGCGTAGGGGGGGTGAAATTGGGTGGTGGGGGTAAAGTGCTAGCTAAATCTCCCGATCTCAAGTCACCAGAGCGCAAGTCACCAGATGGCCGAAAACCACCTAAGCCCGATGATAAATCGCCAGATAAGTCGCCAGATAGTCCATCACCCAATGAAGTTCGAGATGGTGGGGGTGGATAAAGTGGTTTTAAGCCCGGTGCTGTCTCTGGAGTATTCATTGGTGCGACAGTCTCTGTGGGTTTCTTCCGCCCAAATAGCCACACTAATCCACCACCAACCGCGACTAAGGGAACTATCCACCAAGGGAATCCACCTTTACCTTTACCTGTATCTGTATCTGTAGTAGTTGTAGTAGAGGTTGTTGATGTCGTTGAAGTCCCTGGAGAGCCATTATCGCCAGATGGAGAAGTTGTGCCATCTACCGTGCCTGATGCGGTAGAGGGGGCGACACTTGGGGATGCACCGATCGCAGTAAGTGCGGCAGTAGCTGCGCCAGCCGCGATCGACTCTTTAATTACTGCTTGACCAGCGGGGTCGCCAACATAACCCAGGAATGCCTTTGCACCTTCTGGTACTTTACCGTCTTTGTTGTTGTAAGCATAAAGCAGAGGTTGAGAGAAAGGATATTTGGGATTATCTGGTTGGGTACTGTGAAGTGTGACAGCTCTAATACCGGGAATATTTTTGATTTGGTCAGCAGGCGCATAACCGATCCCATCGTCGCCTAATTTATCAATGACAGCCTGAGTAGAGTCATCAGTCAACTTTTCGGCATTGCTACCAGTCTTGAGCTTCCCATTCTGGAAAACTGAATAATTGGCAAATGCCCGTCGGGTGTCGCTAGTATCTGGTCTGTCGATAACTTTGATTTTTCCCTTGGCACCTTTTGCACTGGGTAATTGTGACCAATTGGTGACTTGCCCTCGGTAAATTTTGGCAAAATCCTTCAGGGTCAAGTTACCTGTGTATGGATTATTGTCTTTGACGATAATCGCGATTTTCGATCTACCGATAGTTTTAGCGGCTAAACCTTGAGCTTTTTCTGCTTTGGTTAGTGGACGACCGATCCCCGCGAGATCGGCTTTGTTTTCAACAAGTGCTTTAATGCCAGCATCACTACCTTGGTACTGTGAAGGTACAGTGACATCAGTGCCGGGGAATTGTTTTTGAAATTTCTCGCGGAGATTTTGGTTGACAGTTTGGAGGCTACTAGAACCATCAATCTGCACTTTGGTTCCTGCTGCCATAGTTGTTGGCATCGGGAAATTATCAACAGCAGTCTGGGCACTAGCCTTAAGGTTAGTCCCTCCAGCAGCTAATAGCAGTGCCAGAGTTACAATCGAACTACTTTGCTGTTTCATTTATAACAACTAGGTTTTGTGAATATTATTGTAATCAACAATAGCTTAGATATCCGTTATCTGAATAGATACTCAGCAAACTGCAAGATAAAGCAATTTTATAGCCAGTAACTTGAAGTGAACTGGAGATGTGAAAATGCCACGCGGTCAAAAATGACTGAAGAATCCTTCTTCCTGTCGAGCTATACTGACTGCGAAGATGTATTTTTAAAGATTTTTCAGTCAGTATATATTTCGATCCTAACTGATTTTTTTCACTCTTCCTGTATAAATATTACATTTTTGTCAAGTTCCAATTGAATGATAGACTTTTTTGTGGCTGTTATCACTGAATGTCGCAATTAAATGAGCAACACTCGTCGGACAAAATCAGTACAATTTAGTCGTAGTCTCCCCTCACACATGCACCAGTCATTCCGGCAACTTGGACGCAGCCCATTCAACCTCAACAATTCTCTCACCAGATTGGTAATTGTGTGGAGCGTTTTAGGGATGATTAGTTTGGGTTTAGTGCTGAGGCTAGCATGGTTGCAGATAATTGACGCGCCCAGTCTACAACAGAAGGCGCAAAAACAGCAAAGTGTCACAGTCCAACGATCTGTCCCGCGTCGGCCGATCATCGATCGGCAGGGCGAGCTATTGGCGATCGATCGACCTAGCTATACAATTTACGCTCATCCCATGCTATTCGGTCGAGTTCTGCCAAAAACAGGGGTCAGGCAAAAAGTTACCCCAGCAGAAGTAGCCGATTTATTAGCTCCGATCTTAAACCGCGATCGCGCCGAACTACTCGAAAAATTCAAGCAAAAAAGTGGAGTTTCGCTAGGATCTGGACTGGGAGAAAATATCAAGGATCGAATTGCTGCCTTGAAGCTAGAGGGTTTGGAACTTCCCCCAGTCAATTCTGAGTACACTCGCTTTTATCCTCAAGACGACTTAGCTGCCGAGGTTTTGGGCTATCTCGATAAGAAGCGAATCCCCCAGGCGGGGGTAGAATCGAGCCAGTCGATGTTGTTAGAGCGAAAAGTGGCAGAATTTACCCTGACCCAGACTGGTGGCAAGTATGGTGGAGCAATCTTACCAGATCGAGTGACACCAGGCTTGTTGCATACCGACGATTTGCAACTGCGATTGACATTAGATCTTCGCCTGCAACGTGCCGCCCGAACAGCACTGCTCCAGCAAATGCAAGCCTGGAATGCGCTACGGGGGACAGTAATTATCATGGATGCAGAAACGGGCGCATTAAGATCGCTAGTTGTCGAACCTACTTATAATCCTAACCAACCCTTGAAAAGTCTAGGTCTGCTCAGGAATTGGGCTGTCTCAGATCTCTATGAACCTGGATCGACATTCAAACCGATCAATGTGGCGATCGCTTTAGAAAATGGGGTAATTGAGCCTAATGATACTTTTTATGACGGTGGAGCGATTAAGGTTGGGGTAAATATCATCCAAAATGCTGAGAAAAAAGTCATCAATGGGCGGATTAATATCGCCCAAATTCTGCAACGCTCTAGTAATATCGGCATGGTTCAGATGATGCAGCGATTAAAGCCAGATATTTACTATAACTGGCTGCAACGCATCGGTCTGGGGCAAAAATCTGGTGTCGATTTACCCCTAGAAGAGCGAGGTGAAGTCCGCAATCGGCAAGAGTTTATTACTACCCCGATCGATCCGGCAACTACATCATTTGGGCAAGGGTTTTCTCTCACGCCGATTCAACTAGTCACTTTAATTGGTAGCCTTGCCAATGGTGGCAAGCAAGTCACGCCTCACGTTGTTGAAGGGTTGTTTGATAGTAATGGACTGCGGAAAGATAAACCTACTCAGCGCGAACAGACCCAAATCTTTGCGCCTACAACCGCGCAAGCTGTGCTCAATATGATGGAAACAGTTGTCACCGAAGGTTCGGGAAAAAGAGCAATCATTCCGGGTTATCGAATTGGCGGCAAAACTGGCACCGCCCAAAAATCTATCAATGGTCGCTATACAAGCGATGATGATAAAAAAATTACTAGTTTTGTCGGTATTTTACCTGTAGATCGAGCACATCGTTATGTGGTCTTTGCGGCTGTGGATGAACCAAAGGGTAAAGAAAGAGCCTTTGGTAGCAACGTCGCGGCACCGATTGTTAAATCAGTGATGGAGGCACTAATTGCGATCGAACAAATTCCGCCTAGTATTGCAGCAAAAATCAAGCCGGAAAAGAGGGTGAATTGACGATAAAATGATTTAGATGATGGTCTTCTCTATCCCCTAACGCCGATTCCCTATCCCTTAATCATTGCTGCCTACTTAGACTATGCAATCGCCGATCCTTGGGGCTGGTTACATCCCGTTCAGGTAATGGGATGGTTGATCGAAAAATACACCCAAATCGCCCTCAAATATTGCATCAATCCCTACTCTCGCCGCCTTGCGGGGGTGATTTTGTGCTGGGGGTTAATTTTGGGCACAGGAGGGTTTAGTTGGTCGATCGTTTATGCTGGTAATTTATTACACCCCCTATTGGGGCTGGCAATACAATCGATCGCGTTAGCTAGTTGTTTCGCCGGTAGGAGTCTGCGGCAAGCGTCAGAGGCTGTGCTGGCGGAGACAGCTACCGGAAATCTAACTGCCGCCAGAGCTAAACTACGGATGTATGTCGGTAGAGACACAGATAAGTTAACTATTCCCGACATCTATCGGGCGATCTTTGAAACCATCACTGAAAACGCGATCGATGGTGTGATGGCTCCGCTATTTTACGCGATCGTCGGGATACTGATGATGCCGAACGTCGGGGCTGTGCCCCTGGCAATGGCCTATAAAGCTGCCAGTACCCTAGATTCGATGGTCGGCTATCGGCGTGAACCATACACCGATCTGGGCTGGTGTAGTGCTAAATCTGAAGATGTGTTGACTTGGCTACCGTGTCGGCTTGCCGTCCTTACCTTAAGTATCATTTCTGGTAAACCCCTGACTGTATGGCAACTATGTTGGCGAGATGCCATCCACGATCCGAGTCCTAACTCTGGCTGGAGTGAATGTGCCTACGCCGCAGCATTGGGAGTGCAAGTTGGGGGGATCAACTACTATCACGGACAAGTGCAAGAAAAACCCCTACTCGGCGATCCCATCCAACCAATTACGCCAAGGATTATTCAGCAGGCTCTTGGTTTGACAAGGCATAGTTTTTTATTGTGGGTGGGGCTAGCTTCCCTTGCTAGCATTCTGCTGATGGCAACATAAATTACCTCAGTGTCGTCAGTACTTACATCGGTTGTTAGAATAAAATCAGACCTTCCGGCTCCGACTCACATTACTCATTTGGAAAAGGATTATGTTGACTAGAGTAGCTGCTATCCGTCAGTGGTTGCAACGACGGTGGTTGTATCCCTCGATCGCCTTATGTATTACAGGTATTGTCACTTTGGGGCAGCCACAAGTCAGCCAAGCGGTGCCTTGGTGGCAACTGTTAATTCAGGGTGCCCAAATCGTGCAGATTGCTAATATGTCCGAAGGACAGGAAGCTAGTCTGGGAGCGCAAATTAATCAACAATTACTCAACGGACAGGTGAAACTTTTCCGCAATCAAGCGGCAACCGATTATGTTAATCGTATCGGTCAAAGGTTAGCCAGAAACAGTGCTAGACCCAATATCAAATATACATTTCAAGTCGTTGATGATGATGCAATTAATGCCTTTGCGACGATGGGTGGATTTGTCTATGTCAATACTGGCTTGCTCAAAGCAGCAGATAATGAAGCACAGTTAGCTGGCGTAATGGGTCATGAAATCGGACACATCACTGGTCGTCACTCACTACAACGGATGAAACAAGCGGCGATCGCCCAAGGAATTAGTTCGATCGCTGGAGTCGATCGCGATCGACTAGTTCAGATGGGCGTACAATTAGCTCTGACGCTGCCGAATAGCCGCCAAGATGAGTATGATGCCGATAGCCGGGGCTTGAATACAATGATTCAATCTGGTTATGCACCCACAGCCATGCCTGAATTCATGAAAAAATTAATGCGCGGTAATTCGCCACCAGAATTCCTGAGCAGCCACCCGGCTGTCCCCGAACGAGTTGCCAATCTCCAACGGATGATTCCCGCTGCATATCAGACTCGTACTGACGGTTTAAATGTTAGTAACTATAAACAACAGTTACGAAGTTTCTTTTAAGAGCTTGTTTAAGACACCCAAACGCCGTAGTAAAAACCAGGTTTCTTCAAGAAATCTGGTTTTTACACTTTGATTAATAATCGATGTTTATTGTCCCACCTTTGTCTGTGGCTAATTGCGAGGGGAGATCCCAACACAATTTAATCATGCTGATAGTCTGCTCGTACCTAGATGTATAGCAGATCAGAATTCCTTTCGGCGTTCTGCCAATTGCAACAGAATTTGTTGGTGCATTTCGCGGGTAATCGGATAAAAATAGGCCAGAACAACACCACCAATTAGAGCTAAAGTAGGAATCGGCCCGATCGCGAGTCGAATTGCCAGGAGGACTGCTGGTGGTTGAATTGGTGCGGCAATTGTCGCGGTTGGCTGAACGTATCCCGTCCATTCTAGGCTTTGTAAAATTATTGCCAGAGCGACACCCAAGCAAATTTTTTGCAAGAACACCATGAAACTATAAAATAGCCCCTCGCGGCGTTGCCCAGTTTGCAGTTCGTCCAACTCGACGACATCTGGCAGCATCGACCACGGCACCAAATAAGCCGTAGAAACCCCCAATCCAGCCAAGATTGCTAAAAAGTACAAAGCGGTAGTTTGACCCGGCTGGAGCAAGAATAAACCCGCCTGGGCGATAATCCAGAACCCAGTTCCCATAAAGTAAATAACTTTTTTACCGACTCGTTGACCGATCCGGCTCCAGACGGATAACATCCCCAGTGCGGTACCTTGAACTGCCAGAATAATCAGCGGTGAATCTGCTTGTGGTAAACCCATCCAACTAACGGCAAAATATGGAATAATTGCGGCTGTCAGTTGCAAACTGAACCAGGAACATAGATAAATCCCCACGACAAACAGAAACGGGCGATTGGTAAATACCGATCTCAATTGTTCTTTTAGGGGCATTACTACAGGATCTTCAATTCTCGCAGTTTGTAATCTGCTCATCAGTTGCGCGCGGGCGCGTGTCCCCCACACACAGTAGAAAATTGGCACTACCGAGATCGTCGCCCCAATTATGCCGATCGTTAAATACTGTTGAGCGGGATCTTCTACCTGCTGAAAAATGGTGCGGGCCAGCAATAACGCCAAAATACTCCCACCCAATGAGAATGTAAATCGAAAGCTACTCAGACTGGTGCGTTCGTCATAGTCTTGAGTGAGTTCGGCTGTCAGTGCGGAATAGGGAAGACTATACATTGTGAAGAATGTCCCCAGCAACATTGATACCAGCGTGTAATAGGCAAATAAGCCCCATTGATTGGTTGCCGGAAAAGGAATCAACCATTGACAAATAAATAATAAGCCAAAGGGAATCGCCGCAAATAGCATCCAAGGATATCGCCGTCCCCACTGAGATCGAATTTTGGCACCAAATACATCACCGCGATCGCTCATCAGCCCGATCGCCGGATCGATACAGGCATCCCACACTCTCACGATTAATTGGGTAGCTCCCGCCAATCCTGGAGTTAAGTGAACGACATCGGTGAAAAATGGTGACAGGTAAGACAGTAACAAGATGCCAATAATCGCCCCCCCAATATCGCCGGCACCATAGGCAAGCTTAGTGCCGAAAGTTATTTTATCGAGCGATGGTGGGAGGGACGGCACCTCGAGATTATTCATGGCATGTTGTGGATTTTTGTCTCGACTGCAAGGATCTGGAAGTTAGCTTGATGCTACCTGCTTACTAAATTTACCATCAATGTGAGCCAGCAAAAATAGTGAAGACATTGTAAATTCTCATCGAGAACACTATTTAATTAGTTATAATATTATTAATTAAATAACATTTCACAATTCATAATTTACAATTTATAATTTACGGAGTAGGCTATGCCTCAAACTGTTGCAGATCTGATGACTCATGAAGTTCTAACCGTAACTCCAGAAACGCTTTTATCTAAAGCCATCCAAATTTTAGTCGATCGTCAAGTTAGCGGATTACCTGTAGTTGATGCCGCTGGAAAATTAGTTGGCGTAATTTCTGAATCTGATTTAATGTGGCGAGAAAAAGGCATAGATATGCCTCCACATATTATGTTTTTGGATAGTGTCATCTATCTAGAGAATCCAGCTAAATACGATCTTGAATTACATAAAGTCTTAGGTCAAACAGTTGGCGAAGTGATGACGGCTCATGCTATCACTATTACCGCTAACGCGACGCTTCCAGCCGCAGCCAGAGTCATGCATGACAAGAAAATTCATCGTTTACCCGTCATCGATAGTGACAACCGACCGATCGGCATTATTACCCAAGGGGATATTGTTCGGGCGATTGCGGCACAAGAGGGGATCGGCACTAAATGATCGAGAATCCAGGCTGCCAGTAAGGGGCATCTCTGGCGAATGTTTAAGGGACAATAAAAGATCTGAGCGTGGGGGGTAGCAGGACAATGCTTCCCTCTACAATGAGGAATGTTCATCCCAATCCCTCCTTCCCATGACTGAATCTATTACTGAACTGGTTAATTCGGAAAATAAAGGCGATCGCATCAAAGCTCTAAATCTCGTGCGCGAACTCGAACCCGCCATTGCTTTTGGCTACATCAAGCAATTGGTGACAGATAATAATACGCGAGTCAGATATGCCGCCGTCAGTCAGATGGCCACCTTGGGCGGAGAAGATCTTGCCGCCAGTCTGACAATATTACGAGATCGATTGGTTAACGATCCCGAACCTGATGTCCAAGCTGCCGCCGCAGATGCGCTCGGTGCGCTCAAACTTACCGCCGCTTTTGACGATCTCCAGCATCTGTATGAAACCACTGGCGAGTGGTTAGTGCAATTTAGTATTATCGCCGCCTTGGGCGAATTAGGCGAGCCACGCGGCTTAGCCTTATTACAAACTGCCCTCGAAAACGAGACAACTCTCGTTCAAACTGCGGCGATTGGGGCAATTGGCGAACTTGGCGACCCCCGTGGTGTGGAAAGCCTGATCCCCTTTGTTACTCACCCTGACTGGCAAATCCGCTATCAACTCGCCCGCTCACTCCGAAATCTGGGCGGTGAGTTAGCACTGCAAAACTTGGCAATCTTGGCGACTGATGATGTCGAGCAGGTCGCGCAAGAGGCAAAATTGCCAGATATTGCCAGCTAAAGAGTGAACGTGTAATATTTACTCATCACCGTCCAAGTCCAAATTTTCGATCGCCTGAATCCCGCGCGGGTCTCCGAGTTTGAGTAATGCGGCTTTGGCATCTTCTCGGACACCGAGATCGCCGTCTTCTTCGAGGACTTGGATTAAGGCATCGACGGCAGTAGCATAGACAACATTCGAGGGAAGTTCGCGGCACAATCGGCCTAACGACCAAGCACAATTGCTACGAACAGCCGCCAATGGATCGTTAATTAAGGCTTCGATAATTGGTGGGACAGTAGCAACAACGGCCTCATAACTGAGATCGGCAGCCTGGGCGAGGGAACTAGCCGCCCACAGCCGGACAGCCGAAATATCCGTCTTGAGCGATCGTAAGAGCGGTGGGAGGACGCGGCGGTCGTGACAGTTGCCCAATGCCCACACAATCCCCTTGCGCGCATAACCATTCCAATCTCGATCGAGTTGAGCGATCAGCGGTTCGACAGCATCGGGACTAGGATTGCGCCCTAAGGCGTAAGCAGCCGAAACTCGCACCAGCGGGCAGGGATCTGTCAACAACCCAATCAGATGCGGGATCGCCCGTGGGTCTTGGATTTCACAAAAAGCTCGTGCGGCCAACATCCGTTGAGTAGTCACCGCATCAGCTAGTAATGGTAACATCTCTTCTGGATCGGGTCTGGGCGGTTCGAGATTGGCATCGAGCACATCCAAAGTGTCCAGATTGTCGAGGGGACCGTCTAGATCGGTATCATCCTCAAGGAAGTTTAGATCTTCTGTATAACCGTTTTCCATAGTGCAAAGTAAAAGGGTAGCCGAATCGCTACCCTTTTATCTTACGGCACCTCTGCGTTGATCTTATTCACCAAGTCATAGAAAATCATCTTGGCAACTTTCCCAATGTCGATGAAGATTTACCAGAGATCGAAACCAATGTTGTGAGGATCAAAACCCCAATTAACGGCGGCGACTCCCACTCCCAAAACTGGAACGGCTCCGACCACCAC
>JANPJH010000132.1:0-39296 GCA_031425415.1 Chamaesiphon sp. VAR_61_metabat_425 | reverse complement strand
ATAATAGCCAAATGGTAGCCAAAAAGCACATTCATGTTGTGAATGTTAGTAGCATAAAACCCTCAAACCTTGATGGTTTAAGGGTTCTAAAAGAGGCAGCACCCAGATTTGAACTGGGGGATGGAGGTTTTGCAGACCTCTGCCTTACCACTTGGCTATGCTGCCGCAGTTTAATACCTTACCAATATTTTCGTCAAAGCGCAATGATTAGCTGTGAAAAACAAAGAAGTTTGGTTCAGCATTGAATCCATCGCTGAATAGTGGGGATACTCTGCCTTAAAGGGAACCTTGCGTTGAAAAATAACGTCTGCGATCGAGATAAGGTAGAGAGCAAATTAAATAGATCGGTAGTCCGATTGATAGTTTAAGACGAAGAACTCTCTAAAAGTACGAGAAAAGACTGAGGGTAAAACTAGACTTCAAGCTTTAAACTAGTTGATTGAGGGCCAATGCAATTACAACCATTATATAAATCTTCTATGAATACTGCTAGTTTGCGGACTTATATCTATAAAGGTCTTATCCTCGGTTTGGTGCCAGTTATGACGATCGTTAATCTCCCTTCGATCGGGTTGACCGCACCAGCCAAGACAGGTAAGCCGCAGACTCCAGTGAAAGCTAGTAGTAAGCCCAAGGTTATCAGATCGATCGATCGCACTTCAGTTCCGCCAGGTGCTTTTGCTGACTCATATACCCTCGGTCCAGGTGATAGGTTGCGGGTAGATATCTTCAACGTCCCAGAATACAGTGGTGAATTTTCAGTGCTTGCTGATGGCACAATTAACTTGCCAGTAGTTGGGGCTGTGCCCATTCAAGGGCAAAACATCCAGAGAGCTTCTAGCTTACTAACTGGTTATTTCTCCAGATACGTCAAACGTCCCCTCGTCACGATTAGTCTGCTCGCGCCTCGTCCCGTCCAAGTTGCCATCGCGGGGGAAATCAGTCGGGCGGGTTCATATACCGTACCCTTTACCTTAGAAAACCGTAAATTCCCAACAATCAGCCAAATCATTCAACTGGCGGGTGGTACCAATCAAACGGCTAATTTACGCCAAGTCCAAGTCCGTCGCGCCTCTACAGGTCGGATCGTCGCCGTCAATATTTTCGATGTGCTCCAACGAGGCAATACGGCTCAAGATATCAGTTTGCGCGATGGTGACACAATTTTCATCCCTCGATCGGAAAATGTCAGTTCGGCAGACTTACTCAGAGTATCGGGTTCTAACCTAGCGAATCAAGATACAGCAATTAAAGTCGCGATCGTTGGTGAAGTTGGGAAACCAGGTACTTACACCCTGCGAGGGGAATCTAGCCCCACCGGCGGCGCAACTCCAGGGCGGGTTTCGCCACCTACCCTCACCGAAGCAATTAAAATTGCCGGAGGAAGCACTGCTTCTGCCGATCTGACACGGATTCGAGTCCGCCGAAATACGCGGACAGGGCCAGGGCAAACCGTACCAATTAACTTAGTAAGTTTGCTAAAAACAGGCGATTTTAGCCAGGACATCGTGCTCCAAGATGGAGATACGATCGTTTTGCCAACTAGTTCGGGAGTGGGTGATGCCAATAGTAGTCTAATTGCTGCATCTAATTTAGGCCCCCAGTCAATTAGCCCAGTTAAAGTGGTCGTAGTTGGCGAAGTCAATCGCCCAGGTACTTACACAGTCAGAGGTGATGCTAATACCACCAATAACAATACCCAATTAACTGGAAATGTCACACTCCCCACAGTGACTCAGGCAATCCAATCAGCCGCCGGAATTAAGCCGACCGCCGATATCCGCCAAATTCAATTGCTTCGCACCACCAGAAGTGGCGAGCAGAAAATTGCGATTAATCTGTTCAAACTGCTCCAAGAAGGAGATACCAGTCAAGATATCATCCTCCAAGAAGGCGATCGAATTTTCATCCCCCTCGCCCAAAATACTAGCGCGCAGGATGTAGATTTGATCTCATCCTCGACGTTCTCACCCGCGACAATCAAGGTCAACGTGATCGGTGAAATATCTACCAAATTTCCCAAGGGGCAACTCGGTTCTCTCGACATGCCACCCAACACCACTCTCAATCAGGCAATCTTGATTGCTGGTGGCTTTGATAACGTGCGGGCGAACAAGAGTGAAGTTGACTTTATCCGTCTCAATCCTAATGGGACTGTGACCAAGCGACTGATCAAGCTCAATTTTGCCAAAGGAATTGATAGTGAGACCAATCCCCGACTCCAGAACAACGATACGATCGTTATCGGTCGATCGAATCTAACGCGGATTGGGGATGGCTTCAGTTCGATTCTCAGTCCGTTTACGGGTCTATTCAGTATCTTTAACATCTTTAGATAGTAGTGAGAGCTAACTGTCTTGGGGTAGAGCATCTAAGGAGTTGCGACAACTTAAAATGCGATACCCTGGGACAGTTATTGAAAAAGGATGTAAAAATATAGATAGGTCGGTAGCCTCCGTTGGCAAAGCCTGCGCCTAGCGCAATCGCCGAAGTATCTCAGCAATCCGTAACTTGTTGTGAATATCCCCACCAAATTCTCGTGGCGATCGGTAGCATTGAAAACGATTGCGCTCACAATGCTATCCTGTCTAGCTTGCTCCAGTAACGCCCAGAAATCTGAAGTCAGTCTGAATGCCCAAACAAATTATCGTCTAGTCCCAGTGGTCGGCGGCTTAGAGCATCCCTGGAGTATGACTTGGCTACCAGATCGAACCATCCTCGTCACCGAGCGGTCTGGGCGGCTGCGAATCGTCCGTAATGGCATCCTCGATCCTACCGCGATCGGCGGCGTTCCAGCGGTATTTGCCAGCGGTCAGGGCGGATTGATGGATATTTCGCTTCATCCGCAATTTGCCAAGAATCGGCTGGTTTATCTGACCTATGCTCACGGCAACGACACCGCAAATCGCACGCGCCTGGCAAGAGCCGTATTCGACGGCAAAAACCTTAAAAATCTGCAAGTTATCTTTGAAGTCACTCCCGTCAAACCCGGATCGCAACATTTCGGCTCGCGAATTGTCTGGCTACCCGATAATACCCTGTTACTCGCGATCGGCGATGGTGGCAATCCCCCACTGCAAATCGATGGCAAATTACCCCGCTTCCAAGCTCAAAATCGCCGCAGCCAGCTCGGTAAAGTCCTCCGCCTCAAAGATGATGGTTCGATTCCCCGCGATAATCCTTTTGTCAAAGATGCGAATACCAACCCCGCAATCTGGAGCTACGGACATCGGAATATTCAAGGTATGACCTTCGACTCAGTTACCAAGCGAGTTTGGGCGACCGAACACGGCTCGAACGGCGGTGACGAACTCAACCTGGTGCAAAAAGGCAAAAACTACGGCTGGCCGCTGGCTACCTATAGTAAAGAGTACCAATTCCCAAATAACGATGTTTCACCAAATAAATCGCTACCTGGATTGGAAGATCCCAAAGCAGTTTGGACACCCGCGATCGCGCCTTCGGGGTTGACCGCGTACAATGGAAAGCGATTTCCACAATGGCAAAAAAATCTCTTTGCAGGTGGCTTGGTCGAGCAAGCAGTGCGAAGAATCGAGCTAGATGTTAATGGCAAAGTCCTCAACCAAGAGTCGATCTCGATTGGCGCGAGGGTTAGAGATGTCCGTAAAGGCCCTGACGATTTATTATATATCTTGACTGATGAATCTGAGGGGCAACTCATTCGGCTAGAACCAGCACAAACTCAAAAGTAACTGGCACCAGGATTATCGAGTACTAATTCATCCCGTAACTTATCAAAGATCGATTATGAGCTGGGGCGATTGCTGGAGAGTACTGTGCCGACAGCGGGTGATAAAGTCTTCAAACCTTTATCTCAAAAGGCTTTCGGGGGTTCGGCAGAAAATGCTTCAAAAGCTTGCTCAGCAAGAGGTACAGCTATTCATCACTCGATAGCTGTACAGTGCCCAAATGGACCCTCACCGCTGTGGTGAGGGTTGAAAGAGTAATCATGGTCTTACTTCAAAATCAGTGGGAGTGCTTTAATTTAGGACAGCGAGGGAAAAGAAATCACCGAGCTAGATAACATAAACCTTTCGACAACCTCTTGATAGAGCTGTAAATCTCGCTGCCAATTGGTAACAATTTGTTTAATCCTTTGGGCGTGGGCTGCGGGTGCGATCGTACCCGCGACATCATAGTCAAAATTACCACCAAATAGAACGATCGCACTTGGTTGACGCTCTGGAACTTGCAGCATTGCCTCATTAATCGTCAGGTTTAACCGACGCTCATCAAAAGTATAACTAAGATTGATTCCCGCCTGAACTGGTGCGTTACCCATCTGTTGCCAAGCTCCCGGTGCCAGCAGATTTTGGAAAATAAAGTCTCGTGCTTCTCGATGATCTGCGCCAAAATCAATATAACCCCGTAAATTGATCCCAACCCCAATGTAGCTGAGATTGCCCAGCACATCGACGAATTTTTCGGCTAGCTTGGGAATTTCTAGCCCAGCAGTAGGTTTATCGACGATTAATTCAGCAAAACTAATCCGTTGTGGTTGAGCAATGACACTCACCCCATTTTGAAAAGTCACCTGAGAACCTTGAAAACTCCGCACTGGCTGTCCGGCTACTTCCCAATCGGCAGGGACAATTTGACTATAATTTAGAAATTCTGGAGTGAGTAATGTCGGATCTAGTTCTTTAACCGCAATTACGATCGCTAGTTCCTGGAGTTCGATCTTTTTCATAGGGATGATAAGAGATGTATTTGTAAGCCAATTTGCTAGTTAAGGGACAGCACCGCAAATGAAATCGCCGCTACCGCTGCAAAGTGTGCGGTTTCAATTGCTGGCTCTAGTAAATAGCAGCTTACATTAAGAGTGCCCTTCGTGTGGCTCGATCGCTCTGTGGGCTAGAAAATCAAAGCCGATCGAGCTAAGCGATCGATCCTTATTGCTAATATTTTTTATTTAATTTAGATTCTTGTTAGAATAGCTAATTAGCAGCAGCTACTAATTGGTTATTCTAACTTGCCACCAGATTGATGTCTAATCTCGATCGACTCACCCATCACCCTCTCCTCCACCGTCGCCAATTACTCAAATATGGCTTGGCGGGATTGGGACTAACCACAGCTACCCTCGCATGGCAAGGACTCCAACCTCAACCCACGGCTAAGATTCCTACAGTCCCCACGAATAGCCCAACCATGGGGAATACCTTTAGTCCGATGCAAACTTTGCGGGATTTTGACTATGGCACTGTCAAGCAGGAAAATGGCCGGACGGTTCGGGAATTTAGATTAGTAGCTGGAAACACCACCTTACAGTTGAATCAGGCGTTGTCATTCAATAGTTGGAATTTTAATGGGAGGGTTCCTGCTCCGACGCTCAGGGCTAAAGCGGGAGAATTGATTCGAGTGTCTTTTCTCAATCGTGCTGGACACGCGCACTCACTGCATTTTCATGGTTTTCACCCCGCCGAGATGGATGGGATTAAACCAATTCGGAATGGTACCGGGATGATTTATGAGTTTGAAGCCGAACCGTATGGGGTGCATCTGTATCACTGCCACGTTGCACCAGTAACGCGCCATGTGGGCAAGGGACTGTATGGGATGTTGATTATCGATCCACCGCAACCTCGCCCAGTCGCTGATGAAATGGTCTTAATCATGGGTGGCTATGATGTCAATGATGATGGCCAGAATGAGTTGTATGCCTTTAATGGGGTGCCCAACTATTATATGATGCACCCGATCGAGATTTATCAGCAGCAACTGATTCGGCTCTATGTACTAAATATGATCGAAATCGATCCGGCTGTGACATTCCATCTCCATGCCAATATGTTTCAGGTTTACCCGACGGGTATGACGCTACAACCTACTCATACAACAGATGTGATTACGATGGGCACAGCCGAACGACATATTCTAGAGTTTCGGTTCAAGTACCCCGGACAATTCATGTTTCACCCTCACCAAGATGCGATCGCGGAAAACGGTTGTATGGGCGCATTTAATGTCATTACCCCTACTTAGTAGGAATTAATTGCAAATAAGTTGACATAGATTATCATTAAGTGCAAAATGGAAGAGCTGATTATCTACATGCCAGCTCAAGAGACTTACTAAACTTCAGAGCGATTGTCGTTCTCCAGTTTTTACCTTCAATTTTTAATTTCTTGCTATGAAAACCAGACAGTATGTCAGTCTAGCTATTATTGGTTTAGCTGCTTCATTCATCGTTAGTGCTTGCAATAATAGTGGTACTACTACTCAAACTAGCTCTGTCCCCTCGACGCCACCCGGAGATTCGACATCAACGGGAGCATCCCATACTGGTAGTCATGGCGGAGACAAAAAAATTAATATTAATAGTGCGATTTTGTCAGAACTAGATAAACTAGAAGCTAAATTAGGTATTCCGGCATTATCCAATAAAATTCAAGCCGAACGTCCATACAAAACGCCCGAAGATTTGGTAGAGAAGAAAGTCATCGACCAAAAGCAATTCGACCAAATCAAAGATCTAGTGACGATCGAAGATATTGTCCTGACCGGAGTAGCGAAAGATACTGACTATATGGTTAAGCTCGGACTGATGAAAGGGCACCTCTTTGTCGCCAAGGAACTGCTAGATCTAAATAAACCAAAAGATGCCGAACCACATATCGGTCATCCAGTTGAAGAGATTTATACAGATGTTGCCGACCAATTAACTGAGCGCAAAGTCAAAGAATTTAAGACAACATTAATTACTTTGGATGATTTAGTTAAAGCCGGAGCTAAAGATAATGCTAAAGTTAGTGCTAATTTCAAAGCATCTATGACATCGATCGATCTGGCGATCTCTGCCTTACCCGCTACTCAACGCCAGTCTCCTGATTTTATCCTCCAAGTAATTAATGGTTTGCTCGATACTGCCAATTCTGAGTACGGTGCAGCTATTGCTGATGGCAAAATTAAGGCAGCAATTGAGTATCAAGACTCTCGCGGCTTTATCACCTACGCCGATATGTTGTACCAAGGAATTTCAGCCGCGATGACTAAAGATTATCCCGATATTCATCAAACAGTTACTAAAACTATGAAACAGCTAAAAACTGCATGGCCAGCAGCAATTCCCCCAGCAGTTCCGATCCAAACACCAGCACAGGTCAGTCAGTTAATTAAGACAATCGAACAAAGTACTCAAAAAATCCTGACTGCTGCCAGTAATTAATTGAAGATGGGGAATACTTTAGATCCGTAGATTCAACTGATTTATCCCGATCTCCCAATAGCAATTACCACTCGAATTCTCATCACTAGGAATCAAGAATATGGATTTTAGTTCAGCTTTGCCGACGTTTGTAATTACGCTGCGAGAGGGGGTAGAAGCTGCCCTAGTCGTCGGTATTGTCTTAGCGTGCTTGAAAAAAGCAAAACAGGGGCATTTGAGCATCTGGGTGTATGCCGCCGTTGCTGCGGGTATTGCCGCGAGTGGGATGGTTGGTGTGGTGCTAGCTCAAGCGAGTCAAGCTTTAGCTCAGTCAGAAAACCCTTATGCAGCGACGTTAGAACTATTCCTAGAAGCGATATTTGGACTAGTGGCGATCGGGATGCTCAGTTGGATGTTAATCTGGATGACCACGCAAGCCAGATTTATGAAGGCGCAGGTAGAAGGCACACTTCAAAAAGCAATGGCGACGAATGCTGGTTGGGGCGTATTTACACTAGTATTTATTGCGATCGTGCGGGAGGGCTTTGAAACTGTTTTATTCATTGTGGCAAAGTTTCAACAAGGGTTGATTCCATCCCTTGGATCTTTAGCCGGATTGACTGTCGCCACTGGAATTGGGGGATTGTTATTTAAGTGGGGGATAAAAATTAATATCCGCCGCTTTTTCCAGGTGATGGGGATATTGTTGCTGTTAATTGTATCGGGATTGGTAGTATCTTCTCTGGGGCATTTTGATACCGCGATCGCTACTTTAGCTGGAGCCGATCGACAATCGGCAAGCTTATGTATGTTCCACGAACGCTTTACTAAAGTGCATTCATGTAATCTAGGTGGATTGGTCTGGAATACTAGTAAAATTATGCCAGAAGACCGATTTCCTGGGTTATTATTAAGTGCATTATTTGGCTACACTGATAAGCTGTATTTAGTTCCCGCCTTAGCCTATATCGGATTTTTAGTGTCGATCGGTGGAATATATTTCCGTAGTCTTAATCCCAAAAAATCTCC
Organism: Chamaesiphon sp. VAR_61_metabat_425; assembly: GCA_031425415.1. Taxonomy (GTDB): domain Bacteria; phylum Cyanobacteriota; class Cyanobacteriia; order Cyanobacteriales; family Chamaesiphonaceae; genus Chamaesiphon. Next base: position 31,099 of record JANPJH010000132.1, on the reverse strand, counting down.
ACTGGCTAATCCAGCTTCAGCTATGAAAGCAAACTAACTATGAATTCTCGGCTCATGATACAGTGTCGAGAGCAGGTCGCTTTCAACAACGGCTAATTCCGCCAACCGAGATTGGACTAGCTCGCGACTAAAATAGGTATCTGCGAGGAGCCAATAGATGCCAAAGTGACGGGCTTCAGAAGCCATCAAGCTGCGATAGAATGCCGCTAATTGGGGATCGGGTAAATGTGTACCGAGTAATCCCAATCGCTCGTGAGAACGTGCTTCAATTAAACCGCTAACCAGCAGTGAATCTAACAAGCGAGATGGTTCCTGAGTCCGGACTTGACTCATTAAACCTTTGGCATAAGGTGGTGAGTTAAGTGGGGCGAGGGGAACACCACGAGTTTCGAGAATTTGATTGACTAGATCGAAATGTTCTAATTCTTCACGGGCGATCGCGGTTAACTGCCGCACTAGTTTAGTATTGGATGGGTACCGAAACATCAAATTGATGGCGGTTCCGGCGGCTTTCCGTTCGCAGTGAGAATGATCGAGCAGAATCGTATCCATATTCGCCAAGGCTTGCTCCAGCCAAGCAGCTTTGGTTGGTTGACAGAGGACGTTGATGGTGGATAAAACGGGAATGGTCATAAAAGTTCAATAATTTGAGAAAATGTCTAAAATTAGCGACAAGTAAAGAATTGGAAATCGAGTAGTCTCCAAGAAATCTAGATCCAACTAGATTGAGCGAGAAATTGAGTAATAATAGTTAAATAGCTTACGATAATTCTTGGCTAAACTATGGACGAAACTTGTAGTATTCGATCGATTTCTAGTCTCGCACCGATGGACATCATCAAGCAACTACCGCTATATGTTTAATTTATTTCAAAAGAACGCCGAACCCCGACAGCTTATCATCGGCGATGTTCATGGTCATTATGATGGGTTATGTCAACTGATTGAGTTTTGTAAACCCACCCCTGAAGATCGAGTGTATTTTCTGGGAGATGTGATCGATCGAGGTCCAAAAAGTGCTCAAGTGGTTAAATGGATTCGGGAACGTGGTTATCCTTGCTTGATGGGCAACCATGAAGTTATGTTATTGCAATCTTTTAATGATGGCGATCTCGATGAATTGGCTTTGCGGCACTGGTTGCCATCTGGCGGTGATACGACCCTAGCAAGTTATGGGGATGCGGGAATTCCCCAAGATGATATCGACTGGTTTGCCAGTTTGCCATCTTATCTGGACTTGGGAGATATCTTCCTCGTTCATGCGGGAGTCGATCCTTTTCAATCGATTGAAAAGCAGACTAACGAGCAGTTCTGCTGGATTCGAGAAAAATTCTTTAGCAGTCAATTTGCCTACTTCCCAGATAAAACGATCGTGACTGGGCATACGATTACGTTTACGCTACCAGGTATCCGCCCAGGTGAAATCGCCCAAGGACCGGGTTGGATCGATATCGAGACTGGTGCTTATCATCGCAAAAGCGGCTGGATGACAGCTTTGGATGTGAATAATGCGATCGTTTATCAAGTCAATGTGTTTTCCCAAAAACAGCGGAAACAAAACTTCGATCGCATTGCCAAAACGATCGAGCCGACGAAGATTAAGTTGTAGCAGTTAGGCTTTAGAACCGAAGGATGAGATGGACTAAGGTAGGGATAAACCCGCTCATCCCCTACAACTGCTCTAAAGCCTAGACTCTAAGCCTACCCTACGCTTGAAGGTTCTTTTTCTTTAGCTAAGAACTTCTCTAACTCAGTGAGTGCATCAGCATCTACCTTAGTTTGCATTGGGCAGAATTTGGGGCCACACATCGAGCAGAATTCAGCAGTTTTATAGATATCTGCGGGGAGGGTTTCGTCATGATATTCCTTCGCCCGTTCGGGGTCAAGGGAGAGTTCAAACTGACGGTTCCAATCGAAGTTGTAACGGGCGTGGGATAGCTCGTCATCGCGATCGCGTGCCCCTGGACGGTGACGGGCGATATCAGCCGCGTGAGCGGCAATTTTGTAGGCGATCAGACCGTTTCTGACATCCTCAGCATTAGGTAAACCCAGGTGCTCTTTGGGGGTAACGTAGCAGAGCATGGCAGTACCGTACCAGCCAGCCATTGCCGCGCCGATCGCGGAGGTGATATGGTCGTAACCTGGAGCAATATCGGTGACGAGTGGCCCTAAGACATAGAAAGGAGCCTCTGAGCACTCTTCCATCTGTTTTTTGACGTTGAACTCGATCTGATCCATCGGGACGTGTCCGGGGCCTTCCACCATCACCTGGATGTCATGTTCCCAAGCGCGACGGGTAAGATTACCCAGCGTTTTGAGTTCGGCTAGTTGGGCTTCATCTGAAGCATCGTGGGTGCAACCAGGCCGGAGCGAATCGCCTAAACTGAAGGATACATCACATTTTTTGAAGATTTCAATGATGTCATCGAAGTGAGTGTAGAGCGGGTTTTGCTTGTGATGATGGAGCATCCACCGTGCTAAAATTCCACCCCCACGGGAGACGATACCAGTAATCCGGTTGCGAACGAGGGGTAGATGTTCGATTAAGATCCCGGCGTGGATGGTTTGATAGTCTACCCCCTGCTGGGCGTGTTTTTCGATGATGTGGAGAAAATCATTCGGGGTGAGATTTTCGACATTACCGTGGACGCTTTCCAGAGCCTGGTAAATTGGGACAGTCCCGATGGGAACGGACGAGTTTTTGATAATCTCCATCCGAATCTCGTCTAAGTTCCCGCCGCCAGTGGAGAGATCCATCACGGTATCTGCACCGTATTTAACTGCGAGAATCAGTTTATCGACTTCTTCCTGCATATTGGAAGAATTAGGGGATGCGCCGATGTTTGCATTTACTTTACATTTAGAAGCAATACCGATTGCCATTGGTTCCAAATTGGGATGATTGGTATTTGCTGGAATAATCATCCGTCCGCGCGCAACTTCCGAGCGGATTAGATCCACAGGAAGGTTTTCGCGCTTGGCGACGTGGTGCATTTCTTCGGTTTCTACACCCTGACGCGCATAGTGCATCTGGGAGACATTAGCTTGTCCACTACGTTTCGCAATCCATTCAGCACGCATATTCAATTTCCTACTATAAACAGCTTCCCTCCGCTGGCATTACCCAGTCTCAGGTGCAAGGGTATGTTCTCAGCCCGACTGGTTTCGGACACCCCTAGCTATGGCTATAGATTCTAACATTTACTGCTGGGTTTAGGGATCTCGATCGATAGTCATGATGTGGGATATTCATGGCGAATGAAGGGGAGACTGACGATCTCGCCTATCACATCTGCTACCATCACTTTTAGACCCACTCCGCCAGCTTTTGCCCGAACGTAGGCTAAGCCAAATATGCCCGTGTCAGTCTCAGTACAACTGGTTAAAACTCCCACTTTTTCACCATCGACGGTGAGGGAAGTACCGACAGGTACAGCTACAGGTAGCTTAATGCCCCAGAGATATTGTTTGACACCTTTATAAGTATTGAGTCTGGCAATCGTTTCTTGACCGATATAGCAACCTTTGGTGAAGGAAATAGTCTGCCATAAACCCACTTCTAGGGGATTATAATCTTCAGTTAGTTCGGCATCGGGTTTTGGTCTACCCTGCTGAATTCTGAGGCACTCCCAGACATCTGTATCGATCGATATTGCCCCTAAGTCGATGATTTTTTGCTGTAATAATGGGGATGAATCGCGATCGCAAATAAACCGATATCCCTGTAAGCCTAATTCAGTTCCCTGAACGATCCGGACTTCGATTCCGGCTAGATTAATTAATTGATGACATAGACTTGCGCTATCTGCAAAATTGGCACAGCCTAATTCAGTTAATATTCGATCGCTTTCCGTACCCATCAGCGTAAAGCTAGACAATCGATCGGTTACATCTTTCAACTTAACTCGATCGGCGAAAAAGATATATCGATCGAGCCAATTAAATAGATATTCTCGACGATTGGGCGATACGATTAATAGGACTTCATCAGGGAGAATTAGACCAGTGACTAAATCGATCGTTCTAGCGGTGGAAGTAATAAATACGGTATCGCAGACCGATCCTGGTTGGAGCTTTTCAAAATCGGCAGTACTTTGATTGTGGAGAAAACGTAACCTGTCTCGATCGCTAACTAAAATTTTACCCCAATCAGAATTATCGTAAATAGCTGCACCAAATTTAGCGGCATGGATGGCTGTTGGTAGATCGATCGAATTGTGAGCTTTCATAGTAATTTTAAGTTAGGTTGGGAGATTATCAAAAATATTGGCAATTACTGCTTTGGCTTTATTGTCTAGGCGATGCCAGTCGGGGGTACCAGCCTCCATATCGATCAAGGTTGTATCTACTTCGACAACTTGAGATTCAACCTCGCCATGACTACCAAGATAGTTGAGAAAGCATACTTGATAGCATAAATCCCAAATATCGAATTTCACTATTTGCTCGCCAGATTGAAGGCAAAGATAATGTGTGGGGTGCAGAGTTTGGACTTCTTCATAACTAACTTGCCACAGGGATGTTTCCGATTGTTGGCGAATCCGATCGATAATTCGGATGTAAATTGGTTGCATCAGAAACTCGGCTTGTTGCCAAGCTAATTCATCGGCAAATTTAGGCAGCATAAATCAAGATCCAAAATTAAATTAGTGGCTAGTGACTGGTGGGGTTGAATGACGTGGAGATTTTAGGTTAGAATGTAACCAGCTAGCTAGTATCATAAAAATTGTAATGTTTGGTGATTTTTGGAATAACATTGGGAAATACCCACGTTACTTTATTACGATTATCCTTGGTGTGTTCATTTCGGCCTTTGGCTGGGTAGCCCCACTGTGGAAGCGTCCAGTGACAGCAGTTGCCCTAGTCGGATTTTTAGTAGGGACGTTAGTGACTGTGGTGTTGACACTCAAAGCGATGTTAGGGTTTACACCGCTAACCTAACTCCCTAGCCGATAACTTTAAAAGATTTAATCAGTAGACGGAATTATGACTAATACTCGTCGCGTATCGCGTGTCGCCGAATTAATTAAGCGCGAAGTCAGTCAGATGATCCTCTTTGATATCAAAGACGATCGAGTCGGTGCGGGGATGGTAAGCGTCACGGCTGTGGATGTTGCTGGAGATCTCCAGCATACCAAGATTTTTGTCAGTATTTATGGCAGCGATGAAGTTCGCGCCGAGACAATGGAAGGACTCAAATCTGTGACGGGATACGTGCGGAGCGAACTGGGTAAACGGGTGCGTCTGAGACGCACACCAACAGTGATATTTGTCGAAGATAAATCATTCGATCGCGCAACTAGTGTATTGTCGCTAATTAATCAAATCAGTCTCAACCGTGCTGAAACAGTCGATGTGGATGCCGAGTTGGCGGAAGTACCCAGCGCAGTACCTGAAGATTAATCATTTGACAAGCAGCAAAGCTGAATCTCTGACAACATATTGCTACGGGCAAGAGCTTCTAATTCGTTGAATAGAGTGTCGGTATAGTAGATTCGATCGCGTTGTAAAAAGCTTTCTAGAACTTGAATGCGTCCGGCTCGATATGCGGTATCTGAGATCCAGCTATATTCGCGGCGAATCGATCGCGAGTAAGCTTGATACGTGACTGGATCTGCACCAAGGATCGCCAGATCTGCATCTAAAAAAATAGATCGATCAAAATCCTCTGCAACGATTTGATGCCCTTGAGTAGCCAAAATTAGCTCCTGTACGCGGCAGATTAACTCTTGATTTCCACTAAGACTCAGCAATAATTCTCTAGCAGCTTTAGCACTTTGCAATTCATTGTCTGAAGCTTGAGGATCGTAGACAAAATCGTGAAACCAGGCGGCTAAGGATACAGCAATGGGGTTTTTGAGAGTGACTGAAAATTGTTGGCGTAGACGCTCAGCATGAGAATCGATCGTCGTTAGGACATGATGAATGTGGGTGAGATTATGGTAATGTCGATCAGGTCGAGTATAAGCAGTGACTAATAGTTGAAATACCCGATCTAGCTCAGTTTGTTGGTGTAGCCTCTGCGATGCTGAATCGATCGGTAAATTTTGCCAACATTGTTGCCACTTTCGCGCCAATTCAGTCAGATCGTATAAGTAAAGTGACATAAATATAATCGACGATGCCAGATCGAGCAACACTAGAGTAAATCTGGATCTTCACCCAACTCTCTGAGACGAGCTGCCAATCGTTCGGATCTGCGCCGTTGAGATTCTGCTCGTTGAGTTTCGGCTTCTGCTCGTTGAGTGGCAGCTTCTGCTCGTTGAGTTTCAGCTTCCGCTCGTTGCTGCGCTGCTTCTTCCGGTAGGAGCACTAGTGCGCCGCTTGAATCATAAAACCGCAGCCAACTTGCTTGTTCCCGATCGATTATCCCATTCCAAGTCCCTAACCATAGCCCTAATGTCTCACACCAGAGCCAACCGCGATCGTTAGGCGTAATTTCTTGATAGGTGTCGTGGCGATGCCAGCCGAGCAGGGATGTGGCATCAAAGGGATTATAGACAAAATAATCTTGAGTTTTAAACACTCGATCGTACAACTGCTTTTTGATGCCCAGATCTACTTTAGCCGTGCTCGGTGACATTAGTTCCACAACTACATCAGGATAGCGTCCCTCTTCTTCCCAGACTACCCACCCTAGCCGCTCCCGCTCACCATCAACATCTAATACGACAAAAAAGTCCGGGCCGCGAAAATCTCGATTTTTAACTTGGGTGGTACTGTAATAGATAAACATATTCCCGCCGACATAAAAGTCGGTTTGGGTGGCGCGGTATTGCTGATAGGAGCGAATCAGCACATTCATCGCTACCCGATGTTGGTTAGTTTCCAAGGGTTCTCCGTCATCAAAAATTAAATCCGTAGGTGGTAACGGTGGATTCCAGCTATCGGGTTCGGCAGTAGTCTGCTGGGGAACAGTATTAACCATCATGTGTACCAACAACAAAGGTCTGTAGTCATATCTTACCGCTTGTGCAGATCTCCCGGCAATTTAGCAAGATCGGGTGGCGATAGAATTTAGGTCGCGATCGCAATATCATCGGGATGAATCCCACCATTGATCCAGGTAATTGCAGCGGCGGCACTAGTCATATCTGGTGGGACTCGCAGCGCATGAATGTGTCCCGTACTCGGACAAATCATCTTCAATAGAACGATTGGTTCTACATCCACATCACCATTAATTTCTAGAAGTGTATATTCACGCCAGGTATCGCGTTCGACTGCTGCCAATTCCTGATAAATTCGATCGTAACCTACATATTCGATTAGAATTTTACGGATTTGGGCGTTCTCTTCATCTAATAACCAATCAGCTTGCCAGTCACTAAACTTTGTCCAATATCTGGGCGGGAGATTTACACCGAGGAAATCCACAGATAGTTGTGCTGACAAGGTTTGCAGTGGCGACAGATCTGTTAGCGGACTACCCGATAAGCCGATTACTTCTAAATTAGTAAGCTGGCAAATACTCTCAGGTAAACTGGTGATATTGTTATCTTCCAATTCTAAGTTGGATAAACTAGTCATCATCCCCAGATTTACAGGTAGATGATTTAGACAATTTATCGAAATGTCTAGGTGGGCTAATTTAGTCAGTCTGACGATACTTTCTGGCAGACTTTCGATCGAACTATCATCTAAGAATAGTCGTTCTAGATTAACTAGTTGCGATATGCTATCTGGAAGAAGAGTAAATGGGTGTCCACCGGCAATTAAATGCTTGAGTTTGGTGAGATTGGCAATCTCTTCGGGGAAACTAGTGAACTCATTTAGTTCTAAGTTAAACCACTCCAAATTAACAAGATTTGAAATTGATGCTGGCAACCTATTTAACTTATTTGCATCTAGAATCAGCGTTCGTAGAGTAACGATCTGCCCGATCGCTTCTGGTAAGCAATGCAGGTCGTTATAGCTTAATTGGAGCGCAGTTAAACTGCTAAGTTCTCTGATTGTTTCTGGTAATTCAGTTAGATGATTGCAGGATAAATCTAGATTTTGAAGATTGGTAAGTTGGCAGATGCTTGTGGGTAGATCGGTTAATTTGTTGAAGCTGAGATCTAGTGATTCTAGCTTAGTAAGCCGACTGATATCTGTCGGGATGGTCGTTAGCTGGTTATCACTCAAATTTAGAGTTTTTAAATTTGTAAGTCGAGTGATAATTTCCGGTATGCTAGTGAGTCGCTGACAACTCAAATCTAGGTGGGTGGTCTGAGCATCGAACGCATTAGCGATCGACTGTTCTAGATCGATCGATGGCATGTTTTTATAATAATTAGGATAATTTAAGTATTTTCTAGAGCTAATCTATCGAATATTTAAATCATAGATGAGATTTCTGGAGAGTGGGGAGGAGGGCTGTAAATTAATTGAGTAAGACAACCTATATTTTGATTGAGGTAGGGGAACTCGATCGCTCCCACCACCTCAATATACGATCTAAGTCGAATTTCTATGCTCCGGCTAAGGAAGGCTTACCTTGCACAACCTCATTTTTTCCAGTTTCGCGATCGACAATTTGCCGAAATTCTTCGCCATCAATTGTCTCGCGATCGAGTAATAAATCGGTCAGTAAATTAACCAATTCCCGATGCTCTTGGATGATTTCTACCGCTTTACGGTGTCCGGCTTCCACTAAATCTCGAATTTGGCGATCGATTTTAGCAGCAACTTCCTCAGAATAGTCACTCTGAGAGGGCATATCTCGCCCAGTGAAAGAGTCACCACTATTTGGTTCCCAAGAGAAATTGCCTAAACTGGACATCCCAAACCGAGTTACCATATTTCGGGCGGTTCGGGTAACAGCTTCGATATCACCACTAGCACCAGTGGTCACTTCAGCATCGCCAAAGATCACTTCCTCCGCCGCACGTCCCCCCATCGTCACGGCAATATCCGCCAGCAGTTGAGAGCGAGAGATCAGACCCCGTTCTTCATCAGGGAGATACCAGGTTGAGCCAAGGGATTGACCGCGAGGGATAATCGTCACTTTTTGGACGGGATCGAAATCTAGCATCGTCCCGACTAGTGCGTGTCCGATCTCGTGGTAGGCAATAATTCGGCGATTCTTGCCATCAGCAAGCGAGCGACCTTCCATCCCCGCAATCACTCGATCGATCGCGTCATTGATTTCGGCGATGGTAATCGCTTCTTTCCGTCGCCGAGCGGTAAAAATTGCGGCTTCATTCATCAAGTTCGCCAAATCAGCACCAGTAAATCCAGGTGTCCGCCGCGCAATTACCTCTAAAGATACTTCCGGATCGACTTTTTTATCGCGGGAGTGAACTTTGAGAATTGCCAATCGACCTTTATAATCTGGGGGATCGACTTGTACTTGCCGATCGAATCGTCCGGGACGTAACAGTGCCGTATCTAGCACATCTGGGCGGTTGGTAGCGGCGATAATAATTACGCCATTATTGCCCTCAAATCCGTCCATCTCGGTGAGTAATTGATTGAGGGTTTGTTCGCGCTCATCATTCCCCCCACCAATGCCTACGCCCCGCTGACGACCCACTGCGTCGATTTCATCGATGAAGACGAGACAAGGCGCGTTTTCCTTGGCTTTTTTAAATAAATCGCGGACGCGGGATGCACCCACCCCGACGAACATTTCCACAAATTCCGAACCAGAGATACTGAAAAAAGGAACTCCAGCTTCCCCAGCAATGGCTTTAGCCATGAGGGTTTTACCCGTGCCTGGCGAACCAACAAGCAGTACACCTTTGGGAATTTTGGCACCCACAGAAGTAAATCGTTCTGGTTGTTGCAGGAAAGTCACTACTTCTTGGAGTTCTTCCTTAGCTTCATCAATCCCAGCTACATCATCAAACATTACGCCAGTTTTGGCTTGCATCTGAAACCGGGCGCGAGATTTGCCAAAACTCAGAGCCTGACCGGAAGAACCACTCGATCGACGGATGATCGCCGACAATACTGTAATTACAAAAACCAGTAACAGGACATTGCCCAAGACACCAAAAATGGCATTCTTATCCGCAGATTTCTGAATGCTAAATTCTACCCCTTTAGCAATGAGTTTATTCGACAACTCAGTATTGTCCTCCAACAACACCACCTCTTTGCTCTGTTGCTTCTTGGTAGCGGCATCCGTTAGGGTGATTTTAGCGACCTTAGTGGCTGGATCGAGTTCTACTTTGGTCACCGATCCTTTATCGATCTCCTTAAACAGTTCCCCGTAGTTGAGTGTATTGGGATCGTTTTTCGCAAGAACGGGGCTACCCCAGACAACTCCCTGAGCAATTAGCAAGCCAGCCGCTAATCGCCACAATGACTTGGAAAATCGCTTTGATTTGACGTGGGAACTGTTACGCATATACATTATTTATGTCCTTTATCTGCACCTGATGCTCACTCGTCGCCTCGATCGGTTGGATTTGACGACTGGCGATCTAGACTGATATATCTTCTAGTGTAGCTTTAGTTTTATTATTGCCAGATCCAATCTCGTAATTAACATTTACGCGATCACCGCCACTTCTTGCAATAGCCGCGCAATAATGTGCGTACCCATCCGACCACCGATGGGCATAATTCGATGTGCCAATACCGATAAAGCCAGGTCTTTAACATCATCAGGAATGGCGTAAGATCGACCATGAAGCCATGCCCAAGCCTGAGTTGTGCGGTGGAGAGCAACGGCCCCACGCGGACTGACTCCTAGCCCAATTTCACTGTCATTACGGGTGGCGCGGACTAGATCGATGATATATTTTTGAATTGCAGGATCGACTTTCACCTGTTGACATTGATGCCGAATCGTTTGGAGTTGTTCCAGCGTGATACAGGGTTCTAAGTTATTCACAGGTGCCCCTGTGGCTAGCCCTTGAAGCATTTGCAGTTCTTCGGCAGCACTGGGATAGCCTAAACTCAGAGAAATCGCAAAGCGATCCATTTGGGCTTCGGGCAGGGCGAAGGTACCATGCGACTCGATCGGGTTTTGGGTGGCGATGACAAAGAATGGGGTCGGGACTGGGCGAGAATGTCCGTCCAATGTCACCTGTTGTTCTTCCATTACTTCGAGTAATGCCGATTGGGTGCGTGGAGTCGCTCGATTGATCTCATCGGCGAGGAGAATATTAGTGAAAATTGGCCCAGGGATAAATTCAAATTCGCGACTGCCGGGATTCCAGATGTTTGTACCCGTAATATCCGAAGGGAGCAGATCGGGGGTACACTGAATCCGCTGAAATTTACCGTCGATCGATTTAGCTAAAGATTTAGCCAGTAAGGTTTTACCAACTCCAGGCACATCTTCGAGGAGGACGTGCCCCCCAGCCAGGAGTGCCGTCAATACAAGCTGAATCGCACGATCTTTACCCACAATTTGCTGGGCGATATTGGCTTTGAGCCGCTGAATGGGCGATGGGGATACGAGTGCAACCATTGGTAGCGATGAGGGTAATCGGGATTTCTTTATTTTTCCCAATTGGAGATTCAAATCAACTATGGCGGGATATCCCCCTCAAGCCCTAATTCTCGATCGAGGGAATTGTTAGACCCTGAATAGTGCTTAAATCTTTGAACTACGCCACATCTGGGGGCTTGAATTCTCAGGGAAATTTAGCATACAATGTGACTCCATTCTTTACTTTTTTAGTAAAACTGTACTATAATAGAGTTAGATATCACCCCAATTTCAACAGCTCCCACCCCCCATCTCTTAGTCCCTAATTGTCAGTGCATTACCACCAATACATCCCCCTTTATTTTGGTGTCCTCCCATGTTATTAGCCGCGCCTCAGCCCAGCACGATTACCATCAATCCTCAAAGCCGATTTGTGACCAAAGATGCTGTGGCGAGGCATCTGAAGCGATCGATCGATGAAATTTACAAAGTTAGTTGTTGGCGATATGTGGTGCATGTCGTTGGCAAAAAGATGAGCACTTTTGTCAGCTACGCCGACTTACCACCGATTGTTGGAGTCGCCTTGCCCGACCATCGGGATGTCCGCGCTTGGCGGAAACGCTGGAAAAAGTACGACCAGATCGCGCCGTTATTCTGGCATAATTTCTATGTCGAGAAACTGCGTCAAGTGCGCACGATGGAAGAACTTCAGGCATGGGAAGAAGTGTTGAGCTATATTAATTTTGGATTACCAGAATCCAGCCGAATCGAGATGGAGGGCATTTGTGCGGAGATGACGCATTACTTTTTTAGTCACGCAGCCTAGGTGAAGTAGTGGATAGTGAATAGTGGATAGTTGTAATTCTATCCACTGTGTTTGTTGACAAAAGTGTGGACTGGATCGTTTATCTGCAATACTGAGTAGAAAGCTAACCAAAATTTTAGTTAGCGAGAACTAGCGTCTGAAGTCAGTAGCTGAGACTCATGAACCCAGAGACATTAGCAAGATTACGCGACTGCTGCATAGATGCAACGGCATTCGAGCAACTTCAACAAATTTTGGCGCAAGAATTCCAGCCGCTCAAGCGAGAAATCGATGTGGCACAATTTCAGATCGAACAGCGGAAGGCTTTACTGCGGGTGGTGACGCGGCTGCGCCAACCCTTAGATCTAGAAACGATTTTTTATGACACTGCGGTTGAGGTGCGTCAACTTTTGACCGCAGATCGGGTGGGGATATTTCGGTTCTACGAAGATTCGGGCTGGGATGATGGCGAATTTGTGTCTGAGGATGTCGATCCGGCGTTTCCGTCAGCAATGGTGCAAAAAGTCCACGACCACTGTTTTGGCGACCAGTTTGCCGTCCATTATCAGCAGGGGCGAATCCAAGCGGTTGCCGATATTTATGCTGCTGGTTTGAGTGGGTGCCATATCGAAGTTTTAGCCCAATTTCAAGTGCGGGCAAATCTGATTGTCCCACTCCTGCAAGGGCAAAAACTCTGGGGATTGCTGTGTATCCATCAATGTAGTGCGCCGCGTCAATGGCAACCGATCGAAATTGAATTTGTCAGTCATATTGCCGAGCATTTGGGAGTCGCGCTCCAACATGCAGAATTACTAGCAGATTTGCGATCGGAGATTGCCGAACGGCAAGAAGCCCAGCAAAGGTCGCAATCACTGAATCAGGGCTTGCGACAAGCAGTACTCGAACTCAAAGCTGTCAATCATGAACTAGAAGCTTTTAGCTACTCTGTCTCCCACGATTTGCGCGCACCGCTCCGCAGTATCGATGGCTTTAGTCAAGCACTGCTCGAAGACTACGAGACTCAATTAGATGGTCCCGGACAAGACTTTCTCCGGCGAATTCGGGCGGCTACCCAACGGATGGGGAACTTAATTGACGATTTACTGACGCTCTCGCGGGTGACACGCAGTAGCATCAAGCTGGAAGCTGTGAATCTCAGTCAGCTTGCCCATGTCATCGCCAGTGACTTACAACAAAGCCAGCCAGAACGACGAGTAGAATTAGCGATCGAGCCAGAATTATCCGTGCTGGGCGATGCTCATTTATTGCAAGTGGTCTTAGAAAATCTCTTGAATAATGCCTGGAAGTTTACCTCCAAAAAGCCTCAGTGTAGAATTGAGCTGGGGATGATGCTCCAAGCAAACGGCACCCCAGCTTATTTTGTCAAGGATGATGGTGTGGGTTTCGATATGGCGTATGTAGATAAATTGTTTAGCCCATTTCAGCGGTTGCATGGGATGCAGGATTTTCCGGGCAACGGGATCGGACTAGCCACGGTGCAGCGGATTATCCATCGCCACGGGGGGCGCGTCTGGGCTGTAGGGGAATTGGGGAAGGGCGCGACGTTCTACTTCACATTAGTTGATGAGGAGGTAGAAGTATGACGGTAAGTGCCAGCACGAAAACGATTTTGCTAGTCGAAGATAATCCCGATGACGAAGCGTTGGCAATCCGCGCCTTAAAACGCCATCACATTAGCAATCAAATCATCGTTGCCCACGATGGGGTCGAAGCTCTCGATTATCTATTTGGCACGGGAGTACATATCGATCGGGATACTAGCATCAAACCAACGGTGGTGATCCTCGATCTCAAATTACCCCGCTTGAATGGGCTGGAAGTACTACGCCGCTTGCGATCGGATGAACGAACCAGGCTATTACCCGTCGTGGTTTTGACGACATCTAGTGAAGAACAAGATATGCTCGATAGTTATAGTTTCGGTTGTAACAGCTACATTCGCAAACCCGTAGATTTTGTTCAGTTTTCTGAAGCAATTCGACAACTAGGAATGTACTGGTTGTTAATGAACGAACCACCACCGCTGTAAAAGAACCGCCAAAATGAGATCCCATTTACATGTGCTGATTATTGAAGACGTAGAAGACGATCTGCTGTTGATGGTACGAGAGCTACAGCGGGGTGGCTACACGCTGGATTATTTGCGAGTGGAGACAGCCGAGGCGATGGAAATCGCCCTCGATCGCCAGTTATGGGATATTGCGATCGCTGATTATAGCCTGCCAGCCTTCAGTGCTCCAGCCGCGCTCAAGCTGATTCAGCAGCGGCGATTGGATTTACCATTTATCATCGTTTCGGGGACAATCGGCGAAGAGGTGGCCGTGGCGGCGATGAAGGCGGGGGCGAATGATTATATTATTAAGGGCAATCTGGCGCGGTTAGTCCCAGCGGTAGAGCGGGAATTGCGGGATGCGAACGATCGCCAGCGAGCGGCAGAAGAACTTCATATCCTCCGGACTGCGCTAGAAAGTGCGGTTGAGGGGATCTCTCAATTAGACATCACCGGACGTTATGTCAAGGTCAACGCCGCTTATGCAGCATTAGTAGGCTACCAGCCCGAAGAAATGATTGGGATGGACTGGCTACAAACCGTTCATCCAGACGATCGAGCTAAGATGACAGCAGCCTATGAATATATGTTACTTCACGGCAAAGTGGAAGTAGAAACTAGAGGCATTCGCAAAGACGGCTCCAGCTTCTACAAACAACTGGTGATGGTGACTACCCACGATCGCCAGCAGCAATCGATCGGTCACTATTGCTTTGCTAAAGACATTACCGAACGGAAACAGACAGAACAACTCATTCGCGAACAAGCCGCCTTATTAAATGTGGCGACTGATGCAATTTCGGTGAGAAATCTCGAACATCAGATTCTGTTCTGGAACCAAGGTGCCGAACGCTTGTATGGTTGGACACCAGCAGAAGTTATGGGCAGAAATTCGATCGAGTTACTCAATCGACCGGAAGAAGCATTGCCCCAATTGGAGCCAATTATGACCACTCTGATTCAAACGGGTCAGTGGCAGGGCGAGTTTCAACATATTACCAAAGATGGCAAAAATATTATTATCGAAGGTCGGTGGACACTGGTGCGCGATGAAGCTGGCCATCCCAAATCGATTCTGACCGTCAGCACTGACATCACTGAGAAAAAAAAGTTGGAGCAACAGTTTCTCCGCGCCCAAAGACTGGAAAGCCTGGGAACTCTAGCCAGCGGGATCGCCCATGATTTCAACAACATTCTCACGCCAATTTTGGCAGCATCACAGTTGCTACCGCTCAGACTGCCCCAGCTCCAGGGGCGAGATCGACAACTGATCGATATGGTCGAAACTAGTGCTAGACGCGGTAGCGACCTCGTTAAGCAAATTTTGGCATTTGCCAGCGGTGTCGAAGGTAAACGGGTATCACTCCAAGTCCGACACCTCCTCGCGGAAGTACTGCAAGTTGTCAGACAAACCTTCCCCAAAACTATTGAAATCCACCGAGATATCCCTGCCACAGACCTCTGGACAGTTGCTGCTGACGCAACTCAATTGCACCAGGTTTTCCTAAATCTCTGTGTTAATGCCCGCGATGCCATGCCAGATGGCGGCGTGCTCAGTATTGCTGTTAAAAATAAATTCCTTGATGCAGCCTATTGCCAGATCAATTTAGAGGCACAGCCTGGAGCCTATGTAGTTATTTCGATTAGCGATACCGGCACGGGGATTCCGACCGAATTACTCGATCGAATTTTCGATCCGTTTTTTACAACCAAAGAAGTGGGCAAAGGGACGGGATTAGGACTAGCTACCGTGCTGGGGATTGTCAAAAATCACGGTGGCTTTGTCAAGGTCTATAGTCAGGTCGGGCAAGGGACTAAATTTAGGGTTTACTTACCCGCAATTTCTAGTGAGATCGCCCCAGAAGCAGCCACACCAAAGATCTTAGCCGGCAATCGAGAGGTAATTTTGATTGTCGATGACGAACCTTTGATTCGGGAGATAGCTAAAACTATCCTCGAAGACCACAATTACCAAACCATTACCGCTAGTAGTGGGGCCGAAGCGATCGAGCTATATACTCAACACCAGCAGGAAATTCAGGTCGTACTGATGGATATTATGATGCCCTCAATAGATGGGGTGACGGCAGTGCGCGCCCTCACACAATTAAATCCCAACGTCCAGACAATTATCACCAGTGGTCTGGTATCGAGCCGTCAAGTTGCTCAACTTACCACCCTCGGTGTCCGAGAATTTTTAGGTAAGCCCTATACCGCAAATGAGTTATTGGATGTTTTACAGCGGGTACTGATGCCCGATCTGTATGAGTAGCCCTGCTAGTTATAGGGGAAAGGGAAAAGGGGAAAGGGAAAAGGGAAAAGGGGAAAGGATAAATACTTTTATTTCCCAACTCCCAACTCCCAACTCCTATCTCTACTAGAATGTTACGATGATTTGAAAGATTATCTTTACGCAGTTATCATGAACTTTCAATCTGTCGTCGCCACCCTCAATCAGTTTTGGAGCGACCAAGGCTGTCTGATTGCCCAACCATACGATACAGAGAAAGGTGCTGCAACTAAGAGCCATCATACCTTTTTGAGATCGATCGGCCCTGAACCTTGGTCGGTTGCCTATATCGAACCCTGTCGTCGTCCAGGGGATGGTCGCTATGGCGAAAATCCGAATCGCTATCAGCACTATTATCAGTATCAGGTGTTGATCAAACCCTCCCCTGATAATATTCAGGACATTTATCTCGACTCCCTCCGCGCGTTGGGGATTAAGCCGGAGGATCATGATATCCGGTTTGTCGAAGATAACTGGGAAGATGCGGCAATGGGTGCTTGGGGTGTCGGGTGGGAAGTGTGGCTCGATGGGATGGAAGTGACTCAGTTTACCTATTTCCAGCAGTGTGGCGGAATTGATTGCCGTCCGGTGTCGATCGAAATTACCTATGGTTTGGAGCGGTTATGTATGTACCTCCAAGGGGTAGATTCGATCGCCAAAATTCAGTGGAGCGATACGATTACCTATGCCGATATCTATCTTCAGTCCGAAATCGAGCAATCTACTTACAATTTTGAAGCTTCTAATCCAGAGTTACTGTTTACCCTCTTCGATCTCTATCAACAAGAAGCCGAACAATTAATTGCCAAAGAATTAGTGATGCCGAGTTTGGATTATGTGCTCAAGTGTTCCCACACCTTTAATATGTTAGATGCGCGGGGGGTAATTTCGGTGACGGAACGGACGCGATATATTGGTAAAGTGAGAGGCTTAGCTAGACAAGTTGCTCACCTTTATCTAGCCCAGCGGGAGAAGTTAGGCTTTCCGCTAGCAGCGAAATCGCCATCAATTTAAAAAATCTCGATCGATAGCTACACCTACTCAGTCCCATAATATCCAGAAGTAGAATGATATCCCGAAAAGTTTTCGGGATGTCCTCCAAGTCAAAAAATTGTTATTTGCTCACAGGTACCAACTGCGCTACATACTTACTTAAAGCCTGACGAGTACTCGCCACACTACATGCAAGTGCAATCCGATCCTGTTGCAAAATCCCTACCACTAACTGCGGATGAGCACGATCGATCGCTGGTAACTGATGCAAACCCCGCGCCGTCATCCGATCGATCGCATCAATAATCGGCTCATTAACATCAGCATAAAACAAATACTTCGTGCAGATAGTACTCACACTACTGGCTAAAAGTCGATCGAGTTGTGGCGAACCATCTGCTTGAGCAATTGCGCGACTGATATCGTGGAGGGTAATAATCCCCAATAGCTCCTCGCGATCGTCAATTACCAAAGCACTATGACAATTATTTTCGGTTAACTTTAACCCCGCCGTGAGAATGTCTAAACCACCATCCAAGCGCACATAATTAGTCTCCATCGCATCTCGCACCTGTAAATGCTGCAACATCGCTAGATTTTCATCTGGTTGAACATTCAAAGCCAATTTATCTAATTTATCTGGAGTCTTCGATTTTGGATTCATCCGTTCGACTGCCCAAATACTTAAGCCGACACAAGCCATAACTGGCAAAACAATTCGGTAGTCGCGAGTTAGCTCAAACATCAACAGAATCGCCGTTAAGGGTGCTCTAGCACTACTGGCGAGCACCGCAGCCATCCCAACCATTGCATAAGCTGGAGGAGCCGCAATCTGGGTGCTGAGACTAGGTAATATTAATACTAGAGCCTTCCCATAAATCGCCCCTAAAGTTGCCCCTAAAAACATCGAGGGGGCAAATAAACCACCAACTAAACCACTCCCCATACTGACTGCGGTCATCAGCATTTTAATGCCGAGAATCGATACGAGTAGGGGTAAAGAGAACTGCACATCCTGTAACATTGCCTCGATCGTTTCATAGCCAATCCCAGTCACTTGGGGAAACTTCAAAGCCACAATTCCAACAATCGCACCGCCGAGCACCGGAGTCAAACAACGGGGAACACGACCCAACCATTCTACCGAACTCACTTTACCTTGAAATGCTTGCCGCGACCACTCGATCGATTGAGTGTAGGCAAAAGAAACCAGACTGGCGAAACCGCCTAAAACTAGATACAGAGGTAATTCTAATAAACTTTTGACCTCATAAACTGGCAGCGCAAAAGCCGGTTTAGCACCCAATCCAATTTGGGCGACTAGGGATGCCACTACCGCCGCCAATACCACTACGCTCACTGCCGAAGTCGCAAAAGTAGTGCCCAGTACTAATTCCAGTGCAAAAAACACTCCAGCGATCGGCGCATTAAATCCCGCCGCGATCCCCGCTGCCGCGCCTGCGCCAAGCAGTAACCGTTGCCGCTCCTGGGATGCGTGTAAAGCTTGTCCCAAAAACATCCCCATATTTGCGCCGATTTCTACACTGGGGCCTTCAGGTCCCAATGATGCCCCAGTGCCCAGGGATACTGCTGCCGCTGCCATTTTGACTACGCCCCGCCACGGTGTAATCTTCTTCCCTGCCTTGGTTGCCGCAATCATCGAATTCATGTTGGGGCCAAAGTCTTGCCAGTACCAATGCATTGCCCCAACGATTACCCCACCGATCATTGGCACCAAGGCAAACAACCAAGGTCCTTGAAGATGCAGTAGTTTCTTGACATCATCGATGAGTGAATGAGAAGAGCTATTGGCAAGATCGATCAGGTAGTGAAATAAGACTACACCTAGCCCCGCCGCCCCGCCAATGAAGACGGATAGCAGCATCACTACCAGACCTGGAGACGGATCGAGCCGATTGAGTTTACTAGTCAGGCGTGAAATCATCGATGTCATCGGAGACACCTGGGATGGCGGAATTACGGTCATGGATAACGCCAGAACTATGAGAAGGTAATTAAATTTTGTTACTTAAATTGTAATTCCTATTTGGATCGATCGGGGATCGGAAATTAGGGAGTATGTGCAGATGGGCAGGCATAGGGTTCGGTTAGACCAAAATTACCATGCTCAACTGGCTACAAACTGCTGTATCTGTGCTTTCAACCAAAGCCATCAAGAGCTTATACTATTGGAAACATTCTGACTCAAATGTCACAGTTGCAATGGGTGCTATAGAGTTCCAAACCCTTTTTTCTTTTTCTTCTGCTTTTTCATTACGCCTTGCCCGCCACCCATTGGCGACGCACCAGCCATCCCAGGGAAGTTCCCCATGGTCATCTGCTGCATCATCGTCCGCATTCGGGTAAATTCGGCGATTAGCTGATTAACCTCGCCCTCAGCATAACCGCAGCCTTTGGCAATCCGCCGCCGCCGACTGGGGGTACTGGCAAGTAATTCCGGATTACCCCGTTCTTCCTTCGTCATTGACTGAATCATCGCTTCAGCTTGTTTGAGTTTATCCTCGCCCTGCTTCAACTGTCCGTCAGAGAGTTTACCCATCCCCGGAATCATCTTCAGCAAACCACCGAGAGAACCCATATTTTTTAACAACCGCATCTGTTTGATGAAGTCATTGAAGTCAAATTTAGCTTCGAGAATTTTTTCGGTGAGTTTGGCTGCATCGGCGATGTCGATTTCGTCTTGCGCTCTTTCGACGAGGGTAAGTACATCACCCATGCCCAGAATTCGGGATGCCATCCGATCGGGATAGAATGGCTGGAGAGCTTCAACTTTTTCACCGACACCAACAAATTTAATCGGCTGACCGGAAATCGCCCGAACGGAGAGGGCGGCACCGCCGCGCGTATCACCATCCAATTTAGTCAGAATCGCGCCGGTAATGCCGATTTGCTCGTGGAAGGTCATGGTGACATTCGCCGCTTCTTGACCGATCATCGAGTCCACTACCAGTAAGACTTCGTGAGGTTGAATTGCCGCTTTAATATCGACTAATTCAGCCATCATCCGCTGGTCAATTTGCAACCGTCCGGCAGTATCGACAATCACGGTATCTACGCCCAATTCCTGCGCCTTGGCGATACCTTGACGAGCGATTTCGACTGGATTAGCCGCCGTACCCATTTCAAACACTGGTACGTCGATTTGCTTGCCGAGGGTAATTAATTGATCGATCGCGGCTGGACGATAAACATCTGTTGCGACCATCAAGGTAGTCCGATTTTCTTTCCGCAGATGGAGGGCGAGTTTGGCTGTAGCGGTAGTTTTCCCCGCCCCTTGTAATCCGGCCATCAAAATCACTGTGGGCTTTTGCGGGGTGTTAGCGAGGGGAATATTAGTTTCCCCCATCGTCCGCAGCAATTCGTCATAGACGATTTTGATGAATTGCTGTTCGGGCCGGACACCGGAAATTACGTTCGCACCCTGGGCTTTGGTTTCAACTTCTTTGACGAAATTAGTGACCACCTGAACGTTTACATCAGCAGAGAGGAGGGCACGGCGCACTTCCCTCAAAGCGTCTTGGATATTCGAGGACTTGATCTTGTCTTGTCCGCGTAGTTTTACCCAGGCTGATTCTAAACTTTCGGCTAATTGGTCGAACATATATAGGAAGTAAACAGTTGTCGATCGGAAGATTAATAAGCTTGATTCTCTAACTATTCTAACGGATCGAGTCGATTCTATTCCCATCGAGCAACCGATCTCGATCGAGATTAACGATCGATGCCGATCGGATTTAAGTATTTTTACTCATGTCCGAACGTCAAAAGTTATTCTTGGTTGGTATTTTTGATGTAGCAAGAACAGTTTTGCTGCTGCACAGTTAACTCTTGCATAACAACTAAAATTGCTGGTGAATATAAATACATTGAGAATATTTGCGCTAATTGCTACAGTATTTAGCTCGATCGGTAGTCTAGAATACCTGGGGTGGTGTGTGAGTTAAAAATAAGAGTATGCGACTGCTCGTTGGCGTAGCCTCCGCTTTGCGGAATCGATTGAGTATCAAATCAAAACTGATCGCCATGCTATTGGCAGTGAGTGGCTGTTCGATTGTCGTCGTTACTTATTTGGGCTATCGGAGCGGACAGGAAAATTTGACCGATCGAGTGTTCAGTCAATTGACTAGTGTAAGAGCATCTAAAGCCGATCGAATTGAGGCTTATTTCAAAAATATTCACAACCATACCCAAACCCTGAGCGAAAATCCGGCGATTTCCGCAGCGATTCAAGAGTTTACTGCCGCTGAGCGAAAATTACAAACCGCCCCGATTACACCGACGATCGATCGACAGCTTACCAGTTACTATCGCGATGCCTTTCTGCCGCGTTTAACCAAAACGGAGATCGGCACTCCCGTAATTGAATCTTATCTCCCCACAACACCCGCCGCCCGTTATCTTCAGCATTATTATATTGCCGCCAATCCCCACCCCGTCGGCAAAAAAATGCTGCTCGATGACCCCCGCGATGGGAGCGAGTACAGCCGGATTCATGCTCGATATCACCCAATTTTTCGGAATATCGTCCAGAAGTTTGGCTATTATGACATGTTTCTAATCGACCCTCAAGGGACGGTGGTATATACGGTATTTAAAGAAACCGACTTCATCACTAATTATCAAACGGGAGCCTATAAAGATAGTAATCTGGCGCAATTAAATGCGATCGTCCAAGCTGCCAAAACTCGCAACTATGCCCGCCTTACCGACTTTGCCGCCTACGCCCCTTCATACGGGGCACCCGCTGCCTTTATTGCCGCACCAATCTATAATCAAGCAGAATTTGTTGGGGTTTTAGCCTTTCAACTGCCTGTTGATGAAATTAACAATATCATGACGGGGAATCGCAATTGGGCGAGTGATGGATTGGGCAAAAGCGGCGAGACTTATTTAGTCGGACATGATTATTTAATGCGATCGGTTTCCCGCTTTTTGGTGGAAGATCCGAAAGGCTATGCGGAAACCTTGCGCTCTTTGGGGATTAATCCTACTGTCGTCAATCGGATCGACCAATATGGTACTTCAATTTTACAACAACCCGTTCGTACTGAAGCTGCCGTGCAAGCGATCGCGGGCAAACGGGGGACGAAAATTATTAATGAT
This sequence comes from Chamaesiphon sp. VAR_61_metabat_425, assembly GCA_031425415.1. Lineage (GTDB taxonomy): Bacteria > Cyanobacteriota > Cyanobacteriia > Cyanobacteriales > Chamaesiphonaceae > Chamaesiphon. Next base: position 8,448 of record JANPJH010000132.1, on the reverse strand, counting down.
TATCGAAATATTCCCGTCCTCAGTTCCTACGCGCCGCTGAGGCTAGAACATCTCGATTGGGTAATTTTATCGGAAATCGATCTGGCAGAGGCCTACAGCCCGATTTATGCCTTTGAGAAGCAAATTTTGATTTCAGCGACGTTACTATTACTCGCGGTGACACTAGTAGCGATGGCTTTAGCACATCTATTTGTCAAACCAATTAATGAATTGATTTCTAGTGCGCGGCGTGTCGCGGCAGGAGAGCTAGAGACGATCGCTGTTGTCGATTCTGGGGATGAATTCGGCGAATTGACCCAATCTTTTAATGCGATGGTGACGAGTCTGCGGACTCAAACTAATTTAGTCGCTCAAAAAAATCAAGAAAACGAGCAATTATTACTGAGTATCTTTCCGACAGCGATCGCCAAACGGCTTAAACAGGGGGAAAAAGATATCGCTGAAGATATCTCTAATGTGGCCGTATTATTTTCCGATTTGACCGGATTTTCTAAGTTATCCTCGACCTTAACTGCCTACGAAATTGTGGCGATTCTCAATGATTTAGTTGCCGCCTTTGATGAAGCTGCCGAGCGACATGGGATGGAAAAAATTAAAACGATCGGGGATAGTTATTTAGCCGTTTCTGGACTGTCGATTCCCTATGTCGATCACGATCGACGGGCGATTGATTTTGCGATCGAAATGTTGTCAATTATTCGGCGGTTTAATCATGAGCGATCGTTTGAACTGAATATTCGGATTGCAATTAATTCTGGTGATGTGTGGCGGGAATTGTCGGTCGAAATAGATTTATCTATGATGTGTGGGGCGATACTATTAATACAGCCAGGGATCTGCGGATTGTCTGTCCGCCTGGTTCAATTTTAGTCACCGCAGCGGTGCATCAACGCTTGCAAGATCTCTACCACTTTGAACCCGTGCCAGATTTAGAAATCGTTGGCAAACCAAAAGTGTCGGCGTGGCGATTAGAAACTATCCCCTCACCCTTGCCGATCGAGCAGCACTCCAGATAAATCAGCATTCCAATACAGTACGGGACAAGTTAAAATTGGACTAATTACTATCGGTAATAGACTATGAGATGGGAAGAAGTTTGCGAAAATCGACAATTACAAGATCTCCCTTTCAAGATTGAATTAAACAAATGGGGTCAAATTGTAATGAGTCCGGTCAAGATTAAACATTCTTTTTATCAGGGCAGGATTCAACGTTTATTAGAATCTTTGTTGAAGACTGGAGAGGTGATGCCAGAATGCGCGATCGATACTTCCGATGGCGTTAAAGTTGCTGATGTTGTGTGGTGTTCTGCCGAACGATTCGATCGCATCCAAGAGCAAGTATCAGCTTCGATTGCACCAGAGATTTGTATAGAAGTAAAATCCAGCGGTAATAGTTTGGATGAAATGGAATTTAAGAAAAGATTATATTTTGAAGCAGGAGCTAGGGAAGTATGGATCTGTGATGAGCAAGGTCAAATAACATTCTCTAACGAGCAAGGTGAATTAGATCGATCGTCGCTAGTTCCTGACTTTCCCCAGCTAATTCAAAGATAGTAGATGTCTAAATCCTCGGTGCGGTGGTAGATTTTTATGAAGTCAGATTTACTCTTGTGGTCGATGCTCCTGGTTGCCTGCTTCCCGATTGCCACCATTGCCTTGGGGGAAGTTATCCACCGTCTTAAACGACAGGGACACCCCCTCTCATCCACCCTCAGCCTCGTCCGCAATCTGATTTTACCCGTCTTGATCTGTCTGCTGTTTATGCAGCGGGTGCTGCAACTAGACACCGATGGACGATTGGTTAAAAGCGTCCAAACCTTGCTGTGGGTATGCGTGATTCATACCGCCCTATCGTTGTTGAATGCGATGTTATTTGAACACGCACAGCGCGATACCTGGCGATCGCGGGTGCCGAAATTACTAATTGACCTGACGCGACTAATTTTGATTTTGCTGGGCACAGCCATCGTTTTAGCCACCGTCTGGAACGCAGATTTAGCTGGGTTGGCGACGGCGTTGGGCGTGAGTTCGATCGTGATTGGTTTGGCATTGCAAGACACCCTCGGTAGTATTACCTCTGGGATTGCCCTCTTATTTGAACGCCCGTTTTCCGTCGGTGATTGGTTGAAAATTGGCGAGCGGGTGGGACAAGTCATCGATATTAACTGGCGCGCCGTGCGCTTGATCACCCTCGAACGGGAAATGTTGGTCATTCCCCATAAAGTGATCGGTGGCGAAGTCATCCGTAACTTTAGCCAACCCCAGAAGCTCCACGCCGAACGGGTGCAAATTGGTTTCTCCTACCAAGATCCCCCCAATCTTGCCAAACAAGTCCTCAAACACACAGCCCTGATGACTCAGGGGATTTTGAGCGAACCGGAACCGGAAGTTTACACCTTGGGCTATCAGGATTCGAGTATTAATTATGAGGTAAAATTTTTCATCGAAGATTACGGTGATTTAGAGGGAATTCGCGATCGATTTATGACCCGTGTTTGGTATGCCGCCCAACGCCATCACCTCTCGATTCCCTTCCCGATTCGCACCCTCTATCACTTTAACGGGCCAACTACCCAAACTCAAACTAGCACCAAAAAATTTACTGAAAGTCTGCGACAGGTTCCCGCTTTTATTCCGATCGATAAGACTCAAACCAACGGACAAATCGCCGCTCAAGAGGTAATGTTGCAACATTTTGGTGCTGGAGAAAAAGCTATTCGCCAAGGCTATTCGAGCAATGCACTATACATCATCATCTCTGGCAAAGCCGTTTTAACTACCCTAGATGCTGTCGGATGCGATCGAGAAGTTATGACACTCAAATCTGGTGAATTTTTCGGCTTAACTACCCTCTTTTCCGAAGAACCTAGCACAGTCTCAGTAACCGCTGTGAGCGATCTAGAAGTAATGATGATTCCCGCCACAATCATCGATCGGACGATCGAACGACAGCCCAGTTTTGCGCGAGAAATAGGTCACATTCTAGAACTCCGTCGTCGGGCAATTCAAGCAGTTCAAGTTGAGGATTAATCTAGAGAATCCATTTGGTATCTTTGATTTATTCGGTTGTTTGGAAGTAATGCCTGACCTGAATCTAAATTTATTTAGCAGCTTTTTGGGGATTGCTCGATTTGGGTAAGTTTAGAGGACTTCAGCTCTGGCTTCATTGACAATTTCGACAACTCGATCGCGTAATAATTGCGATACTGGAATCAGACTAGATGTTTGAGGTGAGAGTGTGGCAATTTGGTGATAATCTGCATCGGTGAGATAAACCCGCGCTTCCTCTGCGGCTTGGAAGATCTCGATCGCCGCCGGAGAATGGTATGGTGTCCAAGTAGCAAAGCTGACAATTCTATACCTAGCAATTAAATCTTTAATTCGATCGGTAAGCATTTAAATTGGTAACTTAAGAATTATTCTGGGGATTAATAATAGTTCAATATCGATACTATGCTGCTAAAACCATTAAACATCATTGACAGTAGCCTCAGATACTTGTATTTTTGTAAAAATACATTAAGCTAAGTTTAAACATCTGCAAAAAGCATTGCCTTTGCAGCGGTAGGATGTTAAGGCAATGCAGCCTGTTCTATGATTGAGTTAAGGAGATTTGAATTATGTCCAATGCAGTTTACAACCAGACCCCCCATCATGTCGTTATTGTTGGCGGTGGATTTGGCGGACTTTATGCGGCGCAATCACTGGGTAACGCCAATGTGAAAGTAACGCTAATTGACAAACGTAATTTTCATCTCTTCCAACCACTACTCTATCAAGTAGCGACAGGCGGTTTATCTCCAGCGGAGATTTCCTCACCCTTGAGATCGATTTTGAATAAGAATCAGAATACGACAGTGCTAATGGGTGAAGTCGAAAATATCGATCCGATCGAGCAAAAAGTTTTCTTGAACAAGGGACAATTAAATTACGACACATTAATTGTCGCTACAGGTGTCAGCCATCACTACTTTGGTAATGACCAATGGGCACCTGCGGCACCAGGACTAAAAACGGTAGAAGATGCGCTAGAAATGCGGCGGCGGATTTTCGTAGCATTTGAAGCAGCCGAAAAAGAAGTCGATCCGGTCAAACGTCGTGCTTGGCTGACTTTTGTGGTAATCGGTGGCGGCCCAACAGGGGTAGAATTAGCTGGGGCGATCGCTGAACTCGCTTATAGTACGCTCAAAAAAGATTTTCGGAATATCGATACTGCGGAAACTCAAGTTGTACTCGTTGAAGGGATGGATCGAGTTTTGCCACCCTACGCACCAGAATTATCAGCCAAGGCGGAAGCATCTTTGGTGAAATTGGGCGTAAAAGTCCAAACTAAAACCCTAGTTACCAACATTGAAAATCATGTAGTTACCACTAAACAGGGCGAACAAATCGAGACAATTCAAGCGAGAACAATTCTCTGGGCTGCGGGTGTCAAGGCTTCGGCGATGGGTAAGATTTTAGCCGAACATACAGGGGCAGAACTCGATCGAGTCGGCAGAGTGATGGTGGAACCCAACTTGAGTATTAAGGGACATTCAAACATTTTTGTGATTGGCGATTTGGCAAATTTGACCGATCCAGATGGGAAGCCATTACCAGGCGTTGCACCAGTAGCTACCCAAGAAGGCAAGTATGTAGCGCAACTGATTATTAAGCAGTTAGCCGGAAAAACTCTACCACCGTTTAAGTATTTTAATGGCGGTAGTTTGTCTGTCATCGGCAGACATTCGGCTGTGGCTGATATCGGCTCGGTCAAATTGTCGGGATTCTTGGCTTGGCTGATTTGGGTCTTCGTTCATATTTATTACCTGATTGAATTTGATAACAAATTGGTAGTGTTCATTCAGTGGACATGGAGTTATTTCACCCGCAAACGTGGCGCGCGGCTGATTACAGGCGATGAATCCTTGGGGCAAGTCGGCGTTGACGATCGCGGAGATTACTTTGTGTCATCAGAAACCAAAGTTTCGGCCAAGGTTTAGGTTGATAATAGATTTGCAAGATAGTTCAATCTAATCATCTATTATGACTAGCTATACTGATGCCCAAATGACTAATTGGCTCAGAGGTCTACTCGCGATCGCTTGGGCAGATGGGGACTTTAGCACCACCGAACGGGCAGCCATTCTCGATCTCACTCAAACCGAGCTAGCTCTCGATCTCGACCTCAGCCAGCTTCAATCAATTAGTGCAACTGAATTGGCGGATAGTTTTGGTGCCGATCCTCAAATCGCTGACAACTTTTTGCGGACGGCGATGATGGTAGCTTTAGCAGATGGGGTATATTCCTTGCTAGAGGAAAACATATTGCGCGAGTTTCACGTAGCTTTAAATGTAGATACGCAGGTATTGGATGCCTTGGCAAGCACAATGGAAATCAATCGAAATCTCAAGTTAGATCTCGATTCGACCCAAAAACGTGATGTTTTATTACCTGTGCGGGAATGGCTCGATGGCTTAGATATCCGCGATCCGCGTCTGGCTCGGTTACTATGCAAATTCATTCCATCTCAATGTCCTTTTGAACGAGATATTATCCTGTTTGGTCGCAAAGTCGTACATATTCCGCCTTTATGTAAGCTAAATCCCCTCTTTGACCAAACTGTTGGGTTGCGATTCCGCGCCCTATCTTACCTCGCTGACAAATGCGGTGAAGATGTCTCAGACTATATTTAAGCCGTTGCCACAGCAACTACCCAGCGGAATCTAGCTCCACTGATATCCACCATCATTGACTGTAAATGTGGAGGAAGCAACTCTACCATTTGTCTAATCACGGGGTGGTTATCGCGAGCGAAGGTATCGAGGCTGATTTGTTCGGTAATCGATCGGATCAGGGCATCGGTGTCGTCATGACTGAGTAAGACGGGTGGGTTGTCAGATTTCATCACGATCGCGCTCCTAGTTATTGGCTGTCAGTGCTGCTAGGCGAGTCTGAAGGTCTTGCATCATTGCGTCGATTTTGGCAAGTTCTGGGTCGATTTGTGCCATTGATTTGGCTTTGGGTAGTTTGGCTTTTTCGATGGTTTCGAGGGTGTCGTTGACTAGTCGATCTCGATATTTCTGGAGTTCGATGATGATTTCTTCTAGTTCGGTGGCGGTTACTTGTGCTGTGGTGGTGGGTTCGGGCATTTTTTATAGGTTTTGTGGAAAGTTAATTGAAATCTTCTCAGATCCTATGACTGAGTGGTACCGCTTTTGATTACAGTAGATGAAGATATCTATGGTGTTGTTATGGATTTGGCTGAAATTGAGGCTGGGTTGAGTCATGCTGATTTCCAATATCGTCTGAAGGCGATTTCGGCTCTGAAAAATTACGATCCTGACACTGCTATTCCGATCTTAATCAGTAAACTCCGCGACCCAGAATTTTTGGTGCGATCGTTTGTGGCTAGAGGTTTGGGGCAACAACAGAGCGCGGAATCTTTTGCCGCTTTGTTAGAGATGACAAAGTTTGATGATACGCCCAATGTTCGGGCGGAGGCGGCTAATTCTTTGTCTTTGTTTGGGAAAGTGTCAATTCATCATCTAGTTTCAGTGTTTGGTCAGGATGACCACTGGTTGGTGCGGCGGAGTATTTTGGCAGCGTTGGAAGAACTAGATTGCCCAGCAGAACTCGTGGAAGTTTGTACCAAAGCTCTGGCTGGAGAGGATTTGGCGGTCAAGGAAGCTGCGATCGATTCTTTGAGTTCTCTTGCCGCTTCGAGCCATCATGGGGCTATCTTGGCGCAATTACTCACCCTGACTCAATCAGATGCGCCAAGATTACGCACTAGAGTAGCTTACGCGCTCCAAAAATTTGACGAACCTCAAGCCCAAGAAGCTCTGCTCGAACTCAGACAAGATCCAGATGGACAGGTTGTCGCAGCGGCGTTGGAAGATTTGCTTCGGAAGTAATTCTAAGTTACTCGACGGTGTTAGCCAAAACTCACCGTGGAATCAGATCTGCGCTGAATTGTTCGATAATTTGTTTGCCTTCGGCGATCGAAAAATCCAAGAAAGTTTGCGCCGCAACGGATAACTGCTTCCCGGTGGGATAAATTACATACCAATGACGTTGAATCGGAAAACCTTCGACATTGAGAATGGTTAGCAGTCCATTCTGGGTTTCTAAATCGAGGGAATGTTGAGAGAGGACGGAAATACCTAACCCGCCAGCGATCGCTTGTTTGATGGCTTCATTACTACTGAGTTCGATCACTACATCCACCGCAACGCGATTTTCTGCTAAAAAATGCTCGACAACTGAGCGTGTACCCGAACCTGCTTCTCGAAAAATAAAGGGTTCCGTTGTTAGCTCTTTGAGCGCAATATTTGTCTTCCCCGCCAATGGATGATTTGAGGGTGCGACAACCACCAAGGGATTTTCGAGAATCGGTCGCAGCTCGATGTCCAAATCGCTGGGCGGTCTCCCGGTGAAGTATAAATCGTCTTGATTCTTAGCTAATCTGGCGAGGACACCTTCTTGATTGGTAATGTGCAAAGCCAATTCAATATCAGCGTGTTTGCGCCTAAAGGTACCGAGCAGCCGAGGGACAAAATATTTGGCGGTGGTGCTAGCAACTAAGTTAATCCGCCCTTGTTTCAACCCTTTGAGTTCATCGATGGCAATTTCTAGCTCTGTAAACTTGTCCGAAATAATTGCACTCGCGGCTACGACCTCCTGACCAGCGGCGGTGAGATAGATTTGTTTGCCCAGTTGCTCGAATAGCGGCATCCCGATGATTTGAGTGAGCCGCTTAATTTGTTGGGAAACTGTGGGCTGGGTCAGTTCGAGTTCTTCGGCTGCGCGGGTAAAACTGCCGTGTCTGGCGATCGCTTCGAGGATTTGTAGTTGATGTAGCGTCGCTTGTTTCATGTTTTTGGTCAAGCTTGATAGATATTTATTATCACTTTAGATCGAAAGTGTTCACTTTGTGCTGGTCTTGATCGAATAGATGCCATTCATTTAGATTGACAAAACCTATGATCGAAATAACTAATTTATGCTTTTCACTATGGCTGTTTGCCTGTATCATCTATGGTGTAAAGCAAATTAAGTCCAAATTTATGGTTAAATGCAAGATTGTAAATTTATGAATGAATTCTCACTTTGCAAAAATTCATGGTAATGTATTGAATTTATCTATTAATTTTCAATGATTAAATCATGATTTTTTTGACGGATGAATAAGCTTTTCATAGAAAACCTCAATAATTATTAAATTTCAGGAATAGACATCATGGTTCGCTTTTCCCGTCGGCACTTCATTGCCACCGCAGGCATTGCTGCTACTATCCCTTTACTTAAAGGCTGCATGGGCAATCCCCCAGCCCCATCATCGCAATCAGCGGGAACCAGCAGTCCTAACGCTCCCGTCGCATCAGCAGTTAAGCCGGGAGAGGAACCCGAAGTAAAAACGGCAAAAATCGGCTATCTACCGATCGTGGAAGCTGCGCCGCTGAT
>JANPJH010000131.1:0-25750 GCA_031425415.1 Chamaesiphon sp. VAR_61_metabat_425 | reverse complement strand
CTTTGCACTCTGAGCGGTGGTTTCTAACCGCTGGGGTTATGGGTAGCAACTTGGGTTAATTAATCAACCTGAACAGCATTAACATCAACGGTTGTGTCAGTAACAGTGTCGGTTGCTTTAGCGGCGCGAACGTTATGTTCTTGGAGCTTTTCTTTAACAATTTGGGATACTTCAGCGATTAACAAAGAGATCACGATCCCATCATCAATCCAACCAATCACAGGGAAAACATCGGGAGAAATATCGAGTGGACTAACAATATAAACAACGGATGCGCCTATCACCCACCAACGGTATTTAGGATTGCGTAACAAGTCGCGATACCAGTTGTAGATTGATTGGATAGAGAAGTTCATGTCGGATTTCCTTGAGCCATATCTGAGCTATGTATCCATCATCGCAGATCGCCCCGATTTCGCTAGGTGTGGAAAACTCACATTCGATGTAGCGTCCTCCACACCTATTGGGAATAGGTAGTAACTGTACAACCTTAAAGGCACAGGGGAGGATTTATGCAGAGAGTTTTCTGGCTTCTTTGATCATGCCAATTAAGGTTTGGTGAGCGTCTTCGGAGTCGTTGAGTTCTCGATCGAATGGTATTCTCAAACTAACAGTTTCACCATCGACATTAGCCGTAAGATCCATGCCTAGAGGATCGATCGCATTCATAGCTGCTGTCTGTGCTGTTGGCGATTTGCCATAGACCTTCGCATAGGTAAGAACTGCCTCAGCATGGTCATCATTCATGTGCTTGCAGATGCGATCGCTAATTGCGGGAGTGATTGGGTCGGCCATAACATTTCGGTTTAGAGGATGAATATCTTTCGATCGTACCGCAAATTTATAGCTGTTTGTCGCCAACTTCCATCGGTTAATTTAGGTTAATTTCCGATCAATTGTACTACTAGTACTAAGCGGTGTAAGTTAGGGTAACATCTCTTTATGGTGGTACAGCATTAAGACTACTAGTTATGAGATTCCTTGAGATAGCGATTACCTTTCGCTGATGATTCTACTCTAATGGCAAAAGGTAGAAACTGAGTATACTGTTCTAATTTATTAGCAAATTGTCTGACCGATCGAGCATTGCCTAGTTTAATACTAGCCTCGGCTTCAGTGATTGCCCCATGTTTTTCGATATGCTGTAAAACGGCTAAATGAGGATTATCAATAAAATTTTGATGCCATTCTCTGTTTAAAGCTATACTATTTATATTACGAGAAACAAGTGGTGGTTGTGGAGCGAACTGAGCAATTTCTAGATCTATTTCAACCTTATCCATTTCTTCGAGTTTGGCATAAATTTTTGATTCTAAGTTATCTAATTCAGCTTGCCGATCAGCAAGCTCTAGTTCAGTACGTTGTAATTTTTGATTGTTAGCCTCGATCGCCTTAATTTTATCGATCGACTGAGCTTCTAATTCAGCTAATTTTACTTGCTTATCACTTAGTTCTGAATCAATATTTTGGAGTTGAGATTGGTTCTCTAGTAAATGTTGCTCGCGATTGTGGAGTTCTTCTAAGCGATCGCGAATATCCTGTTCTATTTTGCTCAATTCGGCGATTGGGGTTTGGAGATCGCGGATCTGGTTGTCCAAATCTTGCAATACTAATTGTCGATCGATAATATCTTGTTGATGCTGCTCTAATTCTACCTGTTGCTCGGTCTGTATCTTCTGAATATCTATCTCTAAATCTCGTTTAACTCTCAAAGATTTGTCGATTTCAGTCTGAATATTTCTCAGGTTTATTTCTGCTCGATCTCTAGAGATTTTCAGCTCATGTTGCAGAGATTGGAGTCCGGCTAATTCTGATTCCGAGGCTAGCTGAATCGCTTGTCTATCTAAAATCAGTAAGTCTAATTTATCAATTTTGGTCTGTTGATCTTGCTCTCGCAGGATGAGAATGGCTAATTGTTGTTCTAGTTGACTACACTGCTCTCGATCTCGATCGATCCGAACATTTAAACTTGCTGCCAGATCGTGTAACTGCTGGACTCGCACTTCCATTAATTGGCGATCTTGTTCGCTGATTTGCACCCGATCTTCGAGGATTTCGCCTTTTAACTGCAACTCATTCAATCGCAATCTTTTTCGGATGAGCTGACGATCGATCTTTTGCTGGCGTTGACGAGAGTTAAGCACCAGACTAGCTACTACACCGGGAATAGTAGCTAGTCCGATGACAGCAGACTGGGCTAAATTGTGATTGAAGGTTACAGCACAGCCAAAGCTGACACAAAAGGCTACAGAGCCAATTTTCAACCAGTTTTTGAGGATAGGATCTTGTTTGATAGACACTCGATAATGGTGTGATGAAGTCACGAGTGAGTTTTAGCTTTGTTGTAAATATAGTAACTCGTTGGAAGTCAGAGTAAACTGTCGATCCGAGCTTAACTGAGGCTCTGGGTGACTACCCACTTGGCGATCCCGTCAGCCAAAACCTTGGCTAGTCGCGCCTGATTATCCGAGTTAGATAACTCACTTAATTCTTCAACATTAGTCATGAAGCCAACTTCTAGCAATACTGCGGGGGCACCGCTGGGGCGGGCAACGGCAAAGCTTTTTTGAATCACACCATTATTATTAAGTACTGGGCGATTGCCTTTCTGACTAAAATAATCGAGCAATGAAGCCGCTAAATTTTGTGACTGGGGATGATACCAGTAAATTGAAGCTCCTTTCGTTCCGCGCCCCCTTGCAGTGGCATCATGGTGAATCGAAATCGAGACGGCGGGGGCTAATTTATTGATCGCAACTTGCCGTTCGTCGAGCGAAGGATTAACATCAGTTGTCCGCGTCATGGTGACTGCTGCCCCTTGTTGTTGCAATTCTTGCTGAAGGAATTCAGAAAATTGGATATTGAGAATTTTTTCCTGAAAGGTGTTGCCAAATGCGGTGCCGACTGCGCCAGAATCATTGCCGCCATGTCCAGGATCGACCATAATTCTGATTCCCTGTAATGGTTGCTCGCCACTCTTGGTTAATAGTGGTGGTTGGCGGAGGGTCAAGACAAAATTATTGCCTGCGTAGCGCATTTGATACCCCCACTGCTGGCGAGGTTTGAGTTGAAAGTTAAACCGAATTTTATCATTAGCAATTTTTTGCCAGTTACCTTGGGCAATAACTGGATTGCTAAAATTTAAACTTTGATTAGGCTGCCAACTTTGGGGTTGATTCGGTTGACTTAGTTCAATTTTGTTGCCAATGGTATTATGAAAGGTAATGCTAAAAGTACGATCGCCTTGTTGGACTTCGATCGGGACTGGGCTGGATAATGGGAAAATAACTTCGGTAGTTTCCGTAGAGATCTGAGTGTTGACCGACCCTAATTGAGATTGGAGTGGGATCGAAGCAGCCAAGGAGACTAGCTCGGAAGACTCAATCCAGGCTCCATAGTCAAGCTGCGACCAAGGCACAATCTTTTTAAATCGGTCTGGCCCAGTAGCTTCAGCGATAACCCTAGCTCTAGTGCCTTTAGGTAAGGGTGTGACCCGTTTACAATCATCATGAGGGCCAGTTCTCGCAATGCCTAAATCTCTAGTAACTTCATAAACTGGATAGATGGCAAGATTAGCTGTGATTGGTTGGAACAAATTATCGCTACAAACATTCGGTTGACTGCTCTGCGCCACTGTGAGTTGAGTCCACGAGCCAGCAATACAGCTAGCTGCAACACATAATCCTAATATCCACTGCCAAAACTTCATCTTCATTACGGTTGTTTACCTTATTTAAGATCGACAATTTATCCAGAGTTTAGCGAAAATGTTCGAGGTTTGACCACTCATCCTGAGAAATTCGCACATCTTGGTGTTGCAGTATTCATAAATTGCCCCTAGCCTAAACTGTTAACGCCCAATTGATTTAATTGCCGTTGAACTTCAGCGACCAGATTATCGATCTCCAGGTCAATTTGTTCGCCACTGATCAGATTCTTCAATTGACAGCGGTGATTTTCAGCTTCCTCGGAACCAATAATTACACAGAAGGTTACTCCCTGTTTATCAGCTAACGCAAACTGTTTCTTGAACGGACGTTTATCAAAGGCAGTAACAACTTTAATTCCGGCTTGACGCAGTTGTTGAGAAACCTTGAGGTAGATTGGCATCAAATCATCTTGGAGATTCAAGACCATTACTTGGGTGGGTGTTGCCGCTAATGGTTGTAAAACATTGGCTTTGAGTAACCGATAGATTAACCGAGTTAGACCGATCGAAATACCCACTCCTGGCATACTTTCGCCCAAAAATGTTCCAACTAGCTCTTCATATCTACCCCCCGAACAGATACTGCCCAAAGCTTCATGTCCGATCAGCGTAGTTTCATAAACCGTGCCAGTGTAGTAATCTAATCCTCTGGCGATCGATAGATCGATACAAAACTGCTGCTCTGAGACACCTAAATTACGAACTCCCGTAATGACTGTTGCTAATTCCTGAATTCCCAACTTAAATTGTTCGGCATCAGGGAGATGAGCGGCAAATTCATTCAGGGAATCCATAACTTGATCGACATCACCTTTAATATTGATAAAATCGATCGTCTGCTGTGCCTGTTCGGGTGATAAATTTTGGGTAGCCAAACCTGCTAAGACTTTCTCAACTCCCACCTTTTCTAACGTATCGATGATATTAATGCAGACCTTAATTCGATCGGCACTCACTCCCAACGAACTAAAAAAACCAGTCAATACCTTCCGATTATTAATCCGAATCAGAAACTCACCAATCTGAATTTGACTGAAAATCTCCGCGATAATTGCCGGCATCTGAGCATCGTAAAGCAAGCTCAGTTCCTTGCGTCCCACCACATCGATGTCACACTGCCGAAATTGACGATATCGTCCATCTTTTGCCCGCTCGCCGCGAAAGACCAGATCCATTTGATATCGAGCAAAGGGGAACTGTAAATCGTTGAGGTGACGGGCAATATAAGCCGCTAATGGTACAGTTTGATCGAATTTAAGTGCCCGTGCTTCCGAGCCAGTATCGCCTGCACCCGATTTATCTCGCTCTGCTTGGCGATTGGGCGGCAGGATCGGCTGAAGACCATAGACTATGTTGTCCCCCTGATTTCCTTTCGCCTGGAGGACTTCTAGCCGCTCTACAGCAGGAGTTTCGATCGGGGTGAAGCCATAACTCTCGTACACCCGCCGAATTGTATCCATCAAATGCTGCTCTAGCCGCTTTTCTCCAGGTAAAAATTCTGGAAATCCGCTAGGGTTGGTGAAGTTGATTTTATCCATGAGTTGGGAGTTGGGAGTTGGGGTCTAGACAGTAGGGCAAAGAGACACAGACCAAGAATTATAAGATATCTACCGGTCACCATCCATTATCTGCTCTCTAGCATCTACCCCCTATTCCCTATTCCCTACCCACTCGATGATAGAGTGGACAGAAGATTAGCAATGAAAGTCGAGCGGGAGTCTAGAGTTGGTGAAAATTTTAGTAGTCGGAAATGGTGGTCGAGAACATGCGATCGCTTGGGCATTATTGCAATCTCCTCAAGTTACCCAAGTCTTGTGCGTACCAGGAAATGGTGGTACTGCGATGATGGAGCGGTGCCAAAATCTCTCTTTTCGAGTTGATGATTTTGGGGGAATCGCTCGGTTTGCAGAAGTAAATGGGGTCGCTTTAGTAGTGGTGGGGCCAGAATTACCACTATCGCTGGGGATTGTTGACTATTTACAAAATCGGAATATTCCCGTGTTTGGGCCAATTCGTGCTGGTGCCCAAATTGAGTCTAGCAAAACCTGGGCTAAAGCTATTATGGAGGAAGCTGGCATTCCGACAGCAAAATCGGCAACATTTACCAATTTAGATGATGCACGGGCGTACATCATGCAGGAAGGGGCACCGATCGTGGTGAAGGCAGATGGATTGGCATCGGGGAAAGGGGTAGTCGTCGCGGAAACCCTGCGAGATGCTCTGACGGCTGTGGAGCTATTGTTTGCTCAAGATTACGGTACATTATTGATTGAAGAATACCTGACGGGGCAGGAAGTATCGGTAATTGCCCTGACTGATGGTAAAACTATTCGCGCCCTCCTACCCGCTCAAGATCACAAACGGATTGGAGATGGCGATACCGGAGCAAATACTGGCGGTATGGGTGCTTATGCTCCCGCCCCACTGGCGACTCCAGCGTTGATGACGCGGATCCAAAATGAGGTGTTAGAACCAACTCTAGCCACTCTCAGGCGGAAAGGCATCGATTATCGCGGGGTACTTTACGCTGGTTTGATGATTACCCCCGATGGCGAACCCAAGGTATTAGAATTTAACTGTCGATTCGGCGATCCAGAAACTCAGGCAATTCTGCCTTTGCTCAGTACTCCGTTGGTAGACTTATTGCTTGCTTGTACGGAACAGCGACTCGCTGCTTTACCACCGATCGAATGGAAATCAGCAGTTTCAGCTTGTGTAGCGATTGCTGCTCATGGCTATCCAGGAAATTACGAGCGCGGTAAGGTAATTACCGGCATCGACTCGGCAAATGCTAAGGGGACACTGGTATTTCATGCGGGTACCCAACTCAAGGAAGATCGCGTTCTGACTGATGGCGGACGGGTGTTGGGTGTCACTAGTACCGCGCCAGATTTTGCTAGCGCGATCGACCAAGCATACCAAGGGGTCAGGTTGATTACTTTTGAGGGCATGTACTATCGTCAGGACATCGCTCAACGTGCGTTACTCTAGGGATTAGGGGTTAGTTTAGCGATTACTCAATCATGCAGCGTCGATCTTTTTTAATCACTCTTGGTAGTCTGGCGATCGGTAGTAGTTTAACTAGTTGCCAAGGTCAAGCGAAATCTATTTTGCGGGTACTGGCACTAAAAAACTCACTCCCACCTCAACTTTTGGGGGGATTTATCAAGTCAATTCAACCAAACCCCAAGGTAGAGTTGGTGACAGAGGGGCAATTTAAGGAGATTTTTACCCAACTTCACCAATGGTTTAAGACTGGGGAGGCTGAGGCGAAAGGATTGAAGTTTCCCCTCATCCCTCCAGCGAGATCGGCAGAATATATTCCCAATCTGGTGAGTATCGGCGATGCTTGGCTAGCCAAAGCGATTCAGGAGAAATCGATCGAACCGATTGCCACTCAAAATTTGGCTAATTGGCCGAAATTAGCATCCCGTTGGCAAGAATTACCCAGGCGTGATGAGAGTGGGAAGAGTAGCTCCACCGGGCAAGTTTGGGGAGTTCCCTATCGCTGGGGGACAACGGTGATTGTCTATCGGCGGGATTTGTTGGCATCAGCCCAGATTCCCCTCCCCCAAGACTGGGCCGATCTTTGGCATCCCAAATTGAGACAGCGGATCTCGGTATTAGATCGATCGCGAGAAACGATCGGCTTGACGTTAAAAAAACTTGGTTTTGGCTACAATCAAGTCGATCTAGATCTAGTCAGCAATCTCAAATCAGAGTTGCAAAAACTTCATCAACAGGTTAAATTTTACACTGCTGATACTTATCTTCAACCCTTAACGCTCGGTGATACTTGGGTCGCAGTCGGCTGGTCAGCAGATATCGTCGATTTAATTCAGAAAAATCCCAATATCGGGGCAATTGTACCGCGATCGGGTACGGCAATTTGGGCAGATCTGTGGGTACAACCGACGAGTAAAAGTCGGGGTTTATCTAATGGGTCTAAATTAGCGCAGCAGTGGATGGACTATTGTCTACAGATTCAAACTAGTAATCAAATTTCGCTATTTACTGGGGGAGTGGCACCACTTTTAACTAATCTTCCATCCGCTAATATTTTGCCGGATATTCAGCGCAATTCATTAACTTTTCCCGATCGAGCTACATTAGCTAAAAGTGAATTTATCTATCCATTATCTTCAACAACTCAAGCTCAATACGATAAACTATGGCGCGAAATTCGTCAAACCAAAGTTAGTTTGTAATTTGCTATCATTGCACTAGCCGCCGCCAACGATCCGATCGGGGTAATTGTTGGGGCAATTTTAGGACATACAATATTTATCCCCTATTCTCTCATTCTATGGCTAAATTCTATCCAGAACTTGACGAGCGACTGTGTGAATTTATTCACCAGCAAAAAGTCTTTTTTACCGCCACAGCACCAGCCGAGGGGAGAATCAATCTATCCCCGAAAGGCATCGACACTTTTCGCTGCTTGAATGGAAGTCAGGTGGCATATTTGGATCTGACTGGGAGTGGAAATGAGACAGCAGCTCACTTACATCAAAATGGTCGCATTACCGTCATGTTTTGTAGTTTTGCCGAACAGCCCTTGATTCTCCGAATATATGGCAAAGGCGAAGTGGTTCGCCCTGAGACAAACCGATGGAATCAGGTGTGGGAATTAAGTGGCAATTCTGCGGCGGGGGAATTTCCCAATTTACCTGGTCAACGCCAGTTAATTGTGGTAAATATAGATTCAGTGCAAACATCTTGCGGCTTTGGAGTCCCGGTATTTGAACTACAACAAGAACGCTCGACTTTAATCGAGTGGGCAGAAAAGAAAGGTGCAGCCGGAGTTAGAGAATATCAAACTCAAAAAAATCATACCAGTATCGATGGATTAGCTACTCATTTGCTATCCGATCTAGGGAACTAATTGCTAGCTCAAGCTATTCATCGATCGTCGATCCTCGCTGTTAACTGATAAAAACTACATGTTCGGCAAATATTCGCAGTTAGGACTCTTTTTAGGTGGCATTACGATCGCATTAGTGATGCCGACACCGATTGTTGCCTCAGAGTTACTGTATATTTCCTATCCTCCCGCTACCTATCAAACATCATCAGATCGAATTTTCTTGATTGGCAGTGCGCCGACGAGCGGGCAAGTGACGATCGATCGCAAACCAGTTCCCCGCAGTCCCAAAGGACATTTTGCTGCCGTCTTCAACCTCAAGGTGGGCAAAAATACCTTTGCCGTAAATTATAAAGGTCAGAGTAAAACAATTACCGTTACGCGAGCGGGCGCAGTTACCCCCACAGCTGAGGATAATTTTGTGCCCGGCTCGCTAGAGCCACAAGGCGATCTCGCTAGGATGCCTGGAGAAATGGTCTGTTTCGGTGCTGCCGCGCCCACCAAAGCTAAGGTTAAGGTAAATGTATCCGGACAAGATATCAACTTACAAGAACAGACAAATCAAGTCGAGTTACCTGATAATAAAGCAGCATTAATCGATCGGAATCAACCTCAGGTGATGTATGGGGCAGGAAAATATTTAGGTTGCGCGATCGCTTCTGCGGCGGCGGATTTGGGCAATCCGACTTATAAACTAGAAGTGAACAATCCTTCTTCTCCTACTGCCAAACCGATTAATCTCTCTCAAGCCGCGCCGGGGAAAGTCCAGATTTTATCCCCCCTTAACTTAGATATTGCCGAAGTCAAGGTAGATGGAGGTATTACTCGCACTGGGGCAAGTTCCGATTTTAGTCGGCTCACCCCCCTACCCAAAGGGACAAGAGCCTCGATTACCGCTCGCCAGACAGGGAATAACAATGGCAAACAAGCAAACTGGGTGCGGTTGGATTACGGTGGCTGGATTCTCGCCGAGCAGGTGCAAATCACTAGCGGTGTAGCTGTCCCCCCCAGAACTGTAGTCAAAAGTGTGACTAGTAAAGAACGAGCGGGAAATACAGATATCCTGTTTCCGTTGCAGGTACCCGTACCAATTGCGATCGATCAAGGTACGAATACAGTCACTGTAACTCTATACAACACTACCGCCCAAACTGATATTATCCGCTTTAATGATAACCCCGTCGTTTCTCGCCTAGATTGGAAGCAGACGGCTCCTGGGATCGTCCAATATGTGTTTAACCTCAAATCAAAGCAACAGTGGGGTTATAAGGTCAAATACGAGGGTAGTACCCTGGTTTTATCGCTCCGCCACCCACCGAAGCTAGATAAAAATAACTTGGATAAACCCCTGACGGGGACGAAGATTTTACTAGATCCCGGACATGGGGGGAAGGATTCTGGGGCAGTAGGGCCAGATGGTTACACCGAAAAAGATGCAAATCTCTACGCATCTAAGCTTCTGGCAAATGAATTAGCAATGCGGGGTGCATCGGTCTATTTATCGCGCGAAGTGGATAAATTCATCGAACTTGATGACAGACGAGCAGTGATTGATAATTTAGAACCGACTGTGGCTTTCTCCGTCCATCATAACTCACTCCCTGATGGTGGTGACCCAGCTACCAAGGGCTTTTCGACGTTTTGGTATCATGCTCAAGCCCAAAGTTTGGCGATGTATCTACATAACTATGTTGTGAAAGATACTGGTCGTCCTTCTTACGGCGTATTTTGGGATAATCTCGCTCTCGCTCGACCCGCATCCGCACCTTCGGTATTATTAGAGTGGGGATTTATGAGCAATCCGAGTGAGTTTGAACTGATTTCAAATCCCCAAGAACAGCAAAAAATGGCAAAATCGATCGCGGATGGGATTACTCAGTGGCTATTGGCTAATAGTAATTGAGTTGTGGCTGGGTAGTAATTCCGACCAAGCTAGAGTTTTTGCCAAGAAATACTTTAGGGGTTATTTTGCGGCTTTAGCATTCTGTTGGATATGCCAAAGTCCAGCATAGATACCCTGTGCGGCTAATAACTCATCATGAGTGCCCGCTTCGACTAATTGCCCTTGTTCCATCACGTAAATGCGATGGGCATTGCGGATTGTTGATAGCCGGTGGGCGATCGCAATGGTGGTACGATCGAGTGTAATGCGATCGAGCGATCGTTGAATTGCCGCTTCTGTTTCGTTATCTACGGCTGATGTTGCTTCATCGAGAATTAAAATCGGCGGGTTTTTTAAAACCGCTCGTGCGATGGCAATTCGTTGGCGTTGCCCCCCCGATAATTTTTGCCCCCGTTCCCCGACAATCGTATCGTAACCATCTGGTAACTGGGTAATAAAGTCATCAGCTTCGGCAATTTTGGCGGCGGCGATAACTGAGCCTAAATCGGCATCGGGACTCCCATAAGCGATATTCTCCCGCACCGTACCATGAAATAAGAATACATCCTGACTGACTAAACCGATCGATCGGCGCAAGTCGGCTAGATGTAAATCCTGAATGTTGATACCATCAAGAGTAATTTGTCCCGATTGAATCTCATACAGGCGGAGTAATAATTTGACGAGGGTACTTTTGCCCGAACCTGTCGCGCCGACGATGGCGATAGTTTTTCCGGCGGGGATCTCTAATGATAGCTGTTTGACAGTTGTAGTTCGATCGGGATAGGCAAAAGTCACATCGCGCAATTCGATTTCACCTTTGACTACGGGTAGGGCTAAATGTCCAACATCTCTGGCAATTGGTGTATCTAGTAAATCTAGTACCCGATGAGTAGATGCCATCCCCCGTTGGTAAAGATCTAATGTTTCGCCTAACCGCGTCAGCGGCCATAATAACCGTTGGGTTAGATAGATGAGGATACTGTAGGTACCTACGCCTAATTGACCATTTACAGCAGCCATTCCGCCGAGTAGTAAGGTCATCGTAAAGCTGAATAAGACCGCCATCCGAATCAGCGGTACAAAGGCAGCACTGACAGCAATTGCCCGACGGTTACTCTGCTGATAGGCTTCACTATCATACCGCACGCGATCGAGTTCGTAGGCTTCCGTGGTAAAGCTTTTAATCGTGGTAATCCCACCTAGATTATTCGCGAGGCGACTATTTAATAAACCCACTTTGTCGCGGACATTACTATAATAGGGGGCGAGAAATTTCTGAAACCAAATTGAACCGATGATAATAATGGGAATCGGAATCATCGACCACCAAGCAATTGTCGGGGCGAGGACAAAAAATACGCCACCAATGACGATGACATTGGTTAAGACTTGAATAATTTCATTGGCCCCAACATCTAAAAATCGCTCTAGTTGGTTAATATCGTCGCCGAGGATTGCCATGAGATTACCAGTACTTTGATTCTCAAAGTAAGCTAGTTCTAATTGTTGAATATGTCCGTAAGCATCGAGGCGGAGATTATGTTGAATTTTTTGAGATAGATTGCGCCAGAGGTTAGTGTAAACGTATTGGGAAATTGATTCTAAGATCCAGACAATTACGGTGATAAAGGTGAGGATGATTAGTTGTTGTTCGACATTACGAATCCCCCAATTGGAGATGAATGAATCTTGCTTTTTGACAACGACATCTACCGCCATACCGATCAGGATTTCTGGGGCGACATCACAAAGTTTATTGAAAACTGAGAATATTGCCGCTTGCCAAGCTTGAGTGTGATATTTATTTCCGTAAGCAAGTAATCTTTGGAGCGGGTGAGAATTGCTAGTCATGATTGAGAAGATTTTTTAAACAGGCAGGACGCAAAAGGAAAACTTCGGCTTAATTTAGAAGTATTTTCAAGACTACCAAAAGTATCCAGATCGAACTTCTGTGCGTTGTAAACTAGCATTATGATCTAGTAAATACTCGCGGGTGATTGCACCTTGAGCGCGTAATTTAGCTACTTCTGTTTCAGCAATTTCGGTATCGGTAGATAATAAGATTACCTGTTCACTAGCGGCAGGGAAATAACGTTCGATCAGGTTGGTTCGATGAGAAGAATCTAATCTACCTAAGGGGGTATCGATCGCAATTGGTAATTGTCGTCCCGATACTCGTGCTAATCCCCATAATAGGGCAATTGCCAGGAGTTGTTTTTCCCCGGCTGAGAGTCGATGTTTGGGTAATAACTTGCCATCGCGATCGTGCAGGGTGAGAGTGAAGGTGATACTATCGATCGTGACTCGATGAATGAGATCGGATTTGTGGAGCAGATAACGAAAACATTCAGTCACTTCGTTTTCGAGCTTATTAATTTTTTTGAGGGTAAGCTTTTCTTTAAATATCTGGAGTGTTTCTTTAACTTTAGCAATTGAATCAATAATATGTCGATCGTTAGTTAATTTAATATTAGTTTCTGTATAAGTAGCTAATTCCTGCTTCGTTTTAGTAACAATGCGATCGAGTTCTTGATATCTACGCGTAGCCGTGATTTGTTCTGCTTTGAGGGTAGTAACTATCTGACGAGCTGTGGCTTCTTGCTCTTTAAGTCGCGTATATTCTTCGGGCGAGGCGGCTTCAGCAATTTGCCGATCGAGAAAATCTAATTCAGTTTCGAGTTTAGTTAATTGATTTTTTAGATGGTTAATTTGATGAATATCGCGATCGAGATCGGATTTAATTACCCGGTCTAATTCACTCATCATTTCGATATCAATATCTAACCAGGCTGATTGTTCTAGATTAATATCAGTAGTCAAACGCTGATTTTCATTCTCTAAAAATGCTTGAACATTAGCAATTTGATCTGCTAAAACTGATTGTTGGTGGAGATAGTCAAGCAATCGGCGATCTCGATCGAGTAATAATTCTAAAGCTGCTTTACCTTGATTGTGCCGTAATTCGATCGTTCCTTGAGCCTGAATTTTAGTTAATAAAGGAGTAATCAATCCTAGTGGTAAACTTCCGGCAGCTAAGTCGCGCATTGCTTGTCGCTGTTGCTCGATTTGATTTGTTAGAGCCTTAGATTCTAGATTTAATTGTTGTCCCTGGGCAGCAATTTTCCCACCTTCGTGAACGAATTTATCGAAAGCCTGTTCTTCCTGCTCGGTAGCTATTTGGAGCTTTTCTGTTAATTGAACTAATTCCTGTTCGATATTGACTAACTCGACTTGTTGTTCCTCTAGCTTATTTTCGATTTCATCGATCGCCGCTAATTGTTTGGTAGTCGCTAAATCTCGCCGCTTTCTACTAACTAAGACATCTAAATCCGCAGCTAATCGTTCGGCTAATTCTAAACCTAGTAGTGATTGAATCGCATCAAATACTCCAACAGGTGGAGTTTCCTGTTCGGCTAATTCTTTTACCTGTTCGCCGTCAAAGAGAAATAGATTAGAAATACCTAACGGTAATAAATTTTCGATATACTCATCCCAAGTATTTAAGAGAGTTTTATCGGCCCAATCATTGACTAATATACCTAAAGTATCTTTCCCATCCTTCGGATTGCGCTCCCAATATCTAACGATCCGAATATCTAATAAATTACCATCTTCAGCGACTTGAAAAGCTAATTCAATCCGCGCTTTTTCAGTTAGTGGTGTTTGCCGACTGACACACTGATCTAGAAAGTCTCCATAGCTCAAATTCCCCCGCGTCGAACATTGAGCGCGAGAACCATATAAAGCCAGCCGCATCGCATCCATAATTGTCGTTTTCCCCCCACCATTCATCCCACCAATCAAAATAATTGGTCGGTTGCCTTCAGCTACTTCTGGGAGCAGGTTGATAGTATTTTTACCCAGATAGGAGCCAAAGTTCTCTAAAACTAATTCACGAAACAGCATAATTATTATGTATCAATAAGGTTGATTTAAACTTCAACCCAACTTTTCAGGAAAGCTCGATCGAGCAGTGGTAGTTACAATTGAGGCTGGTGAGGTGTCATTATCCTTGAAAATTAACTTTGTGTGTGAGTCAAAAGTAATGGAAACGGTTACGCGAAGAGATTCTTTCCCCCAACTATTTGCGGGATTAGCTTTATTATCCGCTGCTCTGATTGTCAGTTCCTTCATGTGGGCGGGAGCAATTCGGAATATTAAACGAGTGGATGATGCGCTGGTGGTGACTGGTTCGGCAAAACGACCGATTCGATCGGATTATATCGTGTGGCGGATCTCGATCTCCAGTCAGCAGCCAACTGCCCAAGCAGCTTATCAGCAACTCAAGGGTTGGACAAATCGAGTTCAAGGCTATCTCAAGGAGGCGAAAGTACCAGACTCAGCAGTGTCGCTAAATGCCCTAGAAACCCTCCCAATTCCCGAAGTGTCTAATGGACGGGAAACGGGAAAAACTCTTGCCTATAAGCTAAATCAGCGATTGGAGATTCGATCGGCTGAGGTCGATCGTTATTCTAAACTATCTCAGGAAATTACGGAATTAATTAATGAAGGGATTCCCCTGACTTCCGAGCCACCAGAATATCTTTACAACGAACTCAGCAAACTGCGGATTGAAATGGTGGCTGAAGCTACCAAGGATGCTAAAGCCAGAGCCGAAGCGATTGCTAAGGTGACTGGAAACCGGGTTGGGGGTGTTCGGGGTGCCGATACTGGCGTATTCCAAATCACGCCGCGTAATTCAACTGCGGTGAGTAATGGTGGTAGTTACGATACCACTTCGATCGACAAGGATATCACGGGAGTGGTGTCAGTCAAGTTTGGGATTGATTAAAGCATAAAACCCAACAAATCTAGAATTTAGTCGGTTCTAGATTTATTGGGTTTGGCTCTAGCTGAATCTCAATTTACCGATCGCAACTGTGGGATGATGAGCTTCGATCGAGCAGGAAATTATCCCACATCTGCAATTAGAAATTAACTGCGACACCAGCACCAAGGATGAATCTAGCTCCATCGCCAGCTCCGGTAATATCGCGCACAGCCGGAGTGATTACTAATGGGAAGTTATCAAACGGTGCAATTGAGACACCTGCTGCTAAATCCTGTCCAGTCCATTCCAAAATTGCACTCACAGGTCTAGCAACCCGAACGCCTACAGAACCAAATACATTCAAACCAGACGCCGTAGTCCCGGTCGCAACTGCATTCTGAATGGTGCTGAAGGGTAAGAATACTCCACTCCCAATCCCACCTGTCACCGCAATCCGGCACAGGGGTTGATTGATATCTTCACAAGTGCGGAAGATTTTACTGCCAACCGCATAGTAGGAATTTGGGGGAAAGTCCGATTGAACGTTACTGGCGTTCCGACCATTTCCCAAATTAATTTGAGCAAATTGGTTCCAGCCAACAGCTACAGCCGAATCTTCACTCAACCGTTTATGGATTTTAGCGTTGAATGCGCCACTGCCAAACGATTGACTCGAACCGAAACTATTGATGCTGTAGGATAACTCGACCCCAACTGAGTTAACCGCATCACCTAAACCAATCCCAAAGCCGGCTTCACCATCAGAAGTTTGGGTAAATCGGGTCCGGTTTTGGTAGCTCAATCCAAAGAATAACAAGTTGTTATCAGCACCAAATCCTGTGGGGTTGGAAATACTAAACCCAGGTGAAACTCTGGGGATGTAAGTGTTGAACTTGTCAGGGGCTGGAGCCTGATTGTTGATGTTGTTGAGTTGATTCTGTAAATCCTGCGTTTCCGAATTAGAAGGCTTAGCAGGGACTTCTGGACTAGGTGGAGGTGGAACTTGCGCGAGACTGCTGCTACCTGTAACTGTGCCCAGATTAGCTGCGCTACCAACTGTCGAATTTTCATCTAATTGGACTACGGGGCTAGCATTGCTAGCTGAAGCACCGACTAGAGAAAGCGTCCAACAGCAGCACGCATACCACAATAACTTTTTCACAATTTTTATTCCCCGAATTTCAAAATTTAGGTGTAAGTTCGATTGGGTTTAGGTCGATTTCAGGGGTTTCAATCCTTACTCAACCTGCAGGTTGAGTGTAACGCCATCAATCTAAACTCTTTGCTAGGGAAGATTTTACAACCAATCTATGCAATCCTATCATTCCCTAGATCTCATGCGAGATCTAAAGTTTGAACAAACATAGCTTAAACTATCGCTGTGGGTTTTGTCGCGTTACAATCGCTACCTTAGTAATTTTTCTGGCATAATATCATATCGCAGGAGATCGTCATAACTCTCCCGTTGAATAATAACATTCGCCAATCCCTCATGGACGAGAATAGCTGCGGGGCGAGTAATCCGATTATAGTTAGATGACATACTGTAATTATAGGCTCCTGTAGCAGGGACAACTAAAATATCTCCCGGCACAGCAGGGGCAAGTTGAGCATCTTTAATTAAGATATCGCCCGATTCACAATGTTTTCCAGCAATAGTCACAGTTTCGCTCATCGGTGCAGACATTTTGTTAGCAATTATTGCCCGATATTGCGATTGATAAGTAATCGGTCGGGGATTGTCAGACATCCCGCCATCGATGCTGAGATAAGTCCGAATACCTGGCACAGTTTTGCTGCCACCGACGGTATAGGCCGTAATACAGCTACTCCCGACCAAAGAACGTCCTGGTTCGGAGATAACCCTCGGATAGCCAACTCCATGCTGTTCACAGGCGATTTTAAGGGCAGTGGCGACGTTTTTCACCCACTCATCAATGCTCTGCGGATCGTCTGCTTCGGTGTATTTGATGCCTAAACCACCCCCGACGTTAATTTCACTGATAGGTAAACCATAACTCAGAGCCAGTTTGTACCATTCCACCATCACGCCAGCAAGATCTTTGTGAGGCTGTTGTTCAAAAATTTGGGAACCGATATGCGCGTGAACGCCAATACAGGTGATATGTGATTGTTTGGTCAGCCAGGTGAAAACTTCTTCAAGTTGGTTGGGATCGAAGCCAAATTTACTATCTAAATGTCCCGTGCGAATGTATTCATGGGTGTGACACTCAATCCCTGGGGTGAGCCGAATCATCACGGGGACATTTTTGCTTGTGGTGCTGGCAATGGTGGCGATGTGTTCGAGTTCGAGCCAATTGTCAGCAATAATTTTACAGTTTTTGTCAATCGCGAGTTCGAGTTCGGCAACTGATTTATTATTTCCATGGAAGTAGATCCGATCGGCACTCACACCTGCTGTAAGTGCAGTAAGAATTTCGCCACCAGATACCACGTCAATCCCTAGTCCTTCACTATCCGCGATCGCGCATACTGCCAGACAACTCCATGCTTTAGAGGCATATATTACCAGAGATTCGCCTGGATAATATTTTCGCCACCCCTCCCGATATTGTCCACAAGCAGCGCGAAGGGTTGCTTCATCCAAGATGTATAAAGGCGAACCAAACTGCTGTACTAATTCGGTGACATCACAGCCACCAACTTCGAGACAGTCTCTATCATTAACTTTGGCAGTTAGGGGCAAGATTTGTTGATTCGGCGATGCGTCAGGTGCATCAGATGGTAAGTACTGGCGACTGGTGGGATGGGTTGCGGAGATCGATACCATTGGGTTGTTTGAGCTAGGATCTGGATTACTAAATTATAATGGAAGTGCGATAGTTAACAGACTGGCAACCGCTTTAACACCAAGTGTTAAAATCTAATTATGTTACAAGTAGACCGTAACCACTTACCAATTAGCCCAAGCATTGGCGCGAATTAGCGAACTCGAAGGAAATTAGAGCGGTTTGTAGTTAATTTCCCTCACTATTTGCAGCTCACATATCAAAATTCAGGCATGGAGATCGTCCAAGTCAATCTAGGATAGGATTGCTGGTAAACCAACTTCCTTAGGCGTGACTAATTTACCATTGAAACTCATGGCATATTCACCCACCGTTCTGGCTTCTGCTACCTGACGGCGGAGTTCGGCTCGATCGAAATCATTATCCACTCCACCCAACAGATACACAATCAACTTGGCAGCTAAATCGCGCCCAGAGACAAGAATCCGTTTCTTATTGGGGTCGTATAAAATCCCATACCAGAGCGATTGGGGCAGATTAATATGACTAAACCCACCATCGGCATCGTATCGATCGAGTTTACCAAATACCTCGGTTTCAGCCATTTGTTTTTTAAAAACCGCAATGCCTACCCCTTGGGCAAAGGCAACTTGTCCGACGGGGCGAAATAAGATATGTCCCTCGCCACTCCCTGGCTCAAAGCTAAATCGGCGGAGTTGGGGAGTATCTTCCGCCTGGATGCGTCCGTAACTAGTAAATTGGGCTAAATAGTCGAATAGCTGACTAAAAGCGGTGATACCTAATTCTAATTCGGCTGTATCTGGGCGGAGCGGAACTAAACCTTTCTGAGCTTTGGGCTTCCAGTT
The DNA here is from genome assembly GCA_031425415.1 of Chamaesiphon sp. VAR_61_metabat_425. Classification (GTDB taxonomy): domain Bacteria; phylum Cyanobacteriota; class Cyanobacteriia; order Cyanobacteriales; family Chamaesiphonaceae; genus Chamaesiphon. Next base: position 6,905 of record JANPJH010000131.1, on the reverse strand, counting down.
GGGAAATTTGTGTTGCAGATATTTAGCCGCCATATCTTGCAAAGCTTGCAAAGTGGTGAGGACGGTGGTTTTAGTGGCAACGGTAGCACTATCCCAATTCACGCGCGGCTTGCGTCCTGGAGTATCTTTTAATAATGGATGATTGACGGCAATTTGCCGAGCGACGATCGCAAAACCATCATTTTCATCTAATTGAGCTAATTGACCCTTACTTAACGCGATCGCCATCAGATTAACATGGACAAAGATCGATCGAATCCTTCTTCTTGCTGCTAATTGGGTTTCACCCTTCACCACCGCCGAAATAAATTCAATCCCGATCGTTTCTTGGGGTAAAGTCTCTAAATAATCCGCCGATGTCCCTAATTCATCGATCGTAATTTTATTACCAACCGGATTTCGTTCCTTGTTATATCTAGGCAATTCACCCGCACGTAATAACTCCATCAATCCTTGCACGCCCATCAACCGATGTTGTCCGTCGAGGGCATAAATTCGCACGGATTCCCCCACATCTAATAAACCGACGCTGTTATTCCCATCAATGGCGGTAAATATCGCCGCCGATTCATTAGCCTTCCCACCTCTTCCCCATTCCGGTGCATGAATATTATCCACCCAGGCTCTGTCGATCGTCACTAATACAGGCGGAAATTTATGGGTAGTTCGCCCTGCTAAATATTGCACTAGAGAAGCTTGTCTACTCCAATCCAGCGGACGCTGTTGGATGACTTCGATGCTATCACTATCAATCGCAATGTTCTGTTCTTTCGCCTGATATTGCTCTGATAGTAAGCTCATCTCTGCGGCATATTTTACTCGATCGGCCAACCATTGCAGCGTAACGGAGCCAATATAAGCCTCACTTCCGCCCATGTGAGTGCGTTGGACAAGGATTTGAGTGGGAGAGGATAGAAGAGTCTGACGATCTGACACGATTCGGGGTGGGGCTGATGTTACCGTAACTAGATTAACAGCCTTTTGCGAAATTTGTGAAGGTTTTTAAAAACTTAATAGAGGCTCGATTGGGTTAAGGGCTATCATAGGTTGGAAATTGATATGATATTGAGTATATGCCAACTACAGCCCAAGCTTTTGCTTGTATGAGTGTATGTCAACGACTTTCCAGTTGCTACCAACCGATCCACTTATTTAGATACGATCCCATCACCACCAAAATATATATTTTGGCAGGAATAACTGAAAGTATCGAGTTAGAAATTCGTCCAGATGGAGAATGGAGGTTTATCAATGACTAAGCCAGATTTTAGTAAGATGACACGACGCGAATTGAGAGCTTATGCCTTAGCGCATCGAGATGATGGTGAGGTGATTACAGAATTACTCACTCGTACTAATCCCGATCGTCCAGCATATCCCTATCCTGAAACTGATGCAGATTTAGCAAAAATGGAAGAGATTTTTCGCCGGAAAATTGCTGGCGACGATAGTGTGTAAAATGTAGAAGCTTAGAGCATCATCAAATGGACAAAGTAAGCCGCTACCGTCAGATCGTTATCGATATCCTCACCGCGCATAGCCAAATCCAACCTGTCTACGGTGAAATTGAGATGCAACTTCTGCTCGACACTACTCACGATCGATATCAGGTACTACGCGCTGGCTGGCTCAAAGATCGTCGGGTTTATGGTGTGTTGATTCAAATCGATATCAAAGGGGAAAAACTTTGGATTCAATATGATGGTACGGAAGTTGGCGTGGCAAATGAGCTAGTCGAGCAAGGCATTCCCAAGGATGCTATCGTCTTGGCGTATCATTCTCCGTTTATTCGTCAGTATGATGGCTTTGCTGTGGGGTGACGAATGAATCGACTTAGTAAGAACTCCAATCATAGAATAGACTATCAGTTTTCTCACTAACTTACCAGGCTTTGCAGTTCGCGGTGATAGAAGAGTAGATCGATGAAAAGTCCGCGTAGCCAACTTGGATGCGGTATTCTTGCCCCAGACAGGTGAGTTCAGTTTAATTGCGTCCGCAATGCGGACGCAATTTCATGAGGAGTTCCGGATCGTGAGTTCAGCTTAATTGTGTCAGCACTGTTGACACAATTTCAGAATTTGGATCTGAGTGTAAACTCATCGCTAGTACCTATAACCCAAAAGTATTGCATATACTCTTGTGGAGAGTATCGAGTTCGATCAAACCAATAATACGGGAAATAGACGATAGTATCACAGTTGCCAAATTATCAGTCATTACAACTGAGTCTAATATTAAACCTGATCGCTGACCTTCTGGCGTACCTACTAAGATAGTCAAACGGCTCGGATGTTGACTCCGAGACATCTGGCTAGTAACCATTGCCACAATAATCTGCGGTAAACCTGTCTCTAAGTTATCTGCTTGAACTACTACTGCTGGTCTAGTTTTTGCCGTAACTAGATCGGAATTTGGGAACAGGACTAACACAACATCCCCTTGCCTACAACTGGGATTTTGCGGCATCGTAGTTATCATAAATATTCATTTCTGGACTATTCCAATCATCAGCAAAATTCGCTAGGTTATTGCGTAGAATTTCTGCTTGAGATCGATCGATCGTATGATCTGCTAGATTGACAGCATCAGCATCCACAAAAGTTACAATCACTTTAGCTTCCTCCGCAATGTTATGAGGTTGGCTCTTTAGCTCGATCCGACCGTCTCGATAAATGCCTTCTACAGTAGTTAACATTTTTTTACTCTTGCACTCTATTTAGATTTTATCCTGACTACGTATATGTACGTATATGTTAGCCTGTTAATAGTATATGTCACCTTTTTAGTATAAATACCGATTCATGACAACCAGAACACTAGGACAACTATTGTACGCACTACGAAAAGGTGACCTGTTACTGCCTAACTTTCAACGTCCATTTGTTTGGAATCCAGAACGATGGCAATCACTTATAGCCTCTATCTTACTTGAATATCCTGTTGGTCAGGCTTTAATTGGAACAGAAGCTGATAGCAAGATGATGTCTATAAATAATCCTATGTCCATACCAGATAAGACGTTAAAAGATATTTTGCTAAAAAAAGTAGGCTTGACACAAGAGGAAGTAAACGGTTTAAAGGCAACGGAATATTTGCAGACAGGGAATGCTTACAAATGTGAATATCTTCTAGATGGTCAACAAAGATTAACTGCGCTGGATTTAATACTTGGTGCGACATATCATTTTGCGGGCAGTGAATTAAACAGGAATTATAGACTGAGGTGGTTCTTGAATCTTAACAAACTAGGATTGCAAGAATTAGAATTACCCAAGATTCGCGAACTACAACATGAAGATGTTTGCGACGCTTTTGTTTTTGTAAAATACAAAAAGAATGATAAAAATAGCCTAATTTATTATGAAATATCTGATTCTGAATTAGCGGATCTATGTACGGTAAAAGACTTGCAAATTCAATCTGGTTTGGATGAAGCTGTATATCTACCGATGGATAAGCTCTATATTGAGAACAAAAATGACAAATTAATTGAATTCGATCCGACCAAGTTTTTGATAGACCTGTTCGATGAAAGGCAGGATGTTATTATCGCGCAAACTTTGGAAGGCAAGAATCTGAAGCTAAGATACAATAATGATGACATAGACAAGGGTCAATATGACGAAGGCTGGAAAAAACTTAAGCGTAATTTCTTGAGTTGGAGAGCAAAACTTCAAGAGTTATTATCTGACATTATTAAGTTTCAAATTCCAGTATTAGAAGTTCCATCTAACGAATTCAATCGTCTATCTGGTATTTTCTCTGTTATTAACATGGGAGGAGTTGAGCTAGAAACTTTTGATTTATTAGTTGCCAAAACCACAACTCAAGATTCCAGTTTAAGAGATATAATGAGGGTTGCCTGTTCTGAAAGTCAGAAAGATTTTAAGAAGCATATAAATCTTATTCCGGAAGCAGCTAGAGATGATGGGATAGAAAATTTTTGGAACATTGGCTATTTCCTTGGAGAGAAGAATCCAGAAGCAACACAAGAGGTCGATCGAGGAAGTAAATTTCCAGAATCTATTGCTAGATCTTTCGCTCAAACTATAGCATTACATACTAAGTTATCTCAAGCTCTTGGATCTGACTGGTCAGTTAGAAGCAATATGCTAGATAGTAATAACATAAAGGAGATAAAAAAGGCTGCCATCTCAATTATTGAATTAAAAGATTGGGGATACTCGGATAAGATAATACTTAATTTGTCACCACATGATGTTCAAGCAATACAAGAACAGGCGGCGAAACAGTTATTGCGAGCATATTTTTTCATGAAAGCAAGGCTAGGCATTTCTAAGCTATCTAATCTTCCTTATAGGCAGATGGATTTAGTATTATCATGTATCCTAAGTGACTCTGTATGGAATAATATATCAAGAGATCCGACAGGCACGGTAGTAAGAAAGATTCAGTGGTGGTACTGGGGATCTTTATTTGGCGGTGCTTATCAGAAGGCTTATTCTTCGATAGATAAACGGATATTGGCTGATATTCCTCGATTGATGGCCTATGTCTCAAAACCACCAATTAAATGGTCTGATATTTCAAATCTTAGTGATGACGATCCCAATAAGCGAGACTTAACTGAATTGCAAATTTTAGGGTCGAACGGTAAATTAGGTAGTCGGTTTGAGATGATATGTGATGTCGATGGCTACTCAAATAAAGAAGCTCTAATAGCATCTCACAATAAAACAATGGGTATGGCTATCCTGTCATTTTCTATTAAAAATGGATTATCGGATTTCAAGTATCGAGATAAAACTAATGGTAATCATGAGTTAGAGCGTGGAGAATGTTTGCATGTAGGAAGAACTGACTTGCAAGCAGATCACTTATATGCTGTTAACTCTTGGTATAAATTTACAGGTGAAAAAGTAGATAGAAATGGAGATCATCCAATCAATTCTCCTCTAAATTACTCCTGGATATCTGCCAAAGCTAACCGATATTGGTCAGACAATCCGTCGTTTCAAAAATTAGAATTAGAGTCTGCTATAAAAGGAAATAAAGATAGCATTGATTTCCTACACTATCATTTACTGTCTGTCGAATCAGTCGAATGCGAATATGACAACATATCTCTTGGTTCTGAGGAATATCAAAAGGAGAATGCAAAAAAGATATTAAGGGCTTTATTAGAGAAGAGATTTGAAAAATTAAGACAAAGTATCTTAGCAGAAAATCCAGAGAATTAATTGAAGTTAGGATAAGCAACTCAAATGGTAGAACTAGAAAATCGCAGTGTTTCTGAACTAGTAGCAGAAATAGAAAGACTTAGCGAAGAAATTCAGGAACTATATTGTCTCGACCAGATTCCTTGGGTTTTAGGAATTTCTTGGGGAAAAGACAGTAGTTGTATTCTCCAATTGATCTGGAATGCCATCTCGAAACTTCCATTGGAACGTCGTACAAAACCAATTCACGTAATTACGACAGATACGTTAGTAGAAAATCCAATTGTCTCAGTGTGGGTAAATAGATCGATCCAACAGTTGAAAATTGCGGCTAACGAGCAACAAATGCCAGTACAAGCTCATTTACTTTATCCAGAAGTTAAAGAAAGATTTTGGCCTAATTTAATCGGGAAGGGCTATCCTGCACCGAGAATGAGATTTCGATGGTGTACTGAACGTCTAAAAATCAACCCAGCTAACCGTTTCATTCGCAATACAGTTCATGCCTGTGGTGAAATAGTACTAGTCTTGGGTATGCGTAAGGCAGAAAGCAATAAGCGTGCCACTGTTATGGTTAAGCATGAAAAAGGTCGAGTTCGCGATCGATTGAGTCCTAGACCTAGTTTAATTAATTCTCTAGTTTACACCCCGATCGAAGATTGGCGGACTGATGAGGTGTGGATGTACCTGATGCAATTTAAAAATCCGTGGGGAGGGAACAATCAAGACTTATTTAGTTTGTACCGAGGTGCCACTGCTGACAGTGAATGTCCCTTGGTTGTAGATACATCTACTCCTAGTTGTGGAGATTCTCGCTTTGGTTGTTGGGTCTGTACGCTCGTAAGTAAAGATAAATCGATGGAGGCCATGATTCAAAATGATGAAGAAAAAGAATGGTTGCAACCATTATTAGATATTCGGAATGAATTAGATATTCATGATGACAGAGATAAGCGCGATTTTCGGAGAATGCACGGGACAGTAGATCTCTTTGAGCGCAAGGCTGGTGATGGTACAGAAGTAGTCCCAATTCATGGTCCTTATACTAAATTCTGGCGCGAACATTGGTTGAGACAAGTATTATCTGCACAAGTTCAGATTCGCCAGACTGCTCCAGCAGATATGCAAAACATCGAGCTAATTACGACTGAAGAACTGGAAGAAATTAGAAGAATTTGGCTGGAAGAGAAGCATGAATTTGATGATAGTTTACCAAGAATCTATGAGGAAGTAATGGGCGAACCATTTAAAGATACGCGCATCCAGGAAAAGAAACTATTAGGTAACGATGAATGGTCGATTCTCCAAGAAATCTGTAGTGAGGATGCCATGCACCTCGAATTGATGGCAAAATTACTCGATACCGAACGTCAACACGCAACCAAATCGCGGCGGGGGGTGTTTGAAAACTTAGAAAAGTGTTTCGATAGCAGCTCCCGCTCCAAGGAAGAAGCGATTGCTCACGCTCATGAAAAGCGCAATCTCAAGGAGGCGGCAAGTCAGGGTGATGTTGAGAAGGTGAAACAATTAACCTGGGCACAGATGAAGTTTCAGCAGCCAGATAGCCCCGAAAAGCTGGCTGAATAGACCTCCTGCGAAAGTCTGAGAGAGTTGTAGAATAGATAGAAATTCAAGCAATCGAAAGTGAGTTACAAACAAGCTAAAAATTTAGAGCCGATGGAGTTCAAACGTTTATGTGGTGTCACACCAGAAACATTTGAGCAA
>JANPJH010000130.1:0-1878 GCA_031425415.1 Chamaesiphon sp. VAR_61_metabat_425 | reverse complement strand
CCCTCCGTTGCGTGCCCGAACACTTCACTCGGTACGATCAGAGATTGCAGTTTGATGGTCTCTTCATGCATTGATTCCATCTCAAAGTTATTAGTCATATTCTGGATCTTCATTGTCGTTGTACATATCATCAAAAGTTTCCCAGCCGTCTTGCCAGTCACAGCCATCTGCCATACAAAACATCAGCTTGTAAGTCACGGTTAGTACTGCGACGCAGCGTGGGCAAATCTTCGGCTCGTCTTCGTCTTCAGTCATGGCAAATATGCCCCACAGCGTGGAGTTAGTTGGTTGATTGAAAGATTAGGTATCTTTATGCGTTACGGTCGCTCTATTCCTCCGGTAGTTGCTAATGAGTGAACGATCGCAAATATCTAGTTTTTGTTTTCCTCCTGGTTTCTAATATATGTCGGTAGTAATCGGATCTAGAATCGGCTGTGAACCTCCTGAAGTAAGGGATTGGAAGTTTGAAAGATCTTTAATAATCCACCTATCTGGGTAAAACTGTATTTACCCCGACTAGTTGGAATTGCGGCGCGTGGCACCTTCAGCCTGACAATTGGTAGTGATAAACAACTAATTGAGGCTGGCAATATCATTGCTATATCACGACATCACAAATTTGTGCTATTAATCTCACAATTTTGTGAAGATGATGTATGATTGAAGTAGCTAGAAAGGCTAATGAGCAATGGAGGTAAGCGTTTGAAAGAATTGATACAAAAGAGAGGGTTTAAGCTAAATGCGGTTGCTGAGGCGATCGGTGTTAGAACTTTCACTATGTCCAGATGGAAAGATACAGCACCGATCGATAAACTGTTTGGCATCTCAAAATTTACGGGCATTCCTTTCGAGGAGATAGCCGACTGCTTTAATCCAGATCGCGATCGGGACGAACCAGGCGCGGACGAGAACTAATACAAAAATCCCAGACCGCTCGGACTGGGATGGATTCACTTATAAATTCTTCCTGTTTGCATGATAAAACTAGCGGGCAACCAACTTAGCCTAATCGACAATTTAGATGTCGGCGATGCAACTGGCGATCGGGTTGGCGAGTGGGAATGGGAAAATTCTTCCGTCGGTCTGCTCCCTAATTTGAAAAGTAGGGAGCAGAACTCTAAGACCCAACACCTGGAACCTCAAAAATCTTTGCTCCCTAATTTGGATCTGCTCCCTACTTTTAGGGAGCATGACATCATGCTCCCTAAAAGTAGGGAGCAGGACATTCCAAAAAAACCGCTCGCTAATCGGCAAATTAGGGAGCAGTTAGAACGAGGCGAAACGGTAATCGGCTACTCGATCGTTAAAATTAAAAGCAAAAAATATTTACTGACACACTCTAACTCTAACAAATACTACCCCAGTCTAGGCGGTTGGTACGATATCAAGGTCAAGCAGAAAATTGAATATTTGTATATCAGATGGCGAGACGGAATCAAGCAGAAAAGCCGATGTTTGGGTAAGCTTGATTTGCTAGAATAAGTGATAGGGATAATGAATCTAAATTAATCTAATTTGCTATGAAAATAGCTGCCAATCCCCTAGCTGTAGGGGTTTTTTATTGAGGGATAGAGCCACCCATGCAACCACGGATACTCTCGATCGTACCCAAGCCAAAACTCAAGCCAAAGTCGCAACAGTTGGCATTCTCCATCGCACCGCAACCGCCGACAGAGAACCGATTACCGCCCAATTTAGTGGGGGTCAAAATGTCCCCTGTTTCCACAAATTCGGGGGTCAAAATGTCCCCCTTTGCCAATATCGACTACGATAAGCTCACCCCCACTCAACAGGCGAGATGGGATATTGGTATGTTTGGATCGATTCACTTGCGAGATGATAAAACTAATCCCTATTATTGTGTAAGATGGGTAGATC